>LOEZ01000061.1 GCA_001516055.1 Gracilibacter sp. BRH_c7a
TAATCTCCGAGGTAGCAAGTACATACGGTAGTCTCTTTTCTGCCTTAGTCCTGGGAATGGATAAGTTATTCCAATTTCTTTGTAAGGATACCTGGTAAAGAAATTTCAGTGAACTGTAAACACTACTTATATAAGAATCACTGACATTCCGGCTCGCCAAATGGCGAAGATACTCTCTGATTTCTGATTCTCCCATCATTGCAGGTGATTTTGCAAAATGATTTGCGAATCGCTCAGCATTTTTGAGGTAAGCTTTCTTTGTGTTTGGACTAAACCCCTTGAGTTCTAAGTCCATCTTCATTTTGTCTCGCAACTGTGACATACCTATCATTCCTTTACAGCTTTTTGGTTATTGTTTCCTGTAAAGTAAATAAGTATGGGGAGGTTACTAATATATTTACGCCACCGCGTAGCGGTTTTGTTCAACGTCGTTTACCCGCTAAAAAGTTGCGGGTAAAGTCAAATTTTAAATGGTATACACGCATGTGTTGCGGGTAAATTACTTTTATCTTCCATATACTTTTTCCTTAAGGCAATCATTCTATAATTTCTCTTCTTATTATCTTTTTATACTCTACTATTCTACATCTTTTCCATAATATGGACAACAACTTCATACTTAAGTCTTTAACTGCTCTTTATTATTCAGTCAAATCCTTGTAATTATAAAGAGAACGTGAATGATGATATCATCATTCACGTTCTCTTTAAATATGTATATGTACTACGGTACAATGTGCCAAGTAATTTATAATAATGTTTAATTTTGTGTTTATGATTGTGGCGGAGAGAGTGGGATTCGAACCCACGGTACCCTTGCGGATACTCCGCATTTCGAGTGCGGTGCCTTAGACCAGCTCAGCCATCTCTCCATAATTACTATCTTTTTTGTAAGATAACTACATTCTAAACAAGTATGATTGTAATATTTTAGGCAAATATTTTTATCAATCCATCCTTAACCATTTCAATATAATCAATATCTATTAAAATATTTTTCATGAAAATTTTCATGTATATTTTTAATATCTATCTTTGATTTTTATACACTATTTTTTATTTGTTCTTTTTTCTTTAAAATATGTCTTTAATATATTCGCACATTCTTCTTCCAGTATTCCTGCAGTTACTTCCACTTTATGATTCCACGCTTTCTCATTGAGAACACTCATCACGGATTCAACCGCCCCTCCTTTGGGGTCGCTCGCTCCATATACTAGATGTTTAAGCCGGGACTGGATTATCGCCCCTGCACACATCGGACAAGGCTCTAAGGTAACATAAAGTGTACAATCTGTTAATCGCCAGTGACCTAAAGTCTCTGAAGCGCGCCTGATAGCAACTATCTCGGCATGAGCAGTTGGATCCTGACATAGTTCCTTTTCATTATAAGCTAGCGTTAAGATTTCTCCCTTTCGCACAATAATTGCACCGATGGGTACCTCATCTAATTCAAATCCTTTTTCAGCTTGTTTAAGAGCAAGACGCATCCAATCTTCATGTTTCATGGTTAAGGCGTCTACTCCTTTCCTCCTGCGAGTCCTATATATAATTAAATCTTATTAAGATTAGTCATCTTAGTAAGATTAAAAGGAGTTCTTCACTATGCATTATGGTGACCCCGGGAGGAGTCGAACCTCCGCAAGACAGGGTTTAGGAAACCCCCGCTCTATCCACTGAGCTACGAGGCCATTAATTAGATACTAGATTTAGTTGCTCATTATTCATTATCGGCTGTTGGATATTCGTGTTAGATATTTGATGTTCAATTACGTGTATATCTCTTAGTTTTAGAGTTGTTAAGTTTTTCCGAGTTTTTGAGTTTTCTTAAATTCTGCTTACAGTCTTCGAAGTTCGATGTTCAAATCTCGATTCTCGTACTTCGATAATGGCGGAGGGGGTGGGATTCGAACCCACGGCCCCTTACGAGGTCACCGGTTTTCAAGACCGGCTCCTTAAACCGCTCGGACACCCCTCCATAATGTTAGTCTTCTATCACCTAGAACTTTTACAATACGATAGTGAGACGATAGCTAGTATATCATATTCTTGGCATTCAGACAATAAGTAATATTAGGAGATTTTCAAACAAAAATCAAGAACTTTTTTTGGTTTTCTGTTTCTGTTTTAGTTTTATTTAATACTATTAGTTTTTCGTTTAGATATATTCTACTCCCATATAAGGCTGTAATACTTTAGGAATACTGATTCGTCCTTCTCTATCTTGAAAATTCTCCAAGATAGCTGAGACCGTTCTGCCTACTGCTAGACCACTGCCGTTTAAGGTATGGACGAATTCCGGTTTTTCTCTTGTTCCTCGACGGAAACGGATATTAGCTCTTCTTGCTTGGAAGTCTTCAAAATTACTACAAGAAGAGATTTCTCGATACGTGTTGAAGCTCGGCAGCCAAACTTCTATATCATAGGTTTTAGCAGAACTGAACCCCAAATCTCCGGTAGCCAGGGTAACTACTCTATAGGGCAGTTCCAATGCTTGGAGAATGTCTTCAGCATCATTGGTGAGTTTTTCTAGTTCATCATAGGAGTTCTCCGGAAAAGCGAATTTTACTAATTCAACTTTATTGAACTGATGCTGGCGAATAAGCCCTCTTGTGTCTCGGCCTGCAGCCCCGGCTTCGGCTCTGAAGCAGGCACTGTAAGCACAGTAGTGTAAGGGAAGTTTTTCAGCATCAAGAATCTCATCTCTATAAAGATTAGTAACAGGAACTTCAGCGGTCGGAATCAAAAAATAATCTGTATTTTCAATTTTAAATGCGTCTTCTTCAAATTTTGGAAGCTGCCCCGTTCCAGTCATAGATTGACGATTTACCATAAATGGCGGGAAAATTTCAACATAGCCTTTGACAGAATGCCTATCAAGCATGAAGTTTATTAATGCTCTTTCGAGTTTGGCCCCTAACCCTTTGTAGAAGGTAAATCTGGCTCCAGTTACCTTACCCGCTCTGCCAAAATCCAGGATATCATGTTGTTCTCCTAGTTCGAAATGTGCTAAGGGTTCAAAATCAAATTTTCGTGGATTTCCCCATTTACGTACTTCAATGTTATCACTTTCATCTTTACCAACGGGGACAGAATGATGAGGTATGTTTGGTATGAGGTACAGGACCTCACCCATCTTCTGCTCTATCTCTCCAAGTATGGTTTCGAACTCTTTAATTTGCTGGCCAACTTCCCTCATATTAACTATGAGGTCATCAGCATTTTGCCCGCTTTTTTTCAGGTTAGCTACTTCTTCAGACACCCTGTTACGCTCAGCTTTGAGTGTTTCTACCTCAAATAAGATCTGACGCCTCTTTTCTTCCTGTCCGAGGAACTCATCCAGGTTGATATCTGCATGACGTTTAGTTAAGGCCTCTCTGACAACATCTGGATTGGTGCGTACAAATTTTAGATCGAGCATAACGGGACCTCCTATATTTTGATTAGCTTAAATCATCTGCAAAAAGTACTTATGGACTTTTTCATCTGATGTCAGTTCCGGATGAAAAGCACACGCCAAAATATTATTCTGCCGTACGAATACTATCTTACCAGAATACTCTCCTAGTACTTCTACCTGAGAACCGGTTTCCAATACATATGGTGCTCTGATAAAGACTGCTCTTACATCTCCTGAGAATCCTTTAACTGAGATATCAGCTTCAAAGCTGGCAATTTGCCGGCCAAATGCATTCCTTTTCACGAGAGTGTCCATCAGACCTAAAGTGTATTGTTGACTTTGATCTACTCTTTTACTTAATAGAATCATGCCTGCACAGGTACCGAAGATAGGAACTCCTTGGTCCGACATCTCTCTAATCCTGTCTCCAAAGCCATCCAGTTCTAATTGTTTACCGATAGCTGTGCTTTCTCCTCCTGGAATAATTAGTCCTTGAAGGTCAGTCAAGTCTTCTTTGGAACGAACTTCTACAACCTGTACCCCCAATTTTTCTAGAACCTTACGGTGTTCCCGAAAAGCACCTTGTATGGCTAGAACACCTATGCGTTTTGTTCTTTTACCATCCACGTTCCTGCATCCGTTCCGCTTGGGATATGGAAGAGATCTCTAATCCAGGCATAGCCTCTCCCAAGTCTTGAGAAAGCTTAGCCAACATTTCCGGATCATTATAATGGGTTGTTGCCAGTACTATAGCTCGAGCTCTCTTGGCAGGTTCGGAAGATTTAAATATACCTGAGCCTACGAAAATACCATCACAGCCTAACTGCATCATAAGAGCAGCATCTGCAGGAGTCGCTATTCCACCGGCAGCAAAATTAACTACTGGCAGTCTGCCATTCTCTGCTACATATAGAACCAAATCATAAGGTGCTGCCATTTCTTTAGCTGCAGCCATTAATTCTTCCTTGGGCATGGTTGTAAGTTTACGAATTTCAGACATAACTGTCCGCATATGACGAACCGCTTCCACGATGTTTCCTGTTCCAGGCTCGCCCTTGGTTCTGATCATGGCGGCCCCTTCGCCTATCCGACGCAGAGCTTCACCAAGGTTACGTGATCCACAGACAAAAGGAACTTTAAATTTGTTCTTATCAATATGATAGAGATCGTCAGCAGGAGTGAGGACTTCACTCTCGTCAATATAATCTGCTCCAAGAGCTTCTAGAATTTGGGCTTCTACGAAGTGGCCTATTCTTGCCTTGGCCATTACTGGTATTGTCACTGCTTCCATAATCCCTTTGATTATCGAAGGTTCAGCCATACGAGCTACTCCACCTGCAGCTCTAATATCTGAAGGTACTCTCTCTAGTGCCATTACGGAGCAGGCTCCTGCTTCTTCTGCTATCTTTGCTTGTTCTGGAGTGGTGACATCCATGATGACACCGCCTTTGAGCATTTCTGCTAATCCTGTTTTAACTTTCCAAGATGCTACTTCTGCCATGTTTGTTTCCCCCTAAATAACTTTAGAATATCTTGTATATTGTCATATCCATTGTGCGATAATTTATTCTTCTTCTCTGCTAATAAATTTCGCGATAGCCACTACCTTACTATCTTTCGTTCTCATGGCGGTCACTCCCTGTGCTGTTCTACCCTGCACTGATATTCCGCTCACTCCTTGACGAATAACTATACCTTCGTCTGTAATAACCATTAGCTCTTCATCGGAGGTTACCACTTTGATTCCTGCCATGAGTCCTGTCTTATCATTCACCTTATGGCCGATGATTCCTGTTCCTCCCCGGCCTTGTGTCCGGACATCTTTCAAAGGTGTTCTCTTAGCAAAACCATTTTCAGTTACTGTTAACAGTTCAAGCTTTTTCTCTGAACTATCTATTACATCCATAGAAATAACATAGTCTTCTTTCCTTAGCTTGATTCCGCGAACACCTCGGGCTGTACGTCCCATAGAGCGGACATTTGCTTCGGAGAAACGGATTATTAAACCGTGACGGGTAGCGATAACAACATCATCTACCCCTTTGGTTAAGCGAACTCCGATCAGTTCATCGTTATCGTCAAGCTTGAGTGCTATCAAGCCATCACGTCTTTGGGTATCATAGTCTGATAAGGAAGTCTTCTTAACTATGCCGTTTTTAGTAGCTGTAAGAAGCTGATGATCCCCTTTAAAATCGCGAACAGCAATAGTAGCTGTGACCTGCTCATCTTGGGAAAGATTGAGCAGATTAACTATGGCAGTTCCTTTCGCTGTTCTGCTGGCTTCAGGAATCTCATGAGCTCGAAGTCTATACACTTTTCCTTTAGTTGTAAAGACGAGGATAAAATGATGGGTAGAAGCAATGAATAACCTTTCTACAAAATCATTCTCTCCTGTAGCCATACCACTTACCCCGCGCCCACCACGCCTTTGAGTACGATAGGTAGTCAAGGGTAATCTCTTGATATAACCTCTATGCGTTACGGTTATGACTACATCTTCCTCGGCAATTAGATCTTCAATCTCCATCTTTGTGGCATCAAAAGTGATTTCTGATCTGCGTGCATCAGCAAACTTAGTTCGGATTTCTTGTAATTCTTTTTTTATTATTTCTCTGACCATTTTATCCGAGTTAAGCACAGCAGTTAGATAAGCAATCTCATCCAAGAGCTTTTGAAGTTGTTCTTCTAGTTTAGTTCGCTCTAGTCCAGTCAACCTTCTTAAGCGCATATCCAAGATAGCTTGTGCTTGTTTTTCACTGAATTCAAACTGGTCGATAAGTTTAGTTCTAGCTGTCTGATCATCCTTAGAACCACGAATGATTTTAATAACTTCATCGATGTGATCAAGTGCTTTGCGTAATCCTTCTAAGATATGGGCTTCATCTTCAGCTTTTCTCAGTTCAAACTGGCTGCGTCTAATGATGATTTCTTTCTGATGTTTAATAAAGTGCTCTAGTATTTCTTTTAGATTCAAAACCTTGGGAGCTCCATCTACTAAAGCCAGAAGATTTATACCAAAGCTATCTTCCATTTGGGTATGTTTATAAAGCTGGTTAAGAATAACTTGAGGGTTAACATCTCTCCTTAACTCAACAACAATACGCATCCCTTTGCGGGTAGACTCATCTCGTAAGTCAGTAATTCCATCGATTTTCTTTTCCTGTACAAGTTCGGCTATTTTTTCTATTAATCTTGACTTATTGACCATATACGGGATTTCTGTTACTACGATCTGCATCTTATTGGACTTTTCCATCTTTTCGATATTCACTTTGGCTCGGGTTTTGACGGATCCCTTACCTGTGGTATAGGCACTGATGATTCCTTCCGTGCCCATTATCTGGCCTCCCGTAGGAAAATCTGGGCCTTTAATAAATTGCATAAGGTCTTTGATATCTGGTTGAGCATACTCGCTCGGATCATCTTGTTTGTCTATAAGATAGACAACACCATCGATGATCTCACCTAAGTTATGAGGTGGGATATTGGTAGCCATTCCTACAGCTATACCTGATGAACCATTAATCAGTAGATTAGGAACCTTAGCAGGTAATACTACGGGTTCTTTTT
Source organism: Gracilibacter sp. BRH_c7a (assembly GCA_001516055.1). Classification (GTDB taxonomy): domain Bacteria; phylum Bacillota; class Desulfitobacteriia; order Desulfitobacteriales; family Syntrophobotulaceae; genus Gracilibacter. The sequence goes on from LOEZ01000061.1 coordinate 6,971, forward strand.
CTTTCTCATCATAGTTGGGAACGAAGTCTACTGTGTCTTTTTCGATATCAGCAAGCATGTAAGTCGCTAGAGGAGCCATACGTAGTTCCGTATATCTCATAGCTGCAGCCGAGTCTCCATCAACAGAGCCAAAATTTCCGTGGCCATCAATCATAGGATAGCGGCTGGAAAAATCCTGGGCCATTCGGACAACTGCATCATAGATAGATGAATCTCCATGAGGATGGAATTTTCCCATGCAGTCCCCTACCAGTCTGGCAGATTTACTATAAGACTTATTAGGAGTCATCCCTAGTTCATGGAGAGCGTAGAGTATTCTCCGATGAACCGGTTTTAGTCCATCTCTTACATCTGGTAATGCTCTACTGACGATAACACTCATAGAATAATCTATGAATGATTTTTTTAATTCTTCAGAGATTTCAATTGGAAATACTTTTCCGTTAAAAAGTTCCATGGACATCAGCGTCCGCTCCTTTTCTTAGATATCCAAATTACGTACATCTTTAGCATGTTTTTGAATAAATTCTTTCCGTGGTTCAACTTTATCACCCATTAGGATTGTGAAAAGATTATCAGCCTTGATAGCGTCCTCCATCTTAACTTGTAAGATGGTTCGAGTTTCCGGATCCATGGTTGTCTCCCATAGCTGTTCAGCGTTCATCTCTCCAAGACCTTTGTATCGTTGCAGTTCAACTCGATCTCTACCGATTCGTGTAAGAGTTTGATTTAACTCTTCATCACTATAGGCGTATTGGATGTCTTTCCCTTTTTTTATTTTGAAAAGGGGTGGCTGGGCTATATAGACATAATTATTCTCTATAAGTGGTTTCATATAACGATAGAAGAAGGTAAGCAAGAGAATTCTAATATGAGCACCATCTACATCAGCATCGGTCATAATAACTATCTTATGGTACCGAGCTTTCTCAATATCAAAATCTTCTGATATACCTGTTCCAAAAGCAGTAATCATTGCTCTTATCTCATTGTTGGCAAGTATCTTATCTAATCTTGCCTTTTCAACATTTAATATTTTACCTCTGAGTGGCAGGATAGCTTGGAATTTTTGATCTCTTCCTTGTTTGGCAGAACCTCCAGCACTATCACCTTCCACGAGATAGACTTCGCAATATCTGGGATCTTTCCAAGAACAATCTGCTAGTTTCCCCGGTAATGCCGTACTTTCTAAAGCGTTCTTGCGCCGAGTCAAATCTCTTGCTTTCCGTGCGGCTAAGCGGGCTCTAGCAGCTTGTAATCCTTTTTCTACTATCTTCTTACTAATCGATGGGTTTTCTTCAAAAAATGTAGTTAATCCTTCACCAACAACATTGTCTACGATAGACCTAATCTCACTGTTACCAAGTTTTGTCTTGGTTTGTCCTTCAAATTGAGGTTCCTTAACTTTAACAGAGATAATTGCGGTGATTCCTTCACGGACATCTTCACCACTTAGGTTATTTTCGTTCGCTTTAAGTATATTATTTTTTCGTGCATAATCGTTAATAATACGCGTTAAAGCGGCTTTGAATCCGGCTTCATGAGTTCCGCCTTCTGATGTTTTAATATTATTGGCATAAGACAAGAGATTTTCTGTATAGCCTTCGTTATATTGAATGGCTATCTCAACCTGAGCGGTATCTCTTTCAGTTTCAAAGACAATCGGTTTGATATTAACAATATCTTTATTTTTATTAAGAAATTTAACAAAATCAATTATTCCTTCACTATGAGTAAAAACTTCTTCAGTATCCGTTCTCTCATCTTTCAAAGAAATCGTAACATTTTTATTGAGGAAGGATAACTCATTTAATCTGTTGGATAGGATTTCATAATCATAGATAATATCTTCGAATATTTCCGGATCAGGTTGAAAAGATATTTTCGTGCCTGATCTACCTTTGTAGGTACCTATTTCTTGGAGTTTACTAGTAGGTACTCCCTTTGAGTATTCTTGATAATACCTTTTTCCATCCTTTTTGACTTCAACATTGAGCCAAATAGAAAGAGCATTAACAACACTCATTCCTACTCCGTGTAAACCACCAGAAACTTTATAAGCATCTCCGTTAAATTTTCCTCCTGCATGAAGTACTGTTAGTGCTACTTCGATAGCAGGTTTCTTCATTTTTGGATGCATATCAACCGGTATTCCACGACCGTTATCTTTAACAGTTATGCTATTATTCTCATGGATGGTTACTTGGATATTATCACAGAATCCAGCCATTGCTTCATCAATGCTGTTATCTACTATTTCATAAACGAGATGATGAAGCCCACGACTACTTGTTGATCCTATATACATACCTGGACGTTTGCGAACAGCTTCCAATCCTTCAAGTACTTCTATCTGACCAGCATTGTAATCGGAGACTGAATCTTTTATTGTCTCCATATCTATATTTTTTTGCAAAGCTGCTCCCTCCCAAAATTATCCTTTAACCCTAGCATTATACACCAAAAATGGTCTTTTTTCAAACATCAAAACCTCTCCGCAAGAGAGAGGTAAGACTTCCCTATTCGCTGATGTCTATTAAATCTAAACTGGAGATTAGTGTTATAGACTTTCAATATCTAAATCACTTTGACTTCTCTTCAACAGTGTCGTTGAAGAAATTGGTGAAAGATAGTTGCCTGAATCTGAAATCACAAATGCTTTCTCTTTACCTTTTTCAGAGATATTATGAACCTCTCCTCTTTTTAAGATATTGTCCAAAAGGCTACGAGCATTTTCATTACTTCCAGCTGTATTCAAATCTAGTATGGTAATAATCTTATCCTTTCGAATCATGCAGTTATTGCCTAAGTGTAAAAACAATTAATCTTTCCTCCTTATCCTACCTTTGTTAACTTCAAAAATAGGTGTATCACAGGTGATTAGCTCTTCTTCTAAGTCTGTCATGGTAATTATCGTCTGCTTTTGTGATGAACGAATATAATTCATGAGGTACTGCCTTCTATAGCTGTCAAGCTCAGATAATACGTCATCAAGGAGCAATATAGGATATTCCCCTTTCTCATTTAATATTATCTCCATTTCTGCCAACTTCAAACAAAGCACCAAAGCTCGCTGCTGTCCTTGAGATGCAAATAGCTTAGCCTCTTTATTATTAAAGATAATCTGAACATCATCTCTATGTGGTCCTACTAAAACGGCTTTTCTTTCAATTTCTTGTGCCATTTTTTTAAAGATATAATCTGGGAAGTTCTCTAGAGCTTCTTCCAATGATTTTCCCGTTGTCAGATAGATTAAATCCATATTGTATTCTGGAGAAAATATCTGGTTAAAAATAGGGCTGCAATATTCATTTAGTCTATCTGTGAAATCCCAACGGTTTTTAATTATCTTTAATCCAAGTTCGATAAGCTGTTCATTCCAAACTTGTATTTGACTTTTAAGAAGATTATAGTTCTTTTCTGATTTGAGAAGGATATTTTTTTGTTTAATAATTCTTAAATAAGAGTTCAAAAGAGGTATATGCGCTGGTCGTAATTGGCTTATAAGGTGATCGAGAAATCTTCTTCTTTCCTGTGGCCCTTTCTTAATAATATTAAGATCATCAGGTGAAAAAAAGACTGCGTTTATTGTTCCAACGTAGTCAGATAGTTTTTTGCATGATAGTTGATTAATCTTCATGACTTTTTTTCTGGGCTCATAATAGCTTTCCAGATTAATATCTCTATCAACAACATTAAAAATTCCATTTAAATAAAAGCTATTCTCTTCCCAAAGAATCAATTCATCTTCTTGTTTGATGCGGTAAGATTTGCCTGTAAGTAAATAGTTAATTGCTTCAATGATATTTGTTTTTCCTTGTCCATTACTACCAATTAAGAGATTAATGCCTTGTTGAAATTGAATATGTTGTACTTTGTAATTTCTAAAATTTTTTAAATGTAAATCTTTTATATACATTTATATTTTATACACTAACTCCTTAAAGGCAAAACTAGACAAAGGTAATTATCATCATCTTCTGGTCTGAATATACATGGGCTAAAAGAACCAGATGATTCCATTAAGATGTTTTCAGTCTCAACAACTTTCAAAACATCTATTATATATTTTGCATTAAATGCTATAGTAACGTCTTCGCCATCTTGATCAATATCTATTTTTTCATTAATTTTTCCTGTTTCAGAAAATTGATTTATATTGATTGCTGAATTTTCAATATTAAATCTTACAGTATTGGTCTTAAGATAATTGTCTCTTGAAAGAAGTGAAGCTCTTTCAACAGTATCAAGGAATTTTTTAGTATTAATAAGTAATTTTGTACCACATGTTTGTGGAATCACCTGTTTATAATTTGGAAACTGACCTTCTATTAAACGGGTGATTATTTGAACACTTCCAAATTTTAGAATAACTCTATTATTATTATAACTAATATAAAGTATATCATCATCTTGTAAGAGTCTATAGATCTCTTGCATTGTCTTAGATGGAATTATCCCTTTAAATTCTTTTTGGTTGCCGGGAATAACTGATTGACTGTGGGCTAGTCTATGTGTATCCGTACTTACTAGATTTATGTTTTCTCCTTCTATCTGCAATAATATTCCTGTAAAAACCGGTCTTGTTTCTTCAACCGCACAAGCAATAATGGTTTGCTTAATCATAGATTTGAAAATTGTTGCTGGAATCTCTATATTCTCGGATGAAGAAATATCTGATATCTCGGGGTACTCTTCAGGATCATAACCGTTAATCACAAAATCAGAACTATAATAGTAAATATTGATATTTGAGTCCTGGCTTTCGATTTTTATTTCTGTGTCAGGAAGTTTCCTTACTATTTCTGAAAACAACTTTGCTGGAATTACTACTTGTCCTTCTTCCATGACGTTAACCGGTATTTGGCAACGAATTCCAATTTCTAAGTCTGTTGCTTCAAACCATAAGTAATTGTTTTCTGTCCTCATTTTAATACTTTGAAGTATAGGAAGAGTACTTTTGCTTGAAACAGCTCTTTGCACGGTATTAACACCTAAGAGTAGATCTTCTTTTTTACAGATTATTTTCATTCTTACCTCCTAACGGCCTTGGATGGCCTAATGCCGCAATGGATGATCTTATATCAGGATAATCATGGATAAGCTAATGTGACGCAGGAACCCCCAAAAAATAATAGTTCTTTTTTTCTATTATAATTAATATGATATTAATTTAGTAGTAATAGACGTAGTATACATCAATTAATTGTGAATAGTAACAGTAATACCTGATAGGAGCAGGGTTGCAAGTTGTATAACAATAAAAGTAACTTGTGGATATACTTCATTATCTTGCTTATTGGTGTTAATAACTTGTGTGTTAATTATTACTTTGCTTTTATTTTGGTTATTATTTCTGAGATACTTTTTTCAATAAAAGGATCCGTTTTTCTCATTTCTCTTATTTTATCATGCGCATGAATAACAGTAGTATGATCACGTCCTCCAAATTTTTCACCTATTTGTGGTAATGATAAATCTGTAAGTTCACGACATAGATACATTGCTATTTGACGAGGGAAAGATACAGATCTTGTCCTTTTTTTAAGTTTAAATTCTTGAATAGTCATTTTATAATGCTCAGCAACAATTTTTTGAATAAGTTCAGATGAGATAATTTTTTGATTTTTAGGAGGAATCATATCCTTTAGGATTTCTTCAGCCAGATTTATTGTAATATTCTGGTTAGTTAGCATACAGTAGGCAGTTATTTTACTTAAGGCACCCTCTAGTTCCCTGATATTAGATTGAATCTCAGAAGCTATAAAAATAATTATTTCATCTGGAACAGCAAACTGCTCTAATTGGGCTTTCTTTCTTAAAATAGCAATACGTGTTTCATAATCAGGAGGGTTAATATCTGTGGTAAGGCCCCATTCAAATCGAGACCGTAACCTTTCTTCAAGGGTAGGTATTTCCTTTGGAGGCCTATCTGAAGAGATAATAATCTGTTTATTGGCTTCGTATAGAGTATTAAAAGTATGGAAAAACTCTTCTTGAGTACCTTCTTTACCAGCTAAAAATTGAATGTCATCAATTAATAAGACGTCTATTTTACGATATGTATTACGAAATTCAACCTGTCTTTCATAACGGATAGAATCAATAAGTTCGTTGGTAAACTGCTCTCCAGTAACATAAAGGATTTTCATTCCCGGATAATTTTTTACTATAACATGACTGATTGCATGCATTAAATGTGTCTTTCCTAAACCACTGCCTCCATACACAAATAAAGGATTGTATGATTTGGCAGGTGTTTCTGCCACAGCTAAAGCAGCTGCATGAGCAAATCTATTACCATTACCTATTACAAAGGTATCAAATGTATACTTTGGGTTTAAGGAATGAGATAATAAACCAAAGTTTAAACGGCTTGGATCAACTGGTACATTTTCAGGCTGTTCCTGGTCTGCTACAAATGTCAACGAGACAGGAGTATTTAAGTAATTCTGGATTGTTGATTTGACTAATCCTAAATATCTATTCTCTAACCAGTCTTTAGCGAATTCATTAGGAACACTTACCGTAAGTGTATTATTAGTAAAATCAATCAATTTAGTGGAGGATAACCAGGTATCATAACTAGGTTTTGAAAGCTCACTTTTTAACTTTTCTAGAATGTTTTCCCAGAAAGCTTCCAAATATACTGTATTAGGAGTCATAAGAAACCTCCATAAGTTTAAATTAAAAAAGACAAATATAACGAAAAAAAAGTTATACACAAATTCAAAAAAATATTTGTGGATAACACCACAGATTATCGTTAACTATTATTACTTTTAAATTGTCAGTTGATTAACCAATTTGTAAACTTATCATAACAAGTTTTCCTAACCTTATCAACAGAAAATTAAGTATAATAATACTTGTACACAAACACATTGGACATATTAACAGTTTTAACAACAAGATTGTCCACAAAAAGGTATTTCCTATTTCCTTGACATGATAAAAATAATTAGAGTATAATTTTTGGTAGTCTGTTTTTAGATTTGTTAGTTACATGATGTCAATATATAAGGGGGTGTTTGCTTTGAAAAGGACATATCAGCCGAAAGCCCGTCGTCATAAAAGAGTTCATGGATTCTTAAAAAGGATGAGATCAACTGGCGGAAAAAGTGTTTTAAGACGTCGTCGATTAAAAGGTCGGAAAAAGTTAGCTGTTTAAAGGCTGCATTAATGTGGCCTTTTTTAGTAATAGCTCTTGGAAGAAGGAGAGCGGTATGCTGAAACGAGTATACAGAATGCAAAAAAAGGCCAGTTTTCGAAGTGTATTTGCCCATGGTAAAAGTTATCCTTCTAGATATGTTGTGATTTATATTTTTCAACAAAGTCCTGTCAGGTATGGATTTATAGCCTCCAAAAAAGTAGGTAATGCGGTTAAACGCAATCGTGCCAAAAGACTGTTACGGGAAGCAGTTAGATTGAATCTTTCTGGATTGAAGAAAGATTATCAGATGATATTGATAGCTCGAGGAGCAATTATTAATGCTTCTCTTGAAGAAGTTCAAAAAACGATAATTAATATCTGGAAAAGAGCAGGAATTTTTTATGAGAAAAATTCGTGAATTAATAACTAAATTTCTTTTAGGTATAATATTTTTCTATCAGAAATTCCTATCTCCTCTTAAAGCACCTAGTTGTAGGTTTTATCCAAGTTGCTCAGAATACGCCGTACAGGCGATAAAGAAATATGGAATACTAAAAGGGATGGGTAAAGCAATTATTAGAGTTGCCAAATGTAATCCTTTCCATCCTGGAGGGTATGATCCTGTTTAAGGAGGGTTTTTGTGAGTACAGTTGTTCAAGGCATGACAACTTTTTTACAATGGTTATTTGAACTTTCTTCCATGGTTGGATTACCGTACTATGGTGTAGCCATTATCTTATTCACAGTAATTATCAAACTAATACTATATCCTCTCACTTTGAAACAGACTACTTCCATGCGTAAAATGGCTGAATTAGGCCCTAAAATGAAGGAACTTCAGAAAAAGTACGGAAAAGACAAACAAAAGCTCCAGCAAAAGACCATGGAACTGTATAGTAAAGAAAAGGTAAATCCTTATTCAGGATGCTTGCCTATTCTATTGCAGTTACCTGTGTTTTTCGCGTTATATCGAACATTAATGGCTTTTCCTTTTGGCCAAGATGCCAGTGCGTACTTTTTTGGTTTTAATTTAACTATTGCTTATGGTTTAGGACTTAATTATCACTTAATACTGCCACTGATAGCAGGAGGATCGACTTATCTGATGACGAAGGTAACTTCGGCAACAACTCCTAAATCATCTGGAGCTCCAGCTGGAGCAGAGCAAACTCAGAAATTCATGCTTCTTTTTATGCCTATCTTTTTAGCGTATATCGTTGCAACTGTACCTTCCGGACTAGGATTGTACATTGTTACTATGAATTTAATGTCAATCGCACAAACAGTCTATATCAATAAGAAAATTCAGAGAGATAAAGAGAATCTAGAAGCGGCATAAAGCTTGGGATATAGGGGGGATTACTGTGAAGGTAGTTGAAAAATCCGCTAGAACTATTGAGGAAGCAATAGAAGCCTGTTTAGTAGAACTCGGTATCAAAAAAGACCAGGCTATAATAGAGATAGTTGAAGAACCCGGAAAAAAGGTTCTCGGACTTTTTGGAAATCGACTAGCAAAAGTCAGAGTGTCCTATGAGGATGATCCTGGGATAATAGCTTGTAAATTTCTAGAGAATTTAACTTCAGCCATGTCTGTGAAAGCAGATTTTGATATTGAGAAGAATGAAGGACATGTAGTAGTTAATATTACAGGAACTGATTTAGGTATTCTTATTGGTAGAAGAGGGGATACTTTAGAAGCTTTGCAATTTCTTACAAACCTAGCGGTTGCTAAAAAGTTAGCTGATAGGAGCCGAATTGTTATTGATGTTGAGGGATATCGGAAACGACGCGAAGAAACTTTAATCAGCTTGGCTAAGAGATTAGCAGATCGGGTTAAGAAGAGCGGCAATCGTGTTGTTCTAGAGCCCATGAGCCCGCAAGAGCGAAGGATTATTCATACAGCTTTACAGAATGAATGGAATGTATCAACCTTCAGTGAAGGCGAAGAACCCAATCGACGCGTAGTTATCTCACTTAAAAGAAGTAACAATGTATCTTAATTTTTGAAGGGACAACCCCTTTCTTTACCAGTTTAGATTCTATATTTCTTATCAATCTTAATGATTTTATTTTAAACCTATTGAGAAAGTATTACTTTCGGCAGGTTATAAGAGCAAAAAGGCTTACGCTGGTGTAAATACTTGGTGTAAGCCAATTTTATATCTAAGCCAGCAAGTCAGTAAGGTTTTTACTCATTACTGGAGATGATATATATGAATGACACTATTGTTGCTTTGGCAACGCCCCTAGGAGAAGGGGCAATACATATTGTACGTCTTAGTGGAAAAGAAGCCAATAGAATTATTAATGTTTGTTTTAAGCCAAGGAATATACAAAGATGGCAGGAAGAAAAAAATTTTACTCTCCATCTTGGCTGGTTTTATGCTGGGCAAAGTATAAAACTAGACCAAGTGTTAGTAAGTAAAATGACTGCTCCTTTTTCCTTTACAGGTGAAGATGTATTTGAGATTAATTGTCACGGTGGAGTGCTTACCGCAAGAAGAATTATTGATGCTTGTATTCAGCAAGGTGCTAGGCTAGCGGAAGCAGGTGAATTCAGTAAGAGAGCATTTTTAAATGGAAAGATGGACCTAGTTCAGGCAGAGGCGGTTATTGATCTTATCACTTCCAGAACTTCCATGTCTGCTGATTTAGCACTCCAGCAGCTTGGAGGAGGATTGTCTTCAAAGATTAATGAGTTGCGCCAGCAAATATTAGATATCCTTTCTTACATAGAGGCTAGAATCGATTTTCCAGAAGATGAGATAGACGAACTTGCCTTTAGGGAAATCTCTTTAATGATTACCAAAGCAAGAGAAAAAGCTTTGGATATATATAAGGGAAGTAAAACAGGGAAAGTCATCAGAGAGGGGCTGTCAACGGTTATTGCGGGCAGGCCAAATGTTGGTAAATCAAGTTTGCTAAATGCTTTAGTTAAGGAAGAACGAGCGATTGTAACGGATATACCTGGTACAACCAGAGATGAACTACATGAATATATTAAGATTGGAGAGATTCTTCTTCACTTGATAGATACGGCTGGTATTAGAGAAAGTCATAATCTGGTGGAGATGTTAGGTATCGAAAGAACGTGGAAAGCTTTAAGCCAAGCTGATATTGTTTTGCTTCTTATCGATGCTAATGAACTAAAGCAGAATAACATATTTGCGGAAGAAATGCGGATACTTGAGGAATACTCAAAAAAAACTATAGTTCTTATCAATAAAGTCGATATCTTTCCGGAATATAGAGTTGCAGAAATTAATAATTTTAATAACATTGTAGTAATACCCTTCTCGGTTAAAGAAGGAATCGGCTTTGCTGAATTAGAACAAGAAATAAATCGAAGGGTTTTTGAAGGGGAAGCAGTAATTCCTGACCAACCGTTACTTTCTAATATTCGGCAGATACATGCGATTGAAAATAGTATTCTTTCCTTAGAAAAAGCTAAAGAAGGAATTATTAATAACTTACCTTTTGATATATTGTCTATCGATATCCGTGCTGCTTTAGAGGAGATTTCTTCTATTACCGGACATCAAGTACAGGAAGAATTACTCAACAATATTTTTTCTCGATTTTGTATAGGAAAGTAGGATGGAAGTGGAATTTTTAGCAGGAAAATATGATGTAATCGTAGTGGGTGCAGGTCATGCCGGCTGTGAAGCTGCTCTAGCCTCTGCTCGTTTAGGTTGTAATACTTTATTGGTGACGATTAATCTGGATAGGGTTGCGAATATGCCTTGTAATCCTTCGCTAGGGGGGCCGGCTAAAGGACATCTGGTCAAAGAAATAGATGCTCTTGGAGGACAGATGGGGATAGTTGCCGATGAAACTTCTTTACAAGCCAGGATGCTTAATACCGGGAAGGGACCTGCTGTCCACGCGTTGAGAATCCAATCCGATAAGAAGGCTTATCATCTGCGGATGTTGGATGTCCTTTTCAATCAGCAAAACCTTACTATGGTACAAGCTTTAGTCGAGAAAGTAGTAATCGATAAAGGTAAAGTATGCGGAATTGTAACCAGGACGGGAGCTCGTTTCGAAGCTGGTTGTGTGGTGTTAACAAGTGGCACTTATTTGAGGAGTAAGATTATCATTGGGGAAGCCATATATGAAGGTGGCCCAGGCGGAGATATAACCTCCTCATCATTGTCTAATCAGCTTAAGGAAATGGATATTGATATCGGAAGATTTAAGACGGGGACGCCTCCGAGGATACAAAAAAGTTCTGTAGATTTTTCTAAGTTCGTTGTTCAGCCGGGCGATAGTATCCCTCGAAAATTTTCTTTTAAAGATATGGAAAGTGTTTTTTGGGGAAGAGATCCGGCTAAACAGATTCCTTGTTGGCTGGGTTATACTACAGAAGAGACCCATAGCGTAATTAGAGATAATCTGCATAGAGCACCTCTTTATACCGGTGTGGTGGAAGGAATAGGGCCTCGTTATTGTCCTTCTATCGAAGATAAGATTGTTCGCTTTGCTCAAAGAGGAGCCCATCAGATATTCCTTGAGCCTGAAGGGATAGATAGTGAGGAGCTCTATGTCGCAGGACTATCGACCAGTCTGCCTGAAGAGATCCAGCTTAGGTTCTTCCGCAGTATCCCCGGATTAGAGAATGTTCGTATTCTACGACCTGGATATGCTATAGAATATGACTATGTAAAGCCATATCAATTAGCTTTAACATTGGAAATGCGTTCTTGGCCTGGATTATTCACTGCAGGTCAATTAAATGGGACATCGGGATATGAGGAGGCTGCAGGGCAGGGACTTCTAGCAGGGATTAATGCTGCCCATAAGGTTCTTGGTAAAGAGCCCTTTGTTATTAAACGTTCAGAAGGATATTTAGGTGTTCTTATAGACGATTTGGTAAATAAGGAAATACGTGAACCTTATCGCCTTCTTACGTCCAGAGCTGAATACCGCCTTATCTTACGACAGGATAATGCAGATCTCCGTCTGACAGCAAAGGGAAGAAAAATTGGGTTAGTGGATGATGAGAGATGGACTCTCTTTGAGCAGAAGCTCAAGCAACTCGAAGAAATCTCTCAACTATGGAAGACAACTAATTTATCACCTAATAACACAGAATTACAGGAACTGCTTATTGGGAGCGGTTCTTCGCCTCTAAAAAGCGGATTAAAAGCAGATGAGCTAGTAAAAAGACCAGAAGTAACAACCGAACACCTGTTCGTGATATTTCCCGAACTAACTGCTTATAGCTTTGATGTGGTCGAAGAAGCAACTATACAATTAAAATATCAGGGATACATTGAAAAGCAACTGGAAGAAGTAGAGCGCTTCATTAAACTGGAAGAGAAAACACTTCCCATCGACTTAAACTATGATGAGATCCGAGGGTTATCTAATGAAGCAAAACAAAGACTTAGGGAAGTCGGACCTGCCAATGTAGGACAGGCTTCACGAATTAGTGGGGTTAATCCTGCAGATATTTCCGTAATTCTTATTTATCTTGAACAGAAACGAAGGAGTACGGCAGATGTATAATAAGGAGAATGGCACTGTCTTTGATGGATTTAAGGATATGTTTAAAAAAAATGCCTGCAAGAACTTTGGAATTGAACTTGATGATAACCAGGTCGAGCAGTTTTTTATCTATGGAAAGCTTTTATTGGAGTGGAATAATAAAATTAACTTGACGGCTATCACAGATCCCGAAGAGGTTGTAACGAAACATTTCTTAGATTCTTTGGTTTTTATTAAGTGGTTAAGACTGTTATATCCCACTTCTCGTTTTTCTTTAGCGGATTTAGGAACTGGGGCAGGGTTCCCTGGGATTCCAATAAAAATTATGGAGCCGCGAATCAGAGTAGTTCTGATAGATTCTTTAGCAAAAAGACTTAGCTTTCTTCAAGAAGTTATTAATTGTTTGGGTCTAGGTAATATAGAGACTTGTCACTCTCGGGCAGAGGATATAGGAAGAGACATTAAATTTAGGGAAAAGTTCGAAATCACTACTGCACGAGCTGTTGCAGAATTACCCATCTTACTTGAATATACATCTCCTTTACTTAAAATTGGAGGCCGCCTTCTGGCTGCCAAAGGCCTTGAACCTGAAAACGAGATAAAATCTGCTGAGAAGGCTCTCCAAGTCCTCAATTGTGAATATGAAAGTCTTGATAAATACAGCCTAGGAGAAGGTGCAGATTATCGTTCGCTGATTATTATCAAAAAAATAAAGAACACACCTTCAAGTTACCCACGTCAGGCAGGTAGGCCTAAAAAAAGTCCTCTTTAAAGGAAAAGAATTTACGTATAACATTAAGGCAACTAATTTTGTTCAATCTATATATTTGATTAAATTTTAAAACAAACTATTGGCCTAGTTTGTTTTTTCTTATTATATTATCCTAAATTTTATTTTATTGGCTTTTTTTCTTCAATTTGATAGTATAATGAAGTATGTAATATATATAGTGAGTAGGAGTCTGCGGGCTTAATAGGGAGGAGATTTTATTTGGCCAGGATTATAGCCATTGCAAATCAAAAAGGGGGAGTAGCCAAGACTACAACAGCAGTTAACCTTGCCGCCAGTTTAGAGGAAAGAGGCAAGAGAGTTTTGTTGATAGATCTTGACCCTCAGGGTAATGCCACAAGTGGCAGCGGAATTCTTAAACATCGACTTACCAGATGTATCTATGATGTAATCATTGATGATGAGGACATTAGGAACATAATAGTAGACACAGATCTAACAAATCTAAAAGTAGCTCCCGCCAGGATAGAATTGGCAGGTGCTGAAATAGAACTGGTATCTATGATGTACAGAGAAGGTAAATTAGCAGCATCTTTAGAGGGAATCAAAGAAGATTATGACTTTATCTTGATTGATTGCCCGCCCTCACTTGGCTTACTAACACTTAATGCCTTGTGTGCTGCAACCGATGTTTTAATTCCGATTCAGTGTGAGTATTATGCTTTAGAAGGACTAAGTCTCTTAGTCAACACCTTGGATAAAGTAACACGTTCCATAAATAGAGATCTAAAAATAATTGGGGTGTTACTTACTATGTTTGATGCTAGAACCAATCTTTCTATTCAAGTAGTGGATGAAGTGAAGAATTATTTTAGAGAGAAGGTCTTTAGAACCATAGTACCCAGAAACGTCAGACTGAGCGAAGCGCCCAGTCATGGGCAGCCAATTAGTCTTTATGATAATAAGTCACGTGGAGCTGAAGTATACAGAGATTTAGCCGAGGAGGTCTTAGAACGTGTCTAAAAAAAGCTTGGGACGCGGACTTGGTGCCTTAATTACAGACAGGGAAACTGAAAGTAGCCAAATCCGTGAAATAATGCTAACCGACATCTTTCCTAATCCAGAACAACCTAGAAGTGTATTTGATGAGAATAAATTACTAGAATTGGCAGATTCCATTAAGGAACATGGATTGCTTCAGCCTATCTTAGTTAAGCCTGAAGGAAATAGATATTATATTATTGCTGGTGAACGACGCTTCAGAGCAACAAAAATAGCTGGCTTGGATAGAATCAGCTGTATAGTTCGAAATTGCACAGAACAAGAGATGACAGAAAGAGCTTTGATCGAAAATATTCAACGAGCGGATTTATCTCCTGTAGAAGAAGGTTTGGCTTATAGTCGTCTGATTGAAGAATATGGACTTACTCAAGAACAAGTTGCAAAGAGGGTGGGAAAAGGAAGACCAACCGTTGCCAACCTGTTGAGAATTATTCAACTTCCGTCTGAAGTTTTAGATCTATTGCATAATGAACATATTTCTTTAGGACATGCTAAAGTTCTTTTAGGTATAGATGATACCGAAAAACAAATTTCATTAGCCAAACATGTTGTAGAATACAATATATCCGTTAGAGAAACAGAGAATTTAATTCATGTTCAAGCTGAAGAAGTTGCTCCAGTTATCAGCGGGGCAGCTAAAACAAAGAAGAATATCTCTGAATATAGCCCGATGAAAGATATTGAAGAAAAGTTAAGAATCTCTTTTCAAACTAAGGTTCAGGTTAAGGGTAATGAAGAAAAAGGAAAAATTGAAATTGATTATTTCTCCAAAGAAGAATTGAACCGTCTTCTAGAAAACTGGGATATAGATATTTAGTATTGTTCCACGTGGAACAATACAGGCAGAATCTTAAACTGTTCCACGTGGAACAAAGATTTAGAAGGGAGACCAACGTGTTAGGAACCACGGTTAATTTTATTGCAATTATTATTGGTGGATTAGTAGGAGTTTTCTTTGGTAAATATTTCTCAGAAAAGCTAAAAAATACTGTTATACAGGGAATAGCCTTGACTGTTCTTGTTATTGGACTTCAGATGGCTTTAAAAACTAATAATATACTTATTGTGATATTAAGTTTAGTGCTTGGAGGCGTTATTGGAGAAACTATTGATATTCAAGCTCGGTTGAATGGTTTGGGAAACTATCTCGAAAGAAAGTTATCCTCTCAAGGGGACGGGCAGTTTACTAAGGCGTTTGTGACTACTAGCCTTATATATTGTGTAGGAGCAATGGCTATAGTAGGGGCTTTGGAAGATGGATTGAATGCCAATCACAGTATTCTCTTCGCAAAGTCAGCACTTGATGGGATATCAGCAATAATATTCGCGTCATCTATGGGGATAGGGGTAATATTCTCGGCGGTGCCGGTGCTTTTATATCAAGGGAGTTTAGCATTATTTGCAGGTGGGGTACAAGGACTGTTGTCAGAAGCGGTTGTTGTCGAAATGAGTGCTGTTGGCGGTTTGCTGATTTTTGGAATAGGTATTACAATGTTGGGGATTAAGGAAATAAAAGTTGGCAACTTACTTCCGGGGATATTCTTGGCCGTACCTTTAGTACTAATATTTCAGTTTTTTGGTTTCTAAGAAGAAATTATACTATGAGATTTAACAAAAGCGAGGAGGAATCTGCTTGGTTTCAATTTTTGATTTCGATGCACAAATCTTGACTATAATAGGATTAGTAATTTCTATCATTGCCGTATTGGCACTAATAATGACCATGATTCTGTATTCTCGGATGAAAAAATTCCAAAAAGCTTATAAAAGCTTACAGTCTTTTATGTCGGGGATAAAGATGGAAGATTTACTTAAGGCTAATTTAAAAGAGGTAAGGGAGCTGAGCCAACAAGGCTCAAGTCATGATACAAGGATTGAAAAAATTGAAGAAAAACTCCGCTGTGATGTAGATAGGGTGGAGCTTATAAGATTTAATTCATTTGAAAACATGGGGGCTGATTTAAGCTTTGCTTTGGCCTTACTTAATCAGGAGGGCACTGGAGTTATTCTTACCGGAATCCATAGCATTGAAGAATCTAGAGTATATTGCAAGGCTATAGAGAAAGGACAAGCTGCTGTTAAGCTTAACAAGGAAGAGAAAGATGCTATAGATAAGGCTTGTAAAACGATAAAAGTATAAAATTAGACAGTTTTAAGATAGATTTTACAGAACAGATGACAAAGAGTATCTGCCATTTGCCAGACAGTATTAAGTCTTGTGTTTTGAAGCACCATATACTGCATAAAACCATTTATGTTTACAATGCCGGTTAGATGGATATCTCCAACTTCCGGCAATTCCTTTTTAACTGCTGTTCCCGGCTTAAGCGGACCTTCAGTGAGAGTTATATGGCCGACCGAATCTAAGCGTCCAAGACAGGCATCCAGAGCAATTATATATGGATTGTGATAAGTAGCCTTAATCTCATCCATTGTAGAAGCAAGGTTTTCAGCATGGATTGGTTTTTCCAAAGTCCCGAGGATAACCAATCCCGGGAGACACTTTTGACTTAGTTTTGTTCCTGTAAGGGGGCCTAGAGAGTCTCCGGTTGAACGATCAGTGCCGATACAGAGAAGGATTACCTTCCGACCGCCGGCAGTAATCAAATAATTAGCAAGTCGATCTTGGAGATGCGATAGAGCTTGGATATCGCTATAATGAGCACGCATATGCCGATTTTCACTAAATAAGGAAAGAGGATTCAAATTGTTCCCTCCAAATTATGTACTACATTAAATTAATTTCCATATTTAGTCATATTTATGCGTATAATATAATTATCATAACAAATATTTTTGGAGAACTATTGCTGAGGAATAAAGGTGTGATTAAGATGAAAGACAGATTTCTAATAATCGGAACAGCGGGGCATGTTGACCATGGAAAGACACAGCTAATACAGTCTTTGACAGGAATAAGTACTGACCGGCTTAAAGAAGAAAAAGAGAGAGGTATTTCCATTGAACTTGGATATGCATATCTCACCCTTCCCGATGGGCGTAAGGCTGGGATTGTGGATGTTCCAGGACATGAGAAGTTTGTTCGGCAAATGCTCGCTGGAGCTAGTGGCATGGATGTAGTGTTATTAGTTATAGCTGCAGATGAAGGCATAATGCCCCAAACTAAAGAGCACTTGGATATACTTACCTTATTGAAGATAGATAAAGGAATAATAGTAATTACCAAAATAGATCTAGTAGATGAGGAATGGCTAGCTATGATCGAGCAAGATATTTTAGAAAAGCTTAAAAACACGATTTTTGCACAGGCACCTCTATGTAAAGTCTCGGCAGTTACTGGAGAAGGAAAGCAGGAGTTACTAAATACAATTAATGAAGTATTAGCTCAGGGTGAAAGCAGAAAGACCGATCGCCCTGCAAGAATGCCAATAGATAGGGTATTTACTGTTCAAGGATTCGGGACAGTGGTAACTGGTACATTGGGCAACGGAATCTTTAAGAAAGGACAGGATGCCTGCTTAGAGCCAGGTGGACAAAGAGTAAAGATCAGGAATATTCAAATACATGGAGAACAAGCCAATCAGGCTATGGCTGGGCAAAGAGCTGCTATCAATCTAAGTGGAATCTCCACCAGCGATATTCCCCGAGGAGTTAATTTGGTTCATCCACAAAGCTATAAAACTGGACAGATACTTGATGTTGAGCTATTTAATTTGCCGGAAGTAAAGAAAGTAATTCAGCAAAGACAAAGAGTTCGTTTCCACATTGGAACCTCAGAGGTGCTTGGAAGAATCCACCTTCTTGAGCAAGAAGAATTACCTTCAGGTGAAACCAGTTTTGCCCAAATAATTCTTGAACATCCGGTCTTAGCAGCTGAGGGTGATAGATTTGTTATCCGCTTCTATTCTCCTGTTATTACGATAGGAGGAGGTACAGTGTTAGGAATATCTCCCTATAAAAAGAAGAGATTTAAGGACAATATTTTAAAGGAATTACGTTTAAAAGCGGAAGGGAGTACCCGGGAAATTCTGATGGGGGCCTTAGAATTCCCCCTATCCTTAACGGAAATAATTAAGGTTATAGGCCTGGGCAAGGAAGAGATTGAACAACAACTGATAGCATTAAAACAGGAAGATCTTATAACAGTCCTTTGGGAAGACGGCACAGAGTTATTCTGGTTGAATAACTCTGCTGAAAGATGGGCCGAATCTGTTGCTGAAGAAATTCTTAAGCACCAAAAGAAGTTTCCGCTCCGTCGTGGAATAGGGAGAGAGGAATTAAGAAAAACTCATGGAATAAACTTAGTTCTCAGACGCTGGCAACTAATATTGGAATGGGGAGCAGCTCAAGAGTTCTACAATATTGCCGCAAATCAAATTACATCTAAAACAGAACCACAGCTTCCAGAAAAAATACAAAAGGAACTGAACTCCTTACTTCTACACTGGGAGAAAGCAGGATTAAATCCTCCAGACTTACAAAAAGGAGCTGTTGACTGCGGGGTCAATTCAGACAAAATATCACAATATGCAGGATACTTAACTACCAGTGGAAAATGGGTCAATTTTGGGGATTTCTACTTTGATAGAAAAGAAATTGATAAAGCCAGAGACATTCTTGTTGATTATTTAAAGCAAAAGGAAAAGATTTCTGCAGCCGAAGCTAGAGATCTGTGGCAGACTTCACGAAAATATGCCGTTCCTCTACTTGAGTACTTTGACTCAATCAAGTTAACAAAAAGAGAAAATTTGGTGCGATATTTGACTAAGTCTTCCTCGTAATACTCCTATTTACGAAACCATTAAGAATTAATGCATATATGCATGTAAATAGTGCGTAAAATATAATGAAATATCTATGTTTCATATGCATAAAAACCTCATGAATTTATACATGAGGTTTTTGCGTTAAAAAGACATGTTCGGTTTTAGCCTTCTTGAAGACACTGTTTAATCGCCTTCAGGGTATAGTCAACGTCATCTTGTGTATTAAAGTGGCTGAAGCTGAATCTAACTGTTCCTTCCGGGAAGGTACCCAAAGTCTTATGTGCCAGAGGAGCACAGTGGAGGCCACAGCGATTAGTAATCCCAAAAACACTGGCAAGCTTATGACTAAGTAAAGCATTATCCATATTGGGAAAATCTAGCGAAACGACGGCAGTTCTATGTGATAAAGAAGATGGGCCGATAAGTTTAACCCCTTTAATACTATGTATTCCATTTAAGAAGCTTTCTGTTAAAGAAAGTTCTTTGTCCATGATAGTCTTGATATGTAGCTCTTTTAAATAATTTAAGGAAGAATTTAGACCATATATGCCAGGAAGATTTAACGTACCCGCTTCAAATCGGTCAGGCAAATGCACAGGTTGTAAATCATCTTCCGAAGAAGCTCCCGTTCCTCCTGTTATTAGCGGTTCCAGTATAGAAGAGAGCTTAGTGCTTAAAACCACCCCTCCGATTCCTTGCGGGCCAAGCAGCCCCTTGTGACCTGTAAAAGCTATAGCATCCGCTTTAAGATCGCCAAAACTATAATCTAATATACCTGCAGTTTGAGCAGTATCTATTATAAAAAAAAGATTATGTCTATGGCAAAAAGAACTTACTTCTTGAAGCGGTAGAATCGTGCCAGATACATTGGATGCATGAGTCATAATAATTGCTTTAGTTCGAGGAGTTAGATGATTAGTGAGAAGTGTATCTAACGCTTGTCCACGAGGAAGGTCTCCATATTGATCACAAGGAAGTATGCTGACATCGAGTGAATCATTATAGTTGATTTTCAAGTGATTAAGAGGTCTGAGTACAGCATTATGTTCCATAGATGTGGTTATAATATGATCCCCTAGTTTAAGTAGTCCTCTGATTGTTAGATTTAAACTCTCTGTGATATTTTTGGTAAAAACTACATTTTCCAGCTGTGAACACCCAAAAAACTCAGCAAGTAATTCTCTGGTATCATAAACTACTTCCTCTGCTTCCAGAGCTTCTTGATAGGCACCACGATTTATGTTACTCCCGACACTAGTTAAATAATCATACACAGCTTGGGCAACTCCCGGAGCTTTGGGAAAAGATGTTGCTGCGTTATCTAGGTAAATACGTTTCATATTAGCCTCCAAGAAAATTGAGTGGTAAAGTAAAACTTGCCAATTTATGGCTTTAGTTCTCACTCTGATCCATAGACTAGTTGGTACTCACTCTGAGTAATCCTATATAACTTTTCAACAGTTTGGTCTATAAGAGATGATACATCTTGATCACTAAAGAATTTTACTGCTACCCCACAACCTGAGCTCAGCCTGCGAGGAACAGGAAGGACTTCTACTTCCATACCGATATTAATTAATTTCTTTTTAAATTTAATTGAACCATGTGTAGTATAGAATAAGGCAAGGTACTCCATTTCTTCTCCTTTATTATTTTAACTATTCCTATTATAGCAATAAAGTGAAACTTCTATCAGTGATTAATGATCTTAAGCTGATAGTTAGTTGAACCAATCAGGAACTTAGCGACCGTTATCCCCAATTATAGAATTAGAGGGGGATTACGGACGGTTAGTGCGTGGTAAAGTGAAACTTCTATCAGTGATTAATGAATCTTAAACTGATAGTTAGTTTAACTTGTTTATAATGATTTTTGCTAGGCAATAATATATTTTAATCGTAATGATTAACAAATAATATGTTAAAATTTCCAATAAAACAAACATTCAAGTGTTATAGTTAATATCTAACATTCTAAATTATTATATAATAATATTGACACTTAATCTTTTAATATATAGAATTAAAATTACTGGTAAGGGACAGGCTTTTCTGCAAGCATAGATAATCGGTTGTTGTTGAATTTATGCGCTACTGGAGATACTCAAAGGAATAATGGTTCATTCATATTTAGGAGTATCTAAAGGGTAGGTACGTAATTGACGCGGAGTCTATGTGGCCAGTAAAAACTTGTCTCCATTAGGTAATTTTTTAGATTTAAATTTAGGGGAGGAAAAACAAGAAGATGAAAACAAAAAAGATCTTTACTTATCTCATTGTTGCGCTGCTAAGCTTTACGCTATTAGCAGGTTGCAGCCCAAAAGCTCCAACTGACCAACCAGCTGCCGATGTAGTTAAAATCGGAGGCAACTTCGAATTAACAGGCGGAGTAGCTGAATTTGGTAAAAAGGGAGAAAATGGTGCAAAATTAGCTATTAAAGAAGCTAATGAAGCTGGCGGAGTTCTCGGTATGCAAATCGAGTACGTCGGAGCTGACAACAAATCTGAAGCTGGAGAATCAACAGCAGCTACAACCAAATTAGCTACCCAAGATGAAGTTATCGGAATTATTGGTCCTATGACTTCCGGAAATACTCTGGCAGCCATTCCGGTTATTACAGAGTATGGAATTCCTTTGGTTACACCAACTGGGACCAACTCCACTCTTACAGTAACAGAAGCTGGCGCTTTAAATGATTGGGTATTCCGTGCTTGCTTTATTGATCCTTTCCAAGGGGAAGTTGCTGCTAACTTTGCTATGGACACCCTAGGTGCTACCAAAGCAGCTTTAGTAATTGACCAGAAGGGCGACTATGCTAAAGGATTAGCTGCAAGCTTTAAAGAAACTTTCGAAAAAGCTGGTAAAGAAATAGTTGCATCTGAGCAATATGTTGCTGGACAAGATACTGATTTCCGTGCCATTCTGACTAACATTAAGAACAAACAACCAGATATCATTTTTATCCCAGGTTATTATAATGAAGTAGGTATGATTATCAAACAAGCGCGTGATGCTAAAATTGATGTTGCTATTCTTGGTGGCGATGGTTGGGGTACAGGCCCAATCGTAGATATCGCTGGTAAAGAAGCTATGAACAACACCTATTATGTTGACCACGTTGCTGCCGATGATCCTGCTTTAGCTGATTTTGCTGCTGCTTTTAAAGCAGAGTATAATCAAGATGCTGATAGTTTCGCAGCTCTAGGCTACGATGCTGCCAAACTTTTAATTGCAGCTATTGAGAAGGCTGGTAGCACTGATAAGGAAGCTATCAGAGTAGCACTTGAAACTATGAGCGGTTTTGCGGGTATCAGTGGTGATATTAACGTAGATTCTGCTACTCATAATCCTCAAAAGAGTGCTTCTATCCTGAAGTTCGTTGATGGCGAGAAAATCTTCGCTGCAAGGGTAGATCCTAAATAAGCAAAAACAAGTAAGCATAGCTTTTTACTGCTATCCCATACCAAAAGAAAGAGAGGGGGGTTTCCCCCCTCTTTTAATGCAAAATACAAGGTGAATGGAGTGAAAATATGGGAAGTGTCTCAGATCTAATAATTCAGCAAATAATAAATGGGATTTCTCTTGGTAGTATCTATGCACTCATTGCCTTGGGCTATACCATGGTTTATGGTATTATTCAACTAATCAATTTTGCTCATGGTGACATAATGATGGTAGGAGCCTACATCGGCTGGTTCTGCACTACGACTTTGATGTTATCGTTTATTCCTGCACTTATAATTGCCATGTTTTTTACGGCATTATTGGGTATGTTAATCGAAAGGATTGCTTATAAGCCTCTTAGACATGCTACCAGGCTCGCAGTTCTGATTACTGCTATCGGGGTGTCTTTTTTCTTGGAATATGGCGGAATACTAATTTTGACGCCCCAGACACGTACGTTTCCCGAAGTCTTTCCACAGACAGTATATGAATTTGGAAATATTACTTTCAAATATGGAGATGTCGTTATTATTCTAACTACTGTTATTTTAATGGCAATCTTAACTCTCGTAGTGAAATATTCTAGAGTTGGAAAAGCGATGCGCGCTGTTTCATTTGATAAAGAAGCTGCTTCCCTGATGGGGATTAATGTAGACAATACTATTTCTGCTACTTTTGCGATAGGCTCATCTCTAGCCGCAGCAGCAGGGGTACTCATCGGTGTATACTTTAATACGATAAACCCTTTGATGGGTATTATGCCAGGATTAAAGGCCTTCGTGGCTGCTGTCTTGGGAGGAATCGGAATCATACCTGGAGCCATGGTCGGAGGGCTGGTTATGGGTCTTGTTGAATCTTTTGTTAGCGGCATTGGTTTTTCCACTTGGCGTGATGCAGCCGCTTTCTTCATCCTTATTATTGTCCTTATAGTGAAACCTACCGGTTTACTGGGCAAAAATATTCGCGAGAAAGTGTAGGTGAGCTATATGAAATTATTTAATGTTAAGAATCTCATTAGGCTTCTCGTGCTTATGGTTGTCTATGGTATTATTCAATATCTATTTATTAATAAAGCCATTAATCCTTTCTACATGATGACCTTGGTGCTTGTTTGTATCTATATCATTCTAGCAGTTAGTCAGAATATTATTACTGGTTTCACAGGTCAGTTGGCTCTTGGTCATGCAGGTTTTATGGCTATAGGAGCCTATATGTCTGCTTTGGTAGTGGTAAGAATGCAGGGTTCACTCGTTGCGGGGATAATCTTCGGGGCTCTTATGGCTGCCGCTGCCGGGATGCTTATCGGCCTACCAACTCTAAGGTTAAGAGGAGATTACCTTGCGATAGCAACTTTAGGATTAGGTGAGATTGTACGTATCTTCTTCTTAAACATGGATTATTTAGGAGGAGCTACAGGGTTTTCAGTGCCGAAGACTATTGATTGGACATGGGCTTTCTGGCTGATGGCTTTAAGTGTGTTTCTAATGAGTAGTTTTATCAACTCTTCTCATGGTAGGGCTTGTATATCAGTAAGAGAGAATGAGATTGCTGCAGAAGCCATGGGGATTAACACAACGAAGTATAAAGTTATGGCTTTTACGATGGGAGCGTTCTTTGCTGGTTTGGCGGGAGCTATTTATGCTAACTATATGTATCTTATTCACCCAGGAACGTTTAGTTTTCTAAAATCCTTTGAGATTTTAGCTATGGTTGTATTAGGAGGATTAGGAAGTATAACTGGATCTGTGGTTGGTGCCGGGGTACTGACAATCATCTCTGCTGGATTGGCTGACTATCCAGAGTTCCGTATGGTTATTATTGCTCTTGTCATGATAATCTTAATGGTCTATCGTCCTAACGGATTATTGGGTAATAAAGAACTTAAGCTTGATTTCTTACGAATTAAAAAGAAAGGGTGAAGAAGATGGCTCTCTTAACAGTTGATAAACTATCAATGTCATTCAGTGGACTTAAGGCTGTCTCCAACCTGGACATGGAAATAAATGAAGGAGAGCTTGTAGGTCTTATCGGTCCTAACGGTGCAGGCAAGACTACCATATTTAATATGCTTACCGGGGTATATCTTCCTACTGGGGGTAGTATTACTTTTCAAGGGAAGAAGACAAACGGAGTTCCCACCTATAAACTGTCGCACTTGGGAATAGCTCGGACATTTCAAAATATTCGCTTGTTTGGGGACTTAACAGTTATTGAAAACGTTAAGATTGCTTACCATCAGCATGTTTCATATAATATGCTTTCTGGCATGTTCCGCTTACCCGCATTTTATCGGGGTGAGAAGGACATGGAAGAAAAGGCGTTAGATTTTTTAAAAATTTTTAGCTTAGATGATAAAGCTCAAGAATTAGCAAAGAATCTGCCATATGGTCAGCAGAGACGATTGGAGATAGCGAGAGCTCTTGCTACTAAGCCATCGCTGCTTTTACTAGATGAACCAGCTGCGGGTATGAATCCTCAAGAAACACGAAACCTTATGGAACTTATCCGTTGGATACGGAAAGAGTTTAATCTAACCATTCTTCTTATTGAGCACGATATGTCCTTGGTTATGGGGGTATGTGAGAGGATCTATGTTCTTGACTATGGAATCAATATTGCTCACGGAACTCCTGATGAGATTAAGTCTAACCCCAGAGTTATCGAAGCGTATCTGGGAGAGGAGGCTATCTAATGTTATCTTTAAATAATGTTCATGTATATTACGGTGCAATTCATGCTCTTAAAGGGATTTCTTTTGAAGTTAATGAAGGTGAAATTGTCACTCTCATTGGTTCAAACGGTGCAGGTAAAAGCACCTGTCTAAAAACGATTTCAGGTTTACTCCGTCCAAAAGAAGGGACAATGCAATTTAAGGGTATCGATCTCACAAAAGTTAGCGCACCTGAAGTGGTAACGAAAGGCATTTCTCAGGTGCCTGAAGGACGAAGGATATTTGCTAATATGAGCGTGTCTGAGAACCTAGACCTTGGTGCCTACCAACGCAGGGATAAAGAAGGAATCAAACAAGATATAGAAAGAGTTTATACGCTGTTTCCAAGATTAAAAGAGCGCAGACGTCAACTTGCAGGCACTTTATCTGGAGGGGAACAACAGATGCTTGCAATGGGAAGGGCTCTCATGTCTAAGCCACAGCTTCTTCTATTAGACGAACCGTCTATGGGACTTGCTCCACTTTTGGTTAAGCAGATTTTTGAGATTATTGTGGAGATTAACTCTTTAGGAACAACTATCCTTCTGGTAGAACAAAATGCTCGGATGGCTCTTTCAGTTGCGAGTAGAGCTTATGTCTTGGAAACTGGTAAGATTGTCTTATCAGGTGATGCCAAGGAATTGATGGAAAGTGATGAAATACAGAAAGCCTACCTTGGTGGGTAACTTGGAATATAATTATTCTGTTGGCATATAGTTACTATGCAAAAAGGTAAAAGTTAAACTGTGCAGAATAATACTTGTATAATTTTATAGTCCACATTAAAGGGGGCAAAAATTTATGTATGTTCAGCAGTTCATGACTTCTCAAGTTTTTACTGTAACTCCAAATGATAGTATCTTTAATGCTATGAACCTGATGAAAACGAAAAATATTAACAGGTTACCCGTTATTAGCGGTGGGAAATTAGTAGGAATTGTTACCGATGGAGATTTAAGGGCAGCCTCTCCTTCTTTGGCAACAACACTTAGTAAGTTTGAAATGAATGAATTACTTGCCAAAGTTAGTATTAAAGATGTAGCTGTCAAGAAGGTTGTCACTTGTACCCCCGAAACCTTGATTGAAGATGCAGCTTTAATCATGAGAGAGAATAAAATTGGTGCTCTACCAATCATGGAAAATGATAAATTGGTAGGAATTATTACCCATAATAATATTTTAGATGCTTTCTTAGATATTATGGGCGCTCGCAGTCCTGGCAAACGAATAGTAATAGAATTGCGTGACGAGATGGGAATAATTAATGAGATTACTTCTGTAACCAAGAAATTAGAAGTAGATATAACAAGTTTAGCTGTATATCACCTCTCCAATAGAAAAGTACAAATACTATGCAGATTAGACGGAGAAAAGGCTGAAGAAGCAGTAAATATTCTTGTCCAGAATGGATTTAGTATCATCCAGTGAATAAAATATTCGTTTGGGATGGAGAGAGACTGATAATAGGTGAGGAAATATCTCTTAGAAATAAGATGGTTTTCTCGCCTTTTTTGTTTCTAATTAGTTTAATTATGTGCTAAAATAATTCAACAGACTTATATATAAATTGGGGATGTATGGCAGCTGGTGCTGTTCCCGGACTTCAAATCCGTGTGTCGGGGCGCAGAACGTTCCGAGGTGTGTTCGATTCGCACACATCCCCGCCATTCCTTATTAAGGGGGAGAAAAAGGTGAGTGTTTTTGACGTTGTCGTGTTAATTCTGTTAGGATTAGGTGCAATTACCGGCTTCCAGAAGGGTCTTATTACTGGGATTGCCAGGTTGGCCGGCAAGATTGCTGCTATTGTAGTGGCGGTACTTTTTCATCAACAGTTTTTGAGTTTCATAGAGCCTGTTTTCAATTTACGTACATTGATTGAGCCAAGAATCGCAGGACTTTTAGCTAAAGTTGTAGAGGGCAAGGCGATTCCAGGAGCAACCGGACAGGAAGAGGCTTTTGTCCAGCCGATGCTGACAGAGGCAACCATGGTTATCACAGATTATGCACTTAAAATAATTGGGCTCTTACTTCTATTTATTGTTCTATCAGTTATAATCAATATATTTATCACCGTAGTAATTACACCTCTAGCCAAATCACTGGGTCTTGTTAATAGAGGAGGAGGCCTGGCATTTGGTGCACTCAGTACAATTATTGTGTTATGCCTTATTGTAGGGATGGCTTCTCCGTTCTTAAGCACAGGCAATCCCGGAATTATCAATACTAATTCATCTCTTCTTTATCCTTGGCTACTTGAAGGATATCAATTGCTCTTATCATTTATTGCTGTTTTTGATAGCGAATTTCTCACCAATCCATTCGAAGCTTTGCCAATATTAAAAGGGACGCCAATATAATCAAGAACCTTGTAAAAAGTCAGGGGGCAATTTAATGAAGCTAAATGTCGGTGATGTAGTTCGTTTGCGAAAACCACATCCTTGTGGCAGTGTGGATTGGAAGATAATGAGAACAGGGATGGATTTCAGAATCAAATGTCTTAAATGTGATCACCAAACATGGATTACTCGTGTTAAGTTGGAAAGGAACATAAAGAGCATCATAGAAACAAGTGACGAAACTGACGATAAAACTTTCTGATTATATACTTCTTAACGCTTCATCAGTGACGTTCTCGACTCTTACCAGCTCTAACAGTTTGCTAAGCATGTCAGAAGTATTTTATTATACATATTCAAAATATAACGAATGAATTGCAAAAAAAAAAAATAAGTGGTATAATTGTTTGCTGTAACGTAATAATTATTCCCTGCTTTACAAAATACTTGTAAGGCCGAATAGTCCGAGGGGAGGTGCAGAAATGCAAGCGTACGAAGTTATGTACATTATCAGACCGGATCTTGAAGAAGAGGTAGTCAAAACCAATGTAGAAAAATTTGCTGAAGTGGTCAATACCAATGGTGGTGTAGACCTTAAGGCAGAATTGATGGGAAAAAGACGCCTAGCTTATGAGGTTAAAAAGTTTAATGAAGGCTACTATGTCCTCATGAACTTTAACGGTGAAGCTCGTACGGTTGAGGAACTTGAGAGGCTGATGAAGATTTCAGATGCCGTAATCAGGTACCTTACAACCAAGAAAGAATAGAGATAGCGGAGGGGTAAAGGTGTTAAATCGTATAGTGTTAATTGGACGATTGACAAAAGACCCTGAATTGCGCTACACACCTAATGGTGTAGCTGTTACTTCATTTACCTTGGCAGTTGATAGAACTTATAAGAATGCTCAAGGTGAAAAAGAGACTGATTTTATTCCTTGCGTAGTTTTTCGTCAACTAGCAGAATTGTGCGCGAATTATCTTGCAAAAGGGAAGCTTGCTGCTATTGAAGGCAGGCTGCAGATTCGCTCTTTTGAAGGACAGGATGGTCAGAGACGGTGGGCAACAGAAGTTGTTGGCGATAATGTAAGATTTTTAAGTCCTAAGGATAGTAGTAATGATAGTAGTAATGCTGGTTCTTCCACTGGATCAGATAGTTTTAGTTCATTTGCACATGAAATTAGTCTAGATGATGATATACCATTTTAGATCGAAGGGAGGAACATTTAATGGCTAGTCCCGTTAAGAGAGAACGTGGTGGACGTCGTCCACGTAAGAGAGTATGTAGTTTTTGTGTAGACAAAGTTGAAAGCATTGATTATAAAGAAACTCATAAATTACGTAAGTATATAACTGAAAGAGGCAAAATTTTGCCTCGTAGAATTTCAGGAAACTGCGCCAAACATCAGAGGCAAGTCACAATTGCCATTAAAAGGGCCCGCAACATCGCGTTGCTGCCATATACCATCGAATAGTAAAAGAGGGAGCATGCTCCCTCTTTTTCGTTATGCTAAATACAAAATTTGAACGAAAAGAATAATTTTACTAATTCTTTGGTCCAAGGGAGATTAACTCAAATTGATGCGAGGGATAAAAGAAGGACTTTAAGGCTGTCTTAGAGAAATGATACAATTAGAAATTTATTTGCAGGGGGTAAGAGGGTTGGAACCTGTAACTGTCGATATAGTAAAATGCTCCAAAGCCATAGAAGAATTAAAAGTAGAGTTGCTAAAAGCTCAATGGATGGTTCAACAGGGAGCTTTAAATTCTTCTGAAACGGAAATATTGGATAGTCTATCAAAGCTCGTTGGATTGAGTTATCTGTTATCTCGTCGACTTGGTTTTGATTTTTCTCGATTGGACAGGGTATTATATAAACAGATGGCAGAATGGCAAAAGGATGATTACTTATATTTAGAATCAGAATGGAGAGACTTAAGCCTACTGCTTGGTTACCTAGTGCCAGAGGATGATTAAACAGGAGTAATTTAATGTATATTAGTGATAAGAATGCCATTCAATATACATCTAGGGTAGTACTTCTTGTTGTACCCTTCTTTTCATCGTTGTTTCTATCCTGGAGTTGGATCATAGAGATTTTAGTTATTTTCGCCCTGTTTATTCATGTTGGGAGATGGGGACTGCGGTTAACAATAAATTTCTTAACAATAGGGTATCTAGCTTCTATTATCCCTTTAGGTATAGCGGGTCTTACTCAAATAGGATATACGCCTTGGGCAGGGATTCTTCTTTTAGTACTTAGAGAAAAGGGGCTGTCTCTAGGGCGAAGCGTGTTTTGGAGTTTAGTTTTGGCTGTGATGTTAAGTGCTTTACCTACAATACCTAACACAGTTCAAGCACTTCAGCCCGATATCCTTCAACAGAGAATCGAAGAAAACATTCTTTTTTACGAACAAACTGGAACAATAGAGGCTTTTGAAAAACAAGGGTTGTCTAAAACAGAATTTGAAGAATACTTAAGGCTAGCAATGTCAGCCTATTATAAACTTTTACCTGGGTTAGCTGGTATTTTAAGCATGATAGAGATTGGACTAGGGTATTTAGCCTTTAGATTTTTTCAAAGAAAAGAACAAAAGGAGATTCCTTTTGCCCTTTGGAGATTACCTTGGTATGCAGTATGGTTAGCTATTATTGGAGTAGCAATGTATTTAGGCGGAGATTTTTTTAGCTATAATACATTAACTATTGTCGGTATGAACACAATGCTCATAATTGGTGGGATAGCTGTTATCTTGGGGCTAGCTTGTGCAGCGTATTTCTTTCAACATCCAAAAGTTCCTCGAGTACTTATGTGGATAGCTATCTTTTCCGCAGTGTTTTTCACACCATACGTTTTATTAATACTATTATTTATTGGTCTTTTTGATTTGGTTTTTAATTTTCGCCGTATACCTGAAAAAAGTGAGGGGGCTTAACAATAATGAAAGTAATATTAAAAGAAGATGTCAAAGCATTAGGAAAAAAAGGGAAAATATGTGAAGTATCGGATGGTTATGCTAGAAATTTTCTAATTCCTCGAGGTTTAGCTTTACAGGCTACCGAAGGGAATGTTCAAGATCTAGCCCATAAACAAAAGCAAGAAGACTTACGCAAACAGAAAGAAAAGCAGTCGGCAGAGGATTCAAAAAATAAAATAGAAGATATGAAAATAGTTCTACATGTTAAGGTAGGAGATAATGGAAGACTTTTTGGTTCTGTCACTAACAAGGAGATAGCTGAAACGCTAGAAAAGGTTTATAAGATAAAGATAGATAAAAGAAAAATAGAAGTAAAAGATCCCATTAAGAATATTGGAGAGCATACAGTCTCCATCAAGCTTCACCCGGAGGTTAGTGCTGATTTAAAAGTTACAATAGAAGCAGAATAACTATAGTAATATATAAGGAAGTGACCCAAGTGAAAGGCATTCTAAAGAGATTCCTGAAGCAGAAAGAAGCCGAAGAGGCTACCTCTGAGGAGGGTACTGTAACCCTAGAACAACTCAAAATGGAAGTAGATGCCCTTTACGTTGTCTTATCCAATCTTTATGGAACAGATAAATTGATTCTCAAAGCCAGTAAGCTTGAGGTTCTAGGATTGATGCGCTCCGATAACCTGAGTGAAAGGGTTTTAGGGCTGCAAAAGCTGGTTAATGATGATCCAACCGAGCAACCACAGCCAGAATTAGAAAAGATACCAGAGATTTTGGAAGAGATAGAAGAACAAATTGCTGAAATTGTTGCCAAGAAATCTGTAGAAGAAAGACTTAACCTAGCAGTTGCTGAAAAAATGCAGGAACGGCAAGAAGAATACATTAAAGAAATTAAATCTCTGGTCTTAAAAGAATCGGGAGGGCTAGAGAACGCCCAAACCTTAAAGAAACTTGCTCACTTGGAAAAGATGAATCAATCCAATCCTGTTTCTTCTGCGATTGAAGTATTGAGACCGCAGTCTCCAGAAGAGATTATCGGTCAGGAGAATGCTTTGCAGGCCCTTTTAGCAAAACTGGCTACTCCTTTTCCTCAGCATATACTTATTTACGGACCTCCTGGTGTAGGAAAGACATCTGCTGCTAGGGTAGCACTAGAGGCCGTTAAAAAATTTGCAGACTCTCCTTTTGTTGAATCCGCTCCGTTTATAGAGGTTGATGGGACTACCTTACGCTGGGATCCAAGAGACGTTACCAATCCTCTGTTGGGGTCAGTACATGATCCCATCTATCAGGGAGCGAAGAGAGATCTAGCTGATACTGGAATTCCTGAACCAAAATTTGGCCTAGTTAATGATGCCCATACAGGGGTTTTATTCATAGATGAGATTGGTGAGATGGATCCGTCATTACTCAATAAGCTGCTTAAAGTATTGGAAGATAAACGAGTATTCTTTGAATCCTCTTACTACGATCCTCATGATAACAATATACCTTTATATATTAAGAAGATTTTTGAGGAAGGAGTCCCCGCGGATTTTGTCCTTATCGGAGCAACCACTCGAGAACCACATGAACTTAATCCTGCCTTGCGATCCCGTTGTGCAGAAGTATATTTTGTTCCGCTTGAGCCTTCGCATATCATTCATATTGTTAAACAAGCTGCACGTAAACTTGAAGTTACCTTAGAAGACAATATTCCTGACATAATAAGCGAATATGTTATCGAAGGCCGGAAAGCTAACAGTATTTTGCTCGATGCGTATGGTTTGGCAAGATTTAAAAGCTTAGGAAAAAAAGATATAATAATCAAAGAAGATGATGTAAGAGAAGTATTGCGTTCAGCTAGGTTAACTCCCTATGTCCATAAGAAGGTAACGCCTGGGAAAGAAATTGGAAGAATAATGGGGCTAGGGGTTTCCGGTTTTCTCGGTTCTTTGCTCGAAATAGAAGTAAAAGTATTCAAAGGGCTTGCTGGAAAAGGAACTATTCGCTTCAATGAGACAGCTGGAACCATGGCGCGGGATGCAGTATTTAATGCAACTGCAGTTATCCGAAACCTCACAGGTGAAGACTTAAAAAATTATGATTTACATGTTAATGTAGTTGGTGGAGGAAGGATTGATGGCCCCTCAGCAGGATTGGCAACCACTATGGCTATCTATAGTGCTTTGAAAGAGAGACCGCTAAGACGAGATATTGCTGTTACTGGAGAGATATCCATCCAGGGAAAAGTTAAACCGGTAGGAGGGATATACGAAAAAATATTTGGTGCAAAACAAGCAGGCATAAAGACCGTACTTATACCCGAAGAAAATCTGAGTGAAGTGCCTACAGGGCTTAAAGGTGTAGAAGTAACCACTATAGATAATATAGAACAAGCACTGGAAATAGCGTTAGTTGATTGAGAAAAGCGAGGAGAAAAAGATGGAACTTCTCAAAGTTCCTCCCCATAATTTGGAGGCAGAACAGGCTGTATTAGGAGCACTTATGCTTGACCCCCATAAAGGCAGCGTTGTTTTCGAAATCCTGAGGCCGGAGGATTTTTACCGAGATAATCATAAAAACATCTTTTTGGTAATCAGGGATATCTTTGAAAGAGGAGACCCTGTTGATTTGGTTACCATTGCTGAAGCATTGAGGCAGAATGGAAGGTTAGAAAGCATAGGCGGAATTGGGACGGTATCTCAGATAGCTAATTCTGTTCCTTCAGCTGCCAATGTTGAATATTATGCTCGGATTGTAACAGAGAAAGCTCTTCTTAGACAACTAATAAAGATGGCGGGCTATATCGGAGAAAAGGGATATGAAGCGGGAGAAGAAGCCATAGCTCTGCTTGAAGAGGCCGAAAGACTTATTATAGATATTTCACAGCGGCAGACAAAAGATGGTTTTATTGGAATTCGGAGTATTCTGCTTCAAACATTTGATAAGATTGAGTATCTATATTCTAATAAAGGGAACTTAACAGGAGTACCGTCTTACTTTAAAGAGTTAGACCGAATAACTTCCGGTTGGCAGCCTTCAGATCTGATAATAATTGCTGCTAGACCATCTATGGGGAAGACAGCACTCGCTTTAAATATGGCTCAGAATGCGGCCATCAGATCAGGTATAAAGGTGGCTCTTTTTAGCTTAGAAATGTCTAAGGAGCAATTGGTTCAGAGAATACTTTGCTCTGAAGCGATGGTAGACCAGCAAAGAGTGAGAACCGGAGAGCTATTAGACTCTGACTGGCCTAAGCTGACTCAAGCAGTGGGACCTTTATCAGAAGCACCAATTTATATCGATGACACAGTAGGCATTTCGCTGGCAGAACTTCGTTCCAAGGCTAGAAGACTCAAAATGGAACAGGGCTTGGGATTGATAATGATCGATTATCTTCAACTCATGACAATAGGTAAGAAAGCAGAAAGCCGCCAGCAGGAAGTGGCTCAGATATCCAGAGGTCTTAAAGGGGTTGCTCGGGAACTGGGAGTACCTGTAATAGCCCTTTCACAGCTAAACAGGGGAGTTGAACAGAGGCAGGATAAAAGACCAGTAATGTCTGACCTTTTAGAATCAGGTTCTATTGAAGCAGATGCGGATCTTATTTCGTTTATTTATAGGGATGAGTATTATAATCCAGAATCAGATAAAAAAGGTATTGCAGAGATAATCATAGCTAAACATCGAAATGGTCCTGTAGGTACCATAGATTTGGGATATTTAAAAGAATTTACTAAATTTGTAAATTTAGATAGGAAACACATCTCGGCCTAGATCACGAATAGCTAGCAGAAAGGGGCTGCTAATAATAAAGGGATAAAAGTATATACTATAACTAGAAAGTATAAATTTCGAACGTTCATTGGTGATCATAGGGGAACGTTCGTATTTTTCATTGACAAAAGTAGGATTTGCTTTTAATATGAAACACGGACCGTTACTGCATAAAGTAGGCAGGATTGAAATGGGGGTATTGATATGGCAGCAGTAGTTCTAATAGGAGCCCAGTGGGGAGATGAAGGGAAAGGAAAGATAACAGATTTCCTTGCTGAAAGGGCTGATATGATTGTCCGCTATCAAGGGGGTAACAATGCAGGGCATACAGTTGTAATCGGTCAAGAAACATACAAATTACACCTGATCCCGTCGGGAATCTTTTATCCAGATAAGACCTGTGTCATAGGAAATGGTTTGGTGATTGATCCAAAGGTACTTTTAGAGGAACTTTCCTATCTACATGCCCGAGGGATAAGTACGAATAATTTGCGTATCAGTAGTAATGCCCATGTTATAATGCCATACCACCGTATTCTTGATGTCTTGGAAGAAGAATTCAAGGGTGACCATAAGATAGGTACGACCAAACGAGGAATCGGCCCTGCCTATAAAGATAAAGCTTCTCGTACAGGAATCAGAGTATCAGATCTTATGGACTTGGAAGAATTCGCGAACAGACTGCAATATAATCTCGAGGAAAAGAATTTAATTATCACGAAGATATATAATCAAGATAAACTTATCTATGAAGATATACTTAAAGAATATAAGTCATACGCTGAACAAATTCGTCCCTATGTTACCGATACCTCTTTAGAAGTTAATAGCTTTCTTGATCAAGGACAAAAGGTATTATTTGAGGGAGCGCAAGGGACACTTCTAGATGTTGATCATGGGACCTACCCATACGTTACTTCATCTAATCCCATTGCAGGTGCAGCCTGTGTGGGCGCAGGTGTCGGACCTACAAGGATTTCAAAAGTTGTTGGCGTAATTAAATCATATACAACTCGAGTTGGTGAAGGACCTTTTCCGACCGAGTTAACTTGTTCAACAGGAGAGCTTATTCGCGAACGTGGAGGCGAATATGGAACAACTACAGGTAGGCCTCGTCGATGTGGCTGGTTTGATGCAGTAATTGCTCGCTATGCAGTGAGAGTAAGCGGAATATCTGACTTTGCTTTCACTAAATTAGATGTACTGACGGGTATGGACAAATTAAAGATATGTACCGGATACCGCTATAAAGGAGAAAATCTCGCAGAATTCCCTCAGAATTTGAAAATTTTGGCTGAGTGCGAGGCTATTTATGAGGAAATACCTGGATGGCAGGAAGACATCACCGGAATAAATGAGTATGATAAACTGCCAGAGAATGCAAAAAATTATGTTGCAAGAATCGAGAAACTGACTGGTATTCCTGTGACATTATTAGCCGTAGGTCCTGGAAGGAACCAGACTATAGTGAGAAATAATATTTTCTAAATATGGAAAGCCATTTATTGGTATTTCATGGCCTCTAAATACGAAAAGAATAGTAGAAGAATGGTTTTTTTTCTAAAATGACTAGAACTTTGATCTCTGATAATAAAAATATCTTGACAGCGAAAGAGCTATCGTGTAAAATTCTGAATCGTGGCGTGGGCCATTAGCTCAGTTGGTAGAGCATCTGACTTTTAATCAGGGTGTCCCGCGTTCGAGTCGCGGATGGCTCACCATTAAATACGTCACACAATTAACACGGCCCATTGGTCAAGCGGTTAAGACACCGCCCTTTCACGGCGGTATCACGGGTTCGAGTCCCGTATGGGTCACCATGCCTCGGTAGCTCAGTCGGTAGAGCAGAGGACTGAAAATCCTCGTGTCGGCGGTTCGATTCCGTCCTGAGGCACCATAGCTTATTAGAATCCCTGCTAAATACAGGGATTTTCTCTGTCAAACATCTGAACTTGGAAAACTTTACTTGACGGCTAATCCTATTATCAATATAATTAATCTTACCCTATAATCTAATCTGGCATATGCTTTGCAAGCATATAGAGGCCAAATTTAACCAGAGTAAGTATTGTAACATGCGGAAGTGGCTCAGTGGTAGAGCATTGGCTTCCCAAGCCGAGGGTCGCGGGTTCGAATCCCGTCTTCCGCTCCAACACAGAATAAAAAGAGCATTCTGTGCTCTTTTCAAGTAATGATAGTTGGTACCACGAAAGAGATGGCTTTGCGAGGCCTTACGGCCGAAAGGAGCTGAAAAAGAAATATGAAATCGGAACGCAACAGTCTGAAACTTGCAAAGAGTAGGTTATACAGAGGCGTTATTTATTTTCTGGTGAGCTTAGCATTAATTTTTGGCTTGTCAGGTTGCGACTCATTGGAAGATGCGGTCGAAAAAGCCAAACCATTGATACCCAAAGGTTACAACTTAGTTCATATTGAACAGGTCAGTGATAATTCGGGCATAGTTTTCTATACGTATAATGATGAAATTAGTGCAGGGATTTTTATCAAGAACACATTTGGTTGGGATTGGATTGGAAGCGGTATAGGTAAACTTGTTACTTATCCCGAGGGCTTACAGTGGCGTTATGCTGATTTAGAGGATAAAGGTAAGAATAGGTATTCTGTTTATTACGGAAAAATAGTTAACAAAGATGTTGAAAAAGTAACTGTTACGACTATGGACGGGGAAGTAGCCGAAGGACAAGTAGTTGATACGGAAGATCTTAGACTCTGGTATGCTTTTGTAGATGAACCTCAGGTACCGTCAGTAAATGCAGATATAGTTGGATATTCCAAGGACGATAAGGTTCTATACGTTTTCAGTCAACCTAAGGATTAATAAGGAGGACATACATAACATGGCAAAACATATTCAAACAATTATCAAAGGAAACCTAAGTGCGACAATAAAAAATGGAGGTTGTGGCAAGTGTCAGACATCTTGTCAGTCTGCTTGCAAGACCTCATGTACAGTTGGTAACCAGGTTTGTGAAAAGTAATTAAGTTCAAAAAGAAAACTTTTATAGAACCTTTTAAGGTTCTATTTTTATTTACGAGTTAAACAGAAATGGTATAATACAATACAGAGTCAAAAAAATTATAGGAAGAGATAGATCAATGCTGAATTTAAAAAACTATAACATATCAAAAAATATTCATATTTATGAGCAAGGAAATCTGAGAATCGCTTATGATGTCAATTCAGGATCACTGCACACCCTTGATAAGAAAACTTATTCATTCATCAAAGAAATGATTGAATCTCAGAGGAGTAATCCTTTAATTGATTTTAACTTAATAGGACAAATGTTGTCAGATGAGGATAAGGAAGAAATATTAGAAGAATTAGAACAGCTGCAACGGCATAACTTATTGTTCTCTGAAGAAGCTGGAGAACAGGAACCGATATATATCTCTCCTCCTATAATCAAAGCAATGTGTTTACATGTTGCTCACGATTGTAACTTAAGATGCGGCTACTGTTTTGCTGGGACTGGCTTATTCGGAGGATGTAGAGAACTCATGAGCCTTGAGACAGGTAGGGAAGCAATAGATTACTTACTTAAACATAGTGGTTCCCGTCCTCAATGTGAAGTTGATTTTTTCGGAGGGGAACCTCTGATGAATTTAGCTGTGGTTAAAGAATTGATTTCTTATGGGAAAATGGCTGCGAAAAAGGTTGGTAAACGAATTAAGTTTACATTAACGACCAATGCTATCCTGCTTGATGAACCGACAGCGAGCTATCTCGAAAAAGAAGAGGTTAGTGTTGTTCTGAGCCTTGATGGGCGTAAGGAAGTTAACGATAGGATGAGGCCATTTAGTAATGGTAAAGGTAGTTATGATAGAATAGTCCCAAATATTCTGAGGGCTATAAAAAAGAGACCTAATACATCACCTTATGCTATTGGTAATTATTATTATGTACGAGGAACTTATACTCGTCACAATACTGATTTTCACCTAGATGTCCTTCATATGGCAGATCTCGGTATTAAACGGATTTCTGTAGAGCCCGTGGTAGCTTCACCTGAGGATGATTTTTCATTTAGTCAAGAAGATATTCAAAAGGTTAAAGAAAGCTATGACATATTGGGAGAAAAAGTTCTTGAGTATAGCAAAAAAAATAAAGAGTTTACATTTTTTCACTTTAATGCAGGTTTAGATGATGGCCCATGTCTCCCGAAAAGACTGTCAGGATGCGGTGCAGGGCATGAGTATATCGCTGTATCTCCTGAAGGGAGCATCTATCCTTGTCACCAATTCGTTGGCCAGGAAGAATATAAATTAGGCTCTCTTCATGAGCCGGATTCTGGGCTCCGAACTGACCTAGTCGAAAAATTCCGTAACACAAATATCTATGCCAAAGAAGATTGTCGTACCTGTTGGGCGCGCTTCTCTTGCAGTGGAGGCTGTCATGCGGCAAACGTTTCTCATAGTGGGGAATTGACAAAGGTTTACCCTCTAGGATGTGAACTTCAGAAAAAGAGACTAGAAGTGGCCTATTATCTTAAAATAAAAGAAACCCTGGCAGTTGGGACAAACTGCTAATTGAAAAATTTGGTCAGAAGTATAAAATAGTATTGGTAGAATCTTTTTGATATAAAGATTAATACGAAGGAGGAAAAAGGTGCAAAAGAAAACTCAAAAGTGGACTGTTACCGCCATAATAGTAATAATTAGTATCTCTTTGCTAGGTTCGTCATTCGTCGCTATGTTTAGTCCCAGCGATGATCCGTCTCCCGAGGCTCAAAGACAAGAAGCATTGGAAAGAGAATACTTAGAACGGCAAGAACGGGTTCAAGAATTGACTAAATCTGTGGAAGAGAACCCTGGTAATATTGAAACCCAAATAGAGCTCGCTGATGCTTATTTCGATAAGTCAAGAGTGACAGGCCAACTAAATTATGATGAATATGAAGAAGATCTACAGAAGGCAGTAGAACTGTACCAGGGTGTGTTGAATGAGCAAGAGGACAATGATATAATGCTTAAACTAGCAACAGCGGCATTCCTCTTGGGCGACACGGAACTTGCAGATAATACTTATATAGAACTTTTAGCAGCGGAACCGCAAAACGTAGATGCTCTCTATGGCCACGGCTTACTTCTCTTTTATAATAAACAAGAATACCAACAAGCAGAAGAAAAGTGGCAGGAAGCACTAAAAATTACCACTGATGAACAAATGAAAACAAGATTGGAAGAAATGATTCAGGTTGTCCAAGGAGTTCCAAAGGCAACGGAACAGGAAAAACAAGAAGAAAATTAGAAGACGTATAGAGAAGGTGGATTAATGCACTTCGCTACACTGGCGAGTGGCAGTTCAGGCAATTCCATAGTTGTCGGGGAAGGGAACAGGAGCTTTCTAGTAGACTGCGGTATCACCGTTAAGAAGGTCTTAGCCAATTTAGAAATGCTAGATATCTCTGGTACTCAGTTAGAAGGAATTATTGTCACCCATGAGCACTATGATCATATTAAAGGTGTAGGGGCTCTGGCCCGAAAATTAAAGATACCGATATATACAACTCAAGCGATTTGGAATGAGATGGAAACTAAGTTGGGGGTTCTTAAACCGGAGCAAAAAGTGATAATAGAAAGGCAGGCTGTCTTGGCCGGCATGGATATTAAGCTGATAGCTACTTCTCATGACAGTAGCGAAAGTTATGGGATAAAAGTTGAAGGCTCTCAGTTTGCTTTGGGGATAGCCACCGACAGCGGAATAGTTACGGAAGAAATGCATAGAAATCTACAGGGATGCGACGCATATATAGTTGAAGCTAACCATGATGTTGATAGATTATGGCAGGGGAATTATCCCCACTTTTTGAAAAAAAGAATTATTAGCAATAGAGGGCATATGAGTAATGTTCAGCTTGCAGAGGCTCTAAGAGATTGGTTAAGCGAGAATACCCAGAAGATTGTGTTGGCTCATCTTAGTGCCGAAAATAACACACCTGAATTAGCTTTAACAACTGTGTTAAAGATACTAAGAGAATCCAATGTCAGAAAAAAATGCTCTAATCTTCGGATAAGGGTAGCACCAAGAGCTCTGCCGCATGAACTCATTGTTCTAGGTAAATAATACTACAAGGAGGTAGTCTATATGGATTATTACCAAGATGATAAACCTGAAAGAAAACCACGTATTATTTCTACAATTCTTTTGTCTATGATTAGTGCTCTTCTAGGAGGATTGATAGCTGTTGTTGTTGTCCCAGCTGTTTATCCTCAGACCGATGTTTTTGAGGGAGGAAATAAGATAATACTCCAGCAGGGGCAAACGCCACCGGTCACTTGGTCGGGAGAAGAAGGAGAGTCTCCGGTTATAAATATTGCAAGTACGGTTGGCCCTACTGTCGTAGGTGTGGCTAATTTTCAATATGGAGGAAGCATCTTTGGCGGAGGAGGATTAACTGAGGTAGGTAGTGGCTCCGGATTCATCGTTGACGCCAAGAATGGATACATCGTAACGAATAATCATGTTGTTGAAGGTGCAGAACAGATAATGATTTCATTAATTGATGGACGAGATGTTCCGGGAACTCTTGTTGGAGCAGATCCCAGAACAGATTTGGCAGTAGTCAAAATCGAAGACACCAAAGATTTAAGTTCTGTTCAGCTTGGAAACTCCAATGATTTAAAGGTTGGTGAATCTGTAGTAGCCATAGGTAATCCTGGCGGTCAGGAATTTGCTAGAACAGTTACCACTGGGGTAATATCGGCAACAGATAGATTCTTGATGCTTCAAGGAGAAGCAAGTTTTAGTCTCATTCAAACAGATGCGGCAATTAACCCTGGTAATAGTGGCGGACCTTTAGTAAACTATAGCGGACAGGTAATAGGAATAAACTCTGCTAAGAAGAATGCCCCTGGATTTGAGGGCATGGGATTTGCCATCCCCATAACAGATGCTTTACCGGTAATCGAACAGATAATCGAAAAAGGTTTTGTCAGTCACCCTGCTTTGCAAGTAAATATCGACGATCGCTATACACCTGAGTACGCTAGTTATAAGGGTTGGCCTGCCGGCTGTTATATAGCCAAGATTGAGAGCAACGGGGCAGCAGATAAGGCTGGGCTGCAGGCTGGAGATATCATCACCGCTATTAACGGGATAAAAATCAGTAACTCTTTGGAATTAACCCATGAATTGTTTAAACATAGACCTGGGGATAGAATTACAGTCAGCTATTTCCGAGCGGAAGAACACTACACGGCTGAAACCATTCTTGGAGAAATAAGATCAGCACAGGTAAAATAGTAAAATATAAAATGTAAACACATAACGGGGCTGCAATCTATACTTAGAGCAGCCCTGTTAGTATCGGAACTAAAAGACTACTTTTAATGGAGATAGTTTCATATTATAATCTGAGTATATTTATAACACACTTAGATTTTACTCAACTAATGCACTTTTGCACTGATTTTTCCGCACACAATTTGGAAGAAACATTTAATCAAAAATATAATATAATAGGTTGTACAATCATAAAGTTGTTTGAAGGTATACCAAACAAGTAATCAAACCTGATATAATATTAAGTAGGTTTTTATACGCTCTTATAACAGTATTATTTTAATATTGATTTAATATATAGAACTATGGCTATTAATTTCTATCCATAGTTTAAAGGAGAAAAAGCTAGATGGGAAAAGCTCTGCATATTGGGTTAGATGTTGGCTCTACTACAGTAAAGATAGCGATTCTAGATGATAAGGACAACCTAGTATTCAGTCACTATCAGAGACATTATTCGGATGTTCAACACACAGTTAGTAACCTCCTGCAGAAGTTGTATATTCAATTCCGTAACTCAGATGTAACCATGAATGTCACAGGATCAAGTGGGATTTCAACTTCGGAGCAAATAGGAATTCCATTTGTTCAAGAAGTAATCGCTTGTAGTAAAGCTGTAGAAAGGTTTATCCCAGAAACCGATGTCGCTATAGAATTAGGAGGAGAAGATGCTAAGATTACTTACTTTGGTGATTCTCCGGAACTAAGGATGAATGGGACATGCGCAGGAGGCACAGGTGCGTTCATTGATCAAATGGGAATCCTATTAAGAACTGATGCGCTAGGACTTAATGAGTTATCAAAGAAACACAAGGAAATATATCCTATCGCTTCAAGGTGCGGTGTTTTTGCTAAAACAGATATCCAGCCACTTCTTAATGAGGGTGCAGCTAAAGAAGATATCGCTGCCTCGATCTTCCAAGCAGTTGTTAATCAGACTATTTCTGGTTTGGCTTGCGGTAAACCTATTAGGGGAAATGTGGCATTCCTGGGAGGACCGCTTTCTTTTCTTTCAGAGCTAAGAAAACGGTTTATTGAAACATTGAAGCTTAAACAAGAAAATATCATAGCCCCGGAAGATGCTCAGTTCTATGTGGCTATTGGTGCAGCAATTGCATCTAAACAAGAACAAATAAGCAGCTTTGATACTATCTATCAGCGTATCCCCAACTTGCATAATTCCGAATTGGCTACAACAATTCTGAGGCCTCTGTTCGCTAATGAAGACGAATATAAAGAATTCTATCAGAGGCATCAAGAGAATACTGTAGCAAAAAAACCATTAAGTGATGTAAAGGGAATGTGTTTCTTAGGGATTGATGCGGGTTCGACTACCACAAAACTTGCTCTTATCGATAATGAAGGTAATCTTGTATATTCCCACTACGGTAGTAATGGAGGAAGCCCTCTAAAATCAACAATTGATGCATTAGTAACACTCTACGATACGATGCCAATTGAAGCTACCATAGGCGGCTCGGTCGTTACCGGCTACGGCGAAGCTCTTATTAAGGCTGCTTTAAGAATTGATCATGGTGAAATCGAAACAGTCGCTCATCATAAAGGCGCGGAGTACTTCCTTAAGGGAGTAGACTTTATTTTAGATATCGGCGGCCAAGATATGAAGTCTATGCAGATAAAAGATGGTGTAATTAATAATATTATGCTTAATGAAGCTTGTTCTTCAGGATGCGGCTCGTTTATTGAAACACTTGCAGAATCTTTGGGAATTACTCTGGAGCAATTTGTGCAAAGAGGATTGTTCTCTAAAACACCTGTAGATTTAGGTACTAGATGTACTGTTTTCATGAATTCCAAGATCAAGCAAGTACAAAAAGAGGGCGCAGATATTGGCAGTATTGCCGCAGGCATAGCGTATTCTGTAGTTAAGAATGCTCTTTATAAAGTAATAAGACTACATGATACTTCGGAAATTGGAGAGAAAGTAGTTGTCCAAGGAGGAACATTTAACAATGATGCCGTCCTGCGTAGTTTCGAGTTGATTACAGGTCGGAAAGTAATACGATCTGATATCGCAGGAATCATGGGTGCCTTTGGAGCAGCTCTAATTGCACGAGAAAAATATGAGCAAGGGATAGAGTCAACATTATTGCAAGCTGATCAACTGCAAGACTTCCACACGCAAACGGAAACCAGGCATTGTACAAAATGCGGGAATAATTGTTTGTTAACAGCCAACCTTTTTCCTGACGGCAGAGAGTTCTTGATGGGAAACCGTTGTGAAAAAGGTGCAGGTTTAGATAGCAAAGCTTCCACCTTACCTAACCTTTTTGATTATAAGTATAGGCGTACCTTTGCTTACAAACCATTAAGCAAGGAACAAGCTGTTCGTGGGGAAATAGGCATTCCTAGAGTGCTGAATATGTATGAACACTATCCATTCTGGTTTACTCTCCTAACAGACTTAGGTTTCAGAGTAGTACTCTCAGCGCGCTCATCCAAAAAGATTTATGAACTGGGCATGGAAACAGTTCCATCAGAATCTTTGTGTTATCCTGCTAAAATAACAAATGGGCATATTAAGGACTTGCTAAACAAGAGTATATATACTATCTTTTATCCGTGCTTACAAAGAGATGAAAAGGAACAAAGCGAAGCTAACAATAATTATAACTGTCCAATCGTTACTTCTTATCCAGAGGCGGTAAAAGCCAACATTGATGAGCTGAGAAGTGATAAGGTTAAATTCATGTTCCCATTTCTCCCCATGGACAATAAACAAAGACTTATAAATAGAATCTACCAAGAGTTTGAGAATTTTGGTATTTCTAAGAATGAAGTCGAAAGAGCTGTAACCAAAGCTTATGAAGAAAGAGATAAGGTTCGCAAAGAACTCAAGGCTAAAGGGGAAGAAGTCGTCGCTTACCTGCAAAAGCATAACCTCAAAGGGATTGTACTAGCCGGAAGACCTTATCATATTGATCCGGAAATAAACCATGGTATCCCAGAGATGATAACAGGATTGGGTATGGCTGTTTTGACTGAAGATGCTATAGACCATCTCGGCAGCGTCGAACGACCTTTAAGAGTATTGGATCAGTGGGTTTATCATTCGAGACTTTACAGTGCAGCAAGTTATGTCTCAACAAGAAAAGAATTGGAATTGGTACAGCTTAATTCCTTCGGCTGTGGACTTGATGCGGTTACCACGGATCAGGTTAAAGAGATATTAGAACAGCATCGAAAAACGTATACACTTGTCAAAATAGATGAGATAAATAACCTTGGAGCCGTAAGAATTAGAATACGATCTTTGCTGGCGGCCATGCAAGAACGAGATAGAAAAAGCATTATTCCTCAGA
Organism: Gracilibacter sp. BRH_c7a; assembly: GCA_001516055.1. Taxonomy (GTDB): domain Bacteria; phylum Bacillota; class Desulfitobacteriia; order Desulfitobacteriales; family Syntrophobotulaceae; genus Gracilibacter. Next base: position 51,940 of record LOEZ01000061.1, read on the forward strand.
AACTTTATGAGTCTCCCCAAAGAGTAATTTTCACGGAAGAAATGAGGAAAGAATACACGATTCTCTCTCCACAGATGGCTCCAATCCACTTTGAACTGATAGAAGAAGCTGCTCGTCTGGAAGGATATCGTATCGAGATCCTCCCTGATTTAGAGGTGGGCGTGGTCGAAGAAGGACTCAAACATGTTCATAATGATGCTTGTTATCCTTCCATAATAGTGGTAGGCCAGATTATGGCCGCTTTAAAATCAGGTAAATATGATCTGGATAAAACAGCTGTAATCATGTCTCAAACTGGAGGCGGTTGCAGGGCGAGTAACTACATTGGCTTTATCCGGAAGGCACTTAAAGATGCCGGGATGGAACAGATACCCGTTATCTCCCTTAATGCTGGCGGTTTGGAAGAGAATCCGGGATTTAAGGTAAGCATGAAGATGCTGAAACGAAGCGTCATGGCTATTGTTTATGGTGACTTACTCATGAGAGTAACCTTTGCAGTAAGACCCTATGAGAAGAATAAGGGAGAAACGAATGGTTTGCTCAAAAAATGGCTGAACGACTTAAAGCCTAGTCTGGCTAAGATGAGTATCCGTGAATATCACCGTAATATTCGTAAAATAATAAAAGAATATGATGACGTAGAAATCTTGGATATTAAAAAGCCTAAAGTTGGTGTTGTCGGAGAAATTCTTGTCAAGTTTCATCCTTTCGCCAATAATTATATAGTGGATATCTTGGAGAAAGAAGGAGCAGAAGCAGTGATGCCTGATCTTTTGGACTTCTTCCTCTATACAGCTTATTCAGGTATATATAGGAGAGAAAAATTATCAGGAACTCTGAAGGGCGAAATCATCACTCGTTATTTCATTTGGAGAATAGAAAATTATCGTCGGGTGTTGAAAAAGGAACTAGCTAAAAGCAAGAGGTTCCATCCTCCAAAATCGATATACGAACTTGCAGATTTAGCTAAGGAAGTTTTGCAATTAGGACATCAATCGGGAGAAGGCTGGTTCTTAACAGCCGAAATGCTTGAGCTGATTGAAGGTGGAACAAGTAATATAGCTTGTCTGCAACCATTTGCTTGTTTACCTAATCATATTACAGGTAAGGGCATGGTAGGTGAGCTAAAACGACGTTATCCTGAGACGAATATCGTACCGATAGATTATGATCCTGGTGCAAGTCAGGTCAACCAGCTTAATAGGATGAAACTGATGTTATCGGTAGCCTTTAAAAACCTAGAACAGAAACAACCTCCGCCAGATAAACCTCAAAGACCTTCTACAGAAGAGTTTCCTGTTTCTGACCAAATTACTGCTAAATAGTATAGTTAATTGAACTATCTAACATATATAATGAAAAAAGAGGGAGTCTCAAAATTTCTTTTGAGCCCCTCTTTTCATATTAGTTACGTGTTACAACACATATTTAAGGTGTTGTTTATATCTTTCCGCCCTTTTGCAGCTGTTGCTCTGCAAAAGCTACCATTTTTTGGACCATTCGACCTCCGATAGGTCCGCCTTCCTGTCCGTTCTGTCTAGAAGAAACATCTCCCTTATAATGGTCATTATTTTCTCTCACGAAATCGAGATGACCGATTTCAGCTGCAGATTCCATTTTAAGTTGTTGTAACAGCTTTTTCTTACTTTCATTAGTACTTCCCATATTTTTTCACCTCCATTAGTATTATTAACAGTTTGCCAAATTACTTATCTAGTAAATAATTGAAGTATTTGTATAATTAACCGTAAAAAAATTAATAATCTTTAGCTATAGAATTGATATTAAAGACATACTAGAATCAAGTAAGCAAATAAACCGTTTGAGATAGCTTTTAGGAGATGATGGTTTGATTGATTATCCAGAACTTACTAAAGCAATTACCTACCCCATTATTATATATCTTTTACTCATAGCTCTCGCCCGAATTATAGGAAGAAAATTATTGGGACAGCTTACGTTCTTTGACTTTGTTACGGGCATAACCCTGGGAACGGTGGCGGGATCCTTTGTAACTACGGAGGTACAAGGGTATTATGTTTTGTTGAGCTTAGCCATATTCACAATCATGGTGATAATTAGTGGTTATATCGCTCTGAAAAGCATGACTATCAGAAACCTAATCATTGGAGAACCTATTATCTTGATAAAAAACGGTAAAATCTATGAAGATAACATGAGGAAGATTAGGTATAATCAAGACATCCTTATGATGCAACTTAGAGAAAAAGATGTTTTTGATATAGAAGAAGTTGTAGATGCCATTTTAGAGCCTCATGGGAAACTGAGTGTTCTGAAAAGAAGTAAAGACCAGCCTGTTACCTTAAAAGATCTCAATATCTTCATACCCAATAAAGGGTTACCAACTGAGCTGGTGAAGGAAGGAAAAATACTGGAGCAAAACCTAAAAAAGCTGAAGCTTTCTCATGAATGGTTATTTAACCAACTGGCCGCCAAAAGTATTCAAAAAATTGAAGATATATTTTTAGCAAGTCTCTCTAGCGAAGGAAAACTTTATATTGATTTAATTAAGGATAATCCACCTTTAGAAAAATAAACTATGAGAGCTTGCATAACAGCCATCAGTAATTAATGTGTGTTATTATAGACTGATGAAGTAGTTTATCGCTGGAGGAGAAAGAGTGCTGCAAGTTAAGATTATAGCGGTCGGTAAAATCAAAGAAAAATATATGCAAGAAGGAATAAAGGAATATGTTAAACGCTTAAGAAGCTATGCTCGTCTTAATATAATAGAAGTGGATGATGAACCCTGTCCGGAGAAAGCATCAGCTTTGGAGGAGGCAAGAATCAAGCAAAAAGAAGCAGAGAGGCTCCTTAAGGCAATCTCCGAGCGTGCCTTTGTAATCCTTCTAGATATTAAAGGGCAAGAGCTGTCTTCGACTGAACTTGCTCAGCTGTTTGAAGAAAGAGCATTATCCGGTCAGAGCGACATAACTTTCGTGATTGGAGGATCCCTCGGAATCTCTAAGGATATTGAGAGTAGGGCTAATCTTAGATGGTCGTTTTCTAAATTAACCTTTCCACACCAAATGATTAGGCTAGTCTTATTGGAACAGGTTTACAGAGCGTGTAAGATTAACAAAGGTGAACCATACCATAAGTAATCACATTATACAAGTTACATAATAAGGTCTTGAGAAATCAAGACCTTATTATGTTTGGGAGAAGTATGTAGTGTATTTATACCTAAAAATCTTTGTAAAGCTTGCTTGACATAGAGAAAGGCATAATGTAAAATAAACTTAACGTAAAGCGGGCTTTACAATGGCGAAAGGAGGAGATGCATGTTGCTAAATAGAGTAAAGGAATTTAGAGAAAAAGCAAATATTACGCAAGAGCAATTAGCTAAGAGTCTAGGAGTTTCGCGACAAACTGTAATCTCCATTGAAACCGGACGGTACAATCCATCATTGATACTCGCATATAAAATATCCAAGGTTTTTTCTGAGCAGATAGAAAATATTTTCGATTTTTCAAATGTGGAAGGAGAGATTAATAATGGATAAATCATTCGTCAAAGAGTTAGTTATTACTAACTACTTTGTTAATTGGTGTATTTGGAATTATCCTTATAGCAAGTAATTTATATTATGGCGGCACAGTAGAAACTTGGAGCAAGTCAATTGGTTTACTATTAGTTTTGGGCTTGGCTTTAGCTCTCAAGGTTAAGCGGATTAAATCAACACCCCAGAAGCTGGATGAGCGCTTACAGCTTATCACTTATAGAGCCATAAGCATCGGGTTTTATTTAATGTTAAGTGCTATATTCTGGTTTTATACGAAAGAAATGATTATTGAAGGGCAGGTTTCAATAAGAACAATTATTGAACTGGTGGCAGGCCTGGTAGGTTATTTGGGAAGCTTCCTAGTACTGAACAAAAGATATTAATTTACAATGAACCTAGCATTTTATTCTGAATAATATAGTTGATACAGATGCATCAAACCCTCTTCTTGTAAAAGAAGAGGGTTTGATGTCTAAAAAAATGCTAAAATATAATAAAGCTATATTTTAAATAATATGGGGTGTAACATGAACAAGGTGATTGGTATACTAGCTCATGTTGATGCAGGAAAGACTACCTTCTCAGAAGCGCTGCTATATCATACAAATACAATCAAGGATAAAGGAAGAGTAGATCATAAGGATTCTTACCTGGATAATCATGAGATAGAGAAAGAAAGAGGGATAACGGTTTTTTCAGGACAGGCTGTTATGGATTACAAGGGGGACACCTACTATATAATCGATACTCCAGGACATGTGGATTTCTCTCCAGAGATGGAAAAGACGATAATGGTTATGGATTATGCCATAATCATTATTAGTTCGGTTGAAGGGGTACAAGGACATACGGAGACGGTATGGCAGCTCCTTAAGAAGCATAGAATACCAGTTTTCTTCTTTATCAATAAAGTGGATAGAGCCGGAGCAGATGGGGGTAGGGTAGTTGAGGAAATAAAGATTAATTTTACAGCTGATCTATGTCATCTTCCCTATTCATTACATGATGATTTACCTGAAGAGCTGATAGATTTTTTGGCAGAGAGAGATGAAGAACTCCTGGAACATTATCTGGAGAGCAAATATGACCAAACTTTATGGATAAACCAAATGAAGAAAATGATTAAAGCAAGAAGTATATATACAGTTTCCACTGGTTCAGCCTTACTGGATCAAGGGGTCAAAGAGTTTTTAGATAATCTCCATCTGCTGACAGAAGTGAACAATTATGGCGAAGAATTTAGCGGGAGAATATATAAAATAGGCTACGAAAAAACTGGTACCAGAATCACCTATCTTAAAGTATTGAGTGGAAGTTTAAAGGTTAGAGATGAAATAAGTTTCTCTTATGGTGAAGAAGAAGTAAGAGAAAAGATAACACAAATTAGAATATATAACGGAGAAAGATATCAAGTGGCTGATGGTGCTAAGGCAGGTCAGTTAATTGGAGTTGTGGGGTTAACTAAGTCTTGGGCAGGTCAAGGGCTAGGCGATGTCCCGCAAACATCAATTTATGAGATTATACCTGCTTTGAAGACTAAGGTAATATTTGATTCTTCCGTAAATATCAAGGAAATAGTAAATGCCTTTAGAATGTTGAATGAAGAAGATCCATCTATGAAAGTAGCTTGGGAAAAGGAATCGCAGGAACTCCATATTCAGGTAATGGGTCCTATTCAACTGGAAATCTTAGAAAGAATAATAGCAGATCGGTTTAATTTTAGGGTCAAGTTCGGAGAGCCGAATATAATCTATAAAGAAACTATAAAAAATGAAGTGGTCGGATATGGTCACTTCGAACCCCTGGGGCACTATGCAGAAGTTCATCTGAAGATCGAGGCAGGAGAAAGAAATAAGGGGATTGAGTATGTAAACTTATGTCACCCTGACCACCTAACTAAAGGGAATCAGAATTTAGTTCAAGCTCATATTCATGAAAGAGAGCACCGAGGTTTGCTTACAGGCAGTGCTTTAACAGACCTTAGAATCACCTTATTAACAGGAAGAGCACATAATCAACATACAAGTGGAGGAGATTTCAGGCAAGCTACGTATCGTGCTTTAAGACAAGGGTTGGAAAAAGCTGATAAAGTACTTCTTGAGCCTTATTATAAGTTTAAGATAAAAGTAGAATTGGATTATCTCGGTAGAGTTTTATCTGATATCCAAAAGGCCAAGGGATCTTTCGAAGCTCCAGAAACCTTTGGCAGTCAAGCTATGATTATTGGGAGAGTACCGGTTGCAACTTTTATGAGTTATCCAACAGAATTAGTAGCCTTAACCAGTGGTAAGGGGATGATTAGCCTAGTTAATGGCGGATACGATTGCTGTCAAAACTCTGAGGAAGTTATCCAAAGAATAGGTTATGATAAGGATGCAGATCCGGAATACAGTTCGTCTTCAATCTTTTGTTCTAAAGGTCAAGCCTATGTCGTTCCCTGGCAGAGGTCGGAGGATGAGATGCACTGTTTGTAGTTAAATAATCAATATTAGTAACTAAGGAGGGTTTTTGCTTGTCGGCTTTTATAATAGAAAAACTATGCTATGGTTGTCAGAGGTGTGTAGATGCCTGCCCGAGCGGGGCAATACGCGTATTCGCACGGGTGGCCACTGTTAACTCAGATAAATGTATAGAGTGTGAAGAGTGCATAGAAGTTTGTATGCATGGGGCAATTACATTCCGTGAAGACATGGAGGTTACACAAAGAAATGATTGAAAAAAGCACACAACAATTAGAGAAGGAATTACACGAAGTAGAAAATCAATTAATGGACTTAAAAAATCGCTGGCCAGCTCATTCCTTAAAACCTGCGATGCTTATTCAATTAGAAGACTTAGAAGAGGAAAGAGATAGACTACAATGGTTAGTAGAAGAGAGAAACCATAAGGATTGAACTACTTCTTTCCTATTAACCCCATTATAAGGTGATAATGGGGAATATTTGATAATAAGCTCCAAAGCTGATATTATCTCTATAATCAACAATAACTTCATTGAATTCATTCGATAATGGCTAGAGAAAGTAAAACTAACTATTTTATAAAGCACATCAGATCTTTTAGCAGGCAGCCGTTAAATATTAATATTCGTGACATGAGGCAGGTGATATTCGTGGTTTCTAACAGATACTTACCAATAAGCCCTAAAGATATGCAAGAAAGAGGCTGGGAGCAAATCGACTTTGCCCTTGTATCGGGGGATGCATATGTTGACCATCATAGTTTTGGCTTAGCTGTTATCTCCAGAGTATTAGAAGATAAAGGGTTTAAGGTTGGGATTATAGCTCAACCAGATTGGAAAAATACTGAAGACTTCCAAAAACTTGGTAGACCAAGATTGGGTTTTTTGGTGACAGCAGGGAATATGGATTCCATGGTTAATCACTATACCGTAAACAAAAGAGTAAGAGAAAAAGATTATTATTCCCCGGGGGGGAAGATGGGTTTAAGACCCGATAGGGCAACCATCGTTTATTGTAATAGAATAAGAGAAGCTTTTAAAGATATGCCTATCATTATCGGAGGGATAGAAGCAAGCTTAAGAAGGTTTGGGCATTATGATTATTGGAGTGATTCGGTTAGAAAGTCTATACTCCTCGATAGTAGTGCGGATTTATTAGTATACGGAATGGGAGAAAAGCAAATAGTTGAAATCGCTCAGCAACTTAATGACGGGATGGACATTAAATTCATCAGACATATCCTTGGAACGTGTTATGTAGTTGATGAGTTGGAATACGTGGATGACCCTATTGAAATACCATCCTTTAAACAAGTCGCTGAAGATAAGGCCAAGCATGCCGAAGCTTATAAAATTCAATTTCAAGAACAGGACCCTGTAAGAGGGAAGACTATTGTCCAAAGACATGGGAATAAGTACCTTGTACAGAACAAACCAGAAATGCCCTTGACCAGAGAGGAATTAGACCAAGTCTATTCTTTGCCCTTTCAAAGAAATTATCACCCTATTTACGAAGATTTTGGAGGAATTCCCGCTTTAGAGGAAGTAAAGTTCAGTATTGTCAGTTCCCGCGGCTGCTTTGGTAACTGCTCCTTTTGCTCCATTACCTTTCATCAAGGGAGAATTGTTCAAAGTCGAAGTGAAGATTCTATAATCCAGGAAGCTACTGAAATTACTAATCTAGAAGACTTTAAAGGATACATCCATGACGTTGGCGGTCCAACAGCAAATTTCCGACAAGCGGCCTGCGATATACAACTTAAATCCGGTGCGTGTAGGGATAAGCATTGCTTGCATCCTGAGCCTTGTAAAAGGTTACATGTGGATCACCAAGAATACTTAAAAGTACTGAGAAAATTAAGAACATTACCTAAAATAAAGAAAGTATTTATTCGCTCAGGTTTGCGATATGATTATATTTTAGCGGATAAGGATGATAAGTTTCTTCAAGAATTGATTGAGCATCATATTAGTGGACAATTAAAGGTAGCACCTGAACATATCTCGCCTAGGGTTTTAAGATACATGGGAAAACCAGCTGGACATGCTTACGAAAAGTTTAGGAAGAAGTTTTTCCAGTTAAATGAGAAGTTGGGAAAAAAGCAATTTATTGTGCCTTACTTTATGTCCAGTCATCCAGGGAGCACGTTAGAGACGGCTATAGAACTAGCGGAGTATTTGAGAGATACTGGTTATCAGCCTGAACAGGTGCAGGATTTTTATCCTACTCCTGGGACAATATCGACTACCATGTTTTATACCGGCCTTGATCCACTTACTATGAAAGAAGTATATATACCGAAAAGCAAAACCGAAAAAGCAATGCAGAGGGCGCTTCTACAGTTTAGAGATCCTAAGAAATATGCTCTTGTGCATGCTGCATTAACCCAAGCGGGAAGGACAGACTTAATTGGCTTTGGACCAAAATGTTTGATCCGGCCTAAAGGAAAGGGACGGACCGAAGGATTTAAAAAAGGTATAAGCAATAAATCATTGGAAAAGTCAAATAATATTAAAAAGAGTGTTAAAAGAAAGAAAAGATAGCCGGGCAGTTATCTTTTCTTTTTCTTTTGTCAATAGTCAGATTAGACAATAATTGTCCGACTAATTAAGTGTAATATTCACGCTCTTGCAATTAGCATCTATAAACGACTAAAGCGTGATGTGGCAAATAATTAATAGGAGTGGAAAATAATGTATCTGAAAAAAACTTCACTAATAATTGTAACTGCAGTACTCTTTTTAATCTTAAGTGTTCCTGTTTTTGGAGCAGATACACCGATGCTTAAAGTGGAAGACAGAGGGCTTTCAAACCCTAATGGAGTGATAATGGACCAGGGAGAAGCCCCTGACTATAAGAACTCTATTGGAGATATTCAAGCATATATTAATGAAAATATTGATGATGAATTATTTGCAAGTCTGCATATAGATAGGGATAAAGACGGCAAAGAAATAGTAGTGCTTTCTTTTACCCAAGTAATTGAAGCAAGCCAAAAAAAGGATATTCTTGCCTTGGCAGATAATCCCAGTCTAATAGTTTTTAGAACAGTTGATTTTAGTGAAAAGGATTTGGCACAGAAACAGAAAGAGATTGATCAATCCTGGAAAAGCTTCGAAGAGAAAGGCATTAAGATATACACAACAGCTGTCAACGTTTTTAAAAACAGGGTAGAGATTGGGATTAATCCCTATAATGAGGAGACTATAGCTGAAATTCATCAGGCTTTTGGCAGGGAGATGATTGATATTATCCAAGGGGATGAGGTTTTCCTGTTAGAAGATAGCAATCAGGACGCGGAGAAAATGGCAGACAGCCAAGAAAGTTTGACAGCGGCTCAAGCAGATAGCCCAAACTTATTCCAGCGGATAGCCCTTTTCTTTACTTCTATCGCCAAATGGATTCTGCAATAGTTAATCATACAATCTAATAGCGTAAATCAATTACAAAAACATCTTTTGGAATTTCAGAAGATGTTTTTTCTGGGAAAGAGTTTAAATTCTAGAACGAGACTTGAATAATGAGAGCCATTTGATATTATTAATAGTAAATACAATAATAGGAGTAGATATAAAGTAGATATAGATAGGAGACAGTATGGAGTATAATAAAATATTTCGTGATATTTCTGCCGGGCTATTAATTACTGATAAAGATTTTCTAGTTAAATGGGCCAATAAGTTCGAAGAAGATTTCTATGGTAAGTCTTTGGAAGAGATGAAAGGTATGTGGGTAGTCAACTGTCATAGAGACGAAAATAAGGCCTTCATAGAAAGCTTTTTGCAAAAGTTTAAATCCGGAGAAATGAAGGAGTTTACCAAAATAGCTGCCGGTATGGTTATAACTTATAGTAGCTATTTTGAAAACCAAGAGTTTGCAGGCATTGTCAGGACGAGGATAAAGATGCCTTAATTTCAAAAGCATATATTACAAGCCAAGCAGAGCAGGACACATCTCACAATAATTGTGAAAGGAGTCCTGCTTGAAATCATTATCCATGTTTCATAGGTCCAGATTATAATGGCAAAATATTATCCTTGTTATTGACGGGAGTAATAATTATTTGCCACTTTTGTACTGGATTTTAATCATTTATGATAAAATGACAAAGTATAAACAAAAGGAATGAATATGAAACGGAGTAATCAACATGGGGACTTTCCTTTACATCATTTCCAATATTATAATTCCCATATTTATATTGATAGCTATTGGATTCCTTGCCCAGAAGAAACTTAAGATGGATGTCAGGACCTTTGCTAAGGTCAATATGTTTATTTTTCTCCCTGCGATTATTTTTACTAAGATGTATCGAACGGAAGTGACATTACAGTTATTTGGAACTGTTATGATATACCTTTTAGCTGTATTTTTTGTAATGATGACCTTAGGGATGGTTATTGCACGTTTACTAAATTATCCACGAGGTCTTCGTAATGCCTTCCTTAATTCTATCTTGTTCTTTAATGGAGGTAATTATGGATTACCGGTAGCTGAAATTGCTTTTCAGAGCAATCCCTTAGCAACAACTGCCCAAATATTTATTATGGTAATTTCACACATATTACTGAATACTTTTGGGATTTTTCAAGCATCTTCCGGGAAAGAAGGAAATAGAGACGCATTTAAAAATGTACTAACAATGCCAGCCATACATATGCTAGTCTTGGCATTAGTAATTAAGACATTACATGTATCGGTGCCTGAATTCTTAATGGTCCCTGTGGAGAACTTGTCTAAAGGATTTATACCCGTTGCGCTTATTACCTTGGGAGTTCAGCTGGCGGAGGTTAAAGTTAGCGTTAAGGTTAAAGATATACTAATTTCTTCTTCTCTTAGGCTAATTCTGGCACCTATAATTGGCTTTATGTTGGTTAACTTGATGGGAGTGGAAGGAATCCTGGCCAAGGTTCTAGTTATAGGGGTAGCTACACCAACTGCTGTCAATATCGCTATTATTGCGAGGGAGTTTAATAATGAGCCGGATTACTCTTCACAAACTGTTTTTGCTTCGACGCTTTTAAGTGTTATAACGATTTCGTTTTTGATACTAATCATGGAGTATATATAATTAATAGGGAGTCACAGTTCAAAATGAACTGTGACTCCTATTAATTATGCAAAGAAAAAGTTCTTCAATCAGCCTTTTCGTCCTTTTTTCTATTCGGTTTATTATATCCTTTCTCACCATATGGTTGCAAATGGTCTGACCACTTTTTCTCAAGTTCAGCTAGTGCTTTAGGCCAGTCTTCTTTAACAATTTTTTTAGGATCTAGATTTTCCAATACTTCAAAAGAGAAAGACTCAGCGCCGTACAGATTCCAATCTTCTTGTAAGGCTTTATTATAATGAGATTTTAATTCTAGCTGAAACCGGTTACTATTAAATTTTCCTGGTAGATTAAGACTACTACCTACATATATTTTATTATTCTTAATGTTAAGGATTTGATATACTCCCATCGGTCTGGGGGTTTCTTTATAGTCTAATTTTAGTTGTTTGCGTCTATCCAAATGAATCAACTCCTTGCTAATTAAAGCAGCAAAATTTTTTGGTAAATAATTACAAGCCTGTTGGCTAAAGTTTGACCCAGTAGGAGCTCCCATCTGGAATCCGTTCCATAAAGCCGTATTCGATTAGATTCCGGCGGAGTAATACATAATCGTTGTAGAATTGTTTTAAGACATCGTTCACTTCTTTTTCAGTATAGGTGCGATCGGTTTCAAAGCACTTCAAGATATGCTTAAGGATAGCTACTCTCTTTTTTTCCTTAAGAGGGAAGGAAGAGATAGGACCATCAGGTCCCTGCGGAAAATAAGCTGATAAGATTTTATTGTATTCCTCTTCGGTGATAGCAAAGCGGTCGTCAACCTTTTTTGTATTTCGTGGAATATTTATAAAGGAACCTTTCTTAGGAGCTTGCTCCCCGAGCAATTCCATGATAGCCAAGAATATTTTGGCCTGTTTTTGTTTTTCCCTTAAAGTAAACCTATGGTTCCTAATAGTTGATGTGCTACCTGTGTTTAAAACTTTTGCTACTTTGTTATCGTCGTATCCCTCATAAAACAGCTCCAAAATAGTTTTTTGATGATCTGTTAAGCCCGTCAGTTTCTTGTCTAAATCCAACAAGAAATGAAAGGAAGAGCGATGCGACTGTTCTATATGAACCCGTATGAACTTCTTTGCTTCGTATAACTGACCTTCATACGGATAGATAATACCGTTAAGCAAAGTCTTGCCGCATATTAGACAGATGAACTCCTCACTTTGCTCGCTATAAATATAGCCCTGCTTCATCTCTTCCAGGGAAGAATGCCAAAACATATCGGAAACACTAGTCATATATAAACACCTCTAATATTTATCTACTTAACACATAGACATAATAAGCATAAATCTATAAAATGTCAATGGTTGCTGCAAATAAAAGATGTATTTATTTATGAAAAAAGCATAAACAAATACACCTAAAGTTAGCTGGATGATATTTTAAAGAGGCTTATACCAAACGTTCATGCTTTCCAAGCTCCCTGAGATATTCGTGTTATTTATTAATGTGCCGCTATATAAATAGCCCATTTTAGCAAAGGTAATATTCATCCCATAGGAGAGAGCCCTGGCTATGGTATAGGCGGTTTTAACATTTAATTTCTCCATATGGTGCTCCATAGTTTGTAAAAGATATGCAGATAGATTATGGCCCCGATAGTCAGGTAGAGTTGCAAAGTCCGTCATCTCAACATTACTCCCATTCAAATCCATTTCTGAAGAAGCGAGAGAAACGAGAGATTGGTTATGCCATACACCAAAATAAGTAACATTATCAGCCATGGTCTCGGCAATATAATCAGGATCATGGATAGGGAAAGGATAAGTCTCAAAAACCTTCTGATATAATTGGGCAATCTCAGATATATCGGACAGATGACACTCGCGAGAATTAAAACCTTCGGACAGAATAATAAATGGGCTTTCATCTGAATACTTAAATTTTGCGGCCCTAAGCACATTATTTAACTCGTCCGGGTCTGATAATTGCTTGCGACTATTGGAAAAATATTTTGCCATAAAGTAAGCAGTCTGTCTTCCATGATAAAAGTTTGGAATAGAGGCCTCTATTACATATTCCTTAGCCAAGAAATCATCTTTGGCATAGTCCGGCAGCTTGGCAAATATTTTGGAGTAATTTTCTTGGGAGGCTAGGCTATCTAGTTTCGTTATTATTTCAGGGAAGTCATCTTGGGAGAGTTTAAGCAGATATATTCGGTCATTATAAGGCCCGTGTTGAATCAAGGAGTTACCAATAGTGGTTAAATTGTCAATCATGTTCTCTTCTCTCTATTCGTTCAGTATTCTCAGGTATCAAAGATATTGTATCAGAGGCGTTGGATAGAAGTTTTTCTATTCCGATGGCTTTATATTCCTCAGCTCCCTCTAGTTTGGGTTCAATGTCTGAGTAAGTATAATTTCGAAAAACATCTTCGTATTCTCTTGGTTCTTCATATGTAGTGATTATTCCTTCAAAGTTTCTAAGGACTACTTTATCATTTGACCAGGAAAGGAGATAGTTCGGAGATACACGTATTTTTCCGCCTCCCCCTGGAGCATCGATTACATAGGCAGGAATAGCGAACCCGCTCGTATGTCCAATTAGACTTTCCATGATTTCAACTCCTTTACCTACAGGAGTTCGAAATTGTTTTAAGCCTTCAGATAGATCACATTGGTAAAGATAATAAGGTCGTACACGATTTTGAACAAGTTTATGGACAAGTTTTTTGATAATGATGGGACTATCGTTTATTCCTGCTAGAAGAACACTTTGGTTCCCAAGAGGGATGCCTGCATCAGCTAGTTTTCTTAAAGCTTCCTTAGAAGACTCTGTAATTTCTCTAGGGTGATTAAAATGGGTATTCACCCATAAAGGATGATGTTTTTTGAACATAGTTACTAATTCATCTGTCACCCTATAAGGAAGGACTACCGGTATCCTGCTTCCTATCCTGATTACTTCCACATGAGGAATACGTCTTATTTCTGTTAATATCCAATCTAAATTATCATCGGACAATAGAAAAGGGTCTCCTCCAGATAATAAGACATCGCGGATAACAGGAGTTTTCCTAATATACTCAATACCTGCAGATAATTGATCTTTGCTAGGCAAGAAGCTTTCATCTCCGACTTTTCTTTTGCGGGTGCAATGTCGACAATACATTGAGCAAGTAGTGCAAACCTGGAATAAAATACGGTCAGGATAGCGATGGGTTACTCCAGGAACAGGACTGTCTTTATCTTCATCCAGGGGGTCACTCATCTCAAAATCTCCTACTTGCAGTTCGGAAATGGAAGGGAAGGCTTGTTTATAGATAGGGTCATTCTCATAATCCTCTGTATCGATTAAAGATAGATAGTAAGGAGTTATGGAGAGAGGAAACTTGGCAAGGGTTTCTTGTAATTGAGACTTTACAGAATCAGTAAAGTTAATTCCTAAGAGTTTTTCGAACGTATCGATATCCTTTATAGAATGCTTGAGCTGCCATTTCCAATCTTTCCAGTTTGATTTCTGAGCAGTTGAGCTTATCTTTTTAGCAATCTCTTGTTGGCTTTTATTATAGATTCCTTCCATCAATTTCACTCCAAACATCATATATTTAGTGTTTCTAGTGTTTCATACCTAATGCCATATTATGCTTGAGAGATTCAGACAAAGGAATATTAAAAATATTGGCAAAACCTGTTATAATTAAAAAATGGATTGCAGAAAGTCATAGGGGTAAAACAAATGAACATTCAGATTTTCGGAGTTAAGAAATGCTTTGACACTAAAAAGGCAGAACGTTACTTTAAAGAAAGAAAAATGCAATTTCAGTTTGTTGATCTAACTCAGAAAGGGTTAAGTAAGGGAGAATTACAAAGCATAAAAACTGCAGTTGGAATGGAAAATCTTATTGACAGAGGATCCAAAGACTATAAGAAGTTGAATATGGATCGTATAAGTGGTACAGATAAGAGGGAAGAAATTTTACTGGATAATCCCTCTCTCTATAAGACACCCATAGTACGTAATGGTAGACAAGCTACCCTCGGATACCAGCCAGAGATATGGAAAACTTGGGAATAAATCTAATTATTATCTGATTTAGAGATATGAAAGCTAAATGTGGAGGCTCTAAAGATGAAAGTTCTATATTATGATTGCTTTAGCGGAATATGTGGTGATATGAATCTAGGTGGGATGCTTGATCTGGGAGTGGACAAGGATCTGCTTTTAGACGAACTGGGTCGCTTGAACTTAGAAGAACACTATAATATAGATATACGCAAGGAAACTAAACGAGGAATATTAGGCACAAGGGTAGAGATAAAACTCGACTATCCATCTCAAGCTGTTGCCGATAATCATTGCGAGCATCATTCACATGCTAGGAATCTAAAGTCTATAACAAATTTATTGGAGGATAGTTCTTTATCTGAGTCCGTTAAAACGAGAAGCTTGAAAATGTTTCAGCTTCTAGCTGAAGGAGAAGCAAAAGTTCATGGTGTTGATATTGATGATATTCATTTCCATGAAGTAGGTGGAACAGATGCAATTTTGGATATCGTAGGAGCAGCTTTCTGCCTTGAATATCTTCAGGTAGATAAGGTTATGGCCTCTAGTATAGAGCTTGGTGGGGGATTTGTTAACTGTGAACATGGATTATTACCGGTACCCGCTCCGGCGGTAATCGAATTACTTCAGGGCATACCGGTTAAATTAGGGAAAGTACAGTTTGAGACCACAACACCTACGGGGGCTGTAATTTTAGCAGCCAGTGTGCAGGAGTATACAGATCAACTTGATTTTATGATAACGAAGACAGGATACGGAATAGGGAAAAGAGATTTGGAAATCCCTAATGTACTACGAATCTATCTCGGGGAAACAAGCAGTAATGAGAATAAGGTCAATGAATGGGATTCAAAAGTAAATGATAAGTATAAAGCGAAGCATGAATATATGATTGAAACAAATATCGATGATATGAATCCAGAGTACTATGAGTATATTGAAGAGAAGCTGTTTGCAGTCGGTGCTTTAGACACCTTTAAAACTCTAGTAATGATGAAAAAAGGTAGACCTGGGATAAAGCTAAGTGTTTTAACGTCTGTGGATAATATATCAGAGATTGAAGAAGTAATATTTCGGGAGACTTCGGCTATAGGCCTTCGGGGTTATCCGGTAGATAAGAAAATGCTTCCAAGAGAGATTGTTCAATTATCAACTAAATTTGGCCTCGTAACAGTTAAATCTTCTCATTTTGGAGACCAAAATAAGGTTAAGCCAGAATACGAAGATTGCAAAAGACTGGCACTAGAGAATAATGTTACACTAATCGAGGTCTATGAGGAGATACATAAAAGAATGAAAAGCTAATAACGAAGAAGAGTCTATTAATATTAAAAGGCCTGCAGAAAGTGAACTGCAGGCCTTTATCGTAATTAAGCTTAAATCTTAATTCTTTTCCCTTCTGCTAATCCTGTCATTTTCGGATTCAGGATGACCAAATCTCCCTCTACCAGCCCTTCCATTATCGCCACATCGCGATCATTCTCAAACCCTTTCTTCACAGGCTGAATTACAGCTTTTCCGTCTTTCACTAGCCAGAGAGCATCTCCATCGTTAAAGGGGAATAAGACAGTTTTTGGTACGACCAATTGGCTCTCCTGTTTATCTATTGTAAAATCCACATTAACAGCATATCCTGGTTTAAGTACTAAGTCTGGAGAGAGTTGGGGAACGATAGTTACTTTTAAGCGCTGTTCAATAAGACCTAAAGAAGAGACTTTTTCGACAGCCGAAGGGGCAATTAAGTCTACTGTTCCAGAAAAGAGGACATCTCCACTTTTATTATCTTGAATCAAATCGACAGTCATCCCGGGTTTAACACTGGTGGCATCTTGGGTTAGCACATATGCTTCAATTACATATGCTCCTCCACTGAAAATAGTCATCAGAGGTGATCCTGGAGGTACGACCATACCTTCTTTAATGGTAAGATTGGCAACCGTTCCAGCAACAGGAGAAGAACTATTTTTTTGTGTAATTTGATAATTAAGTTGGTTTATTTGGGCTCGCACAGCAGATATTAAAGCCGGATAATAATCGGAATTAAGGGTGTTCTGGGCGTCTTCAAATTCCTTTTGACTCAGGGCACCTGCTTCATATAAGAGCTTCATTGTTTCTATGTCTACGGTAAGCTCTTGAAGGTCTTTTTGAGCTTCGATACTGCGCATCTGCCCCTGAAGCCCCTGAATTTGATAGAGAATTTCTTGGTTATCGAAAGTAACCAAACTGTCGCCTTGCTCGACCTTATCACCTTCACGTACAGAGATGGTGCTTATCTTCCCCCCGTGGATTGTATAAACATGAGTTTCTTTCTCGGCTCTTACCACACCTTCTTCCCGGAAAGTCTTGGCGATATCTTCCTTAGGAACGGTCAGAAGATCGGTTTCTAGTGGGCGAGTGTACTGAACAACTGCCATTATTATCGCCACAATCCCGAATGCAGCACCCAAAATAATTTTCCATTTCTTTTTCATAAGATTTCTCCTCCTGACTATTCTCTAGATTTAAGTACTTCAACTAAGCTTAGTTTTTTTAGTTTTCTAGCTGCCATTCTTTGCGCAACTATCATCGAGGCAACTGTGATTAGAAAGGCAACGATTAATGTATCAACGGTTATTTCGGGATTAAAGCTGAACATATCGCTTGCCACAGACTGTGCCATCCCAATCATCATTAACTTAGTTAGAGGAATTCCAGCTAACATCCCAAATATACTGATAAACCATTGTTCGAAGGTGACGACCTCCAGTACTTCTTCAGGATTCATTCCCAAAACCATCATAGAAGCTAATTCCCTACTGCGTTCGGAGACTGTTATTACAGAAGAATTATAGATGATGGCGAAGCCAATGATGATTCCAAAGATGAACATGATGTAAATCGTTCCGGAATAGGAAGCCATGAGATCTCTCATTTGGCTTAAGAGACTGAGGCGATTTTCTATACTATTAATCACAGGGCTATCATTATACTTTTCCATCAGAAGAGGAATACTTGTTTCTTCAATACTTATTATCAACGAAGTTGCGACTGGTCCCTGGCCGAGAAAAGCTTGAAGAGCAGAGATTTCCATATAGGCATTCAACCCTAGGTTCTGAGAAATAACGCCTACCACCTGTAAATATTTTCTCTCATCTGGCTTGCTAAAATAAGGACTTCCAACGCTAAGTGTTGTACCGACATCTGCCTGAAGAAGGTCGGCAAGTCGCTGAGATATCAGAATTCCGTTTTCTGGCGCACGTACAGATTTTCCAGAGCTGTCCACAATATGATAGAGACTACTGTTAGATTTTAATCCCAGCAAGACGACGCTCTTTTCGTGCCAGGAATTATTTAAGGTCACAGGAATCTCGGCCATAGATTCTACAGCTTTTACACCATCAAAATCAGCAAGTTCTCTTTGCACTTTTTCTTGGCTAAGTGGAAGTGCTAAAGGTATCTTTACATCGTATGTTTCTATTTTCTCGAATTGTTCGAAAAGTAAGACATCACTTAGAGCTTTAAATGACCAAGGGAGAGCCAGCAAACTAAAAGTAAACATGATTCCAATAAAGAGGAAGCTGGTTCGCACCTTATTCCTAGCCAAATTTCGCAAGGCCATTTTACCTTGAACCGTAAGCATTTTCCAGAAGAAGATGGCTTTTTCAAAAATAACATTCTTTCCTGGCGGAGGTGCAGCCGGGCGTATGGCTTCGGCTGGTTCGAGGATCAGCATTTTTCTGCAACCCTGATACCCAGCAACCAAAGCAAAGGATGTAGCTAATACGAGACTAAGGAAAAAATACTGGGGTGAAAAGCTAGCCTCCATCCCTGGCATATTAAAGTAATCTCGGTAAAGACTGAGGAAGGGTCCGGTAAGTAATGAACCAGAGATTCCTCCAATCATTCCTCCTAGGAGTCCGGTAATAAGAGCGTAGGAAACGTAATGGAATAATATTTCGTTCTTTGTATACCCGAATGCTTTAAGGGTTCCGAGTTGAGTCCGTTGTTGTTCGATCATCCGCTTAAGCATGATATAAAGAATCATAGCCGCTACGGACAAGAAGATCAGAGGCATGGATTTAGCCATTGCTTGAAGACTTGCTAGCTCCTGGTTTAACATAACAGTACTCAGTTGATCTTTACGGGGATAGATGCTCTCTAAACCGTAAGGCTTCAGTTCTACTTCAAGAAAAGCTTTAACTTCATCAAAGTTAGCGTCAGGCTTGAGAGTAAAAACAATATCATTGACTGCTTCTTTTTCCTGAAAGAGGTTCTTCATTACCGACAGAGGGAGATAACCTATTCCAAAGGTCTCAGGATTAGGATAAATTTCACTCACCGTTCTCAGGGTATAAATGAATTCTGGACTTTTACCAGAACCAATCACCCGGAAGGTCTTCATCTTCCCTTCAGCTATGAAATCTATTTCATCGTTGAGCTGCAAAGAGTTGGCCACAAAGAATTTATTATCCACCCACATATTAAAGTTGTCATCTGAAAGGGGAATCCCTTCATCCAGCAGTACATCATTTAATACTTTCGATTGGGAAGTATCGATAGAAACCAAACGTAGATAAACGTTTTCTTTACTATCCGGCATGACTACCCGGACATCCTTAATTAATCTTCCTTGAACATCCTGGATACCTTCTATCTTTTTTAGATTTTCTATTTGGTTATAAGGCATGGCTTGGATTTCTGCGAAACCATCGGCAAAATGTTGATTTTCATAAAAAGTATCTCGAGAGAGAGTTAAGTTGTCCATCACGATGGACATCGAGGAGTACATCATCAAGCCGATGGCGATGACCACTATACAAGCAGCATAGGCACCTTTTTGTTCTAAGAGGTCACGGCGCATTTTTCTAAACAGCATCATTACCATGTCACCTTCTCTGGAGGAATAGGATTCTCATTAACCACTATCCGGGAAATCCCGCCATCTTTTATGTAGAAAACACGATCAGCAATCTGAGCTACCCCTGCATTATGAGTAATAATAATTACGGTTTTTTTATACTTCTCGTGAAAGTCTTTGAGTATTTTCAATACTTGAATACTTGTTTGAGAATCAAGGGCACCTGTAGGCTCATCACAAAGAAGTAGCTCAGGATTCTTAGCTATTGCTCTGGCCAAAGCAATCCTTTGCTGTTCTCCGCCACTTAACTGAGAAGGGAAGTGGTCAGCACGGTCTGTTAAACCAACCTGATCCAGGATAGTGCTTACATCCAGTGGATCTCTAGCAATTTCCGCTGAAAGGCTGATATTCTCCCAAGCGGTAAGGTTAGGGATAAGATTATAAAATTGAAAAACAAAGCCAACGGCATTGCGCCGATATAACGTCAGTTCTTTAGAATCAGCAGAGTGGAGGGGAATATCTTTATAGAAAAGTTCACCTCGTGTAGCCTGATCCATACCTCCGACCATGTTAAGTAAGGTGCTTTTGCCTGAGCCACTAGGGCCTAGGATAACAATGAACTCGTTTTCGAAGATTTGAAAATCGGTGTCGACCAGAGCTTTAACTTCAACTTCACCCATCTGATATGTTTTGGTAAGACCAGTTGCCCGAATTAAAGGACTCATTTTCTTCCCCCTTTCTGTTTGATTTTGCCTTGAAAGAATAGTTTGATTTGGCGCAAGATATTATTTTGCATCTCATCATAAGTAATGCTATCGTTCATCATAAAGAAAAGGGCTTGGGTGGTAAGAATACTGAACACGCAAAAAGCAGCGTCTCTGGTATCGAAACCAGTTTCAAGCATCCATTTTTCTTGATAGGCCTCTAGAATTTTAGCGATGAAATCTATAAATAGATATTTATTCTTTGTATAGACTTCTCCAAGCTCAGGATGCTTAGTGATGCTATCCATAAAAACTACAAATAGCTCTCGTGTAGTATTTTTTTCAAAAGTCTTATAGGGCTCTAGATAGACTTCTATTATCTTGATAACGGTCATGGCAGGGTCATTTCCAAATTTGCTGATAACGTCATCCAATTTTTCTGAAGGATTTCCTATTTCAAGGTAATAGCTTTGCATGTAAAGAAGGGCTTTGGAAGGAAAATAATTATAGAGGGTACCGACCCCAATGTTGGCCCTAGCAGCGATATCAGCAATCGTGGTCTCTGCAAAACCATCCGTTAGGAAGCATTCTTTGGCCGCTTCTAAAATTTTGTTGCGGATAGCTTCTTTTTTTCTATTTCTTATACTGGGCATATTTTTCACTCCGTACTTAATAAATAAGGCTTAGAAGCAATAACCATTCACCTGTTACCATATAATTATGGTGTTAAAAAAATAATATGAATGCATTCAAATATGAATGCATTCATATTTATTATAAAGGAGAGTATCCGTAAATTTCAATAGATTTTAACGAGAGATACAAATATAATAAAGAATAATTGAGTTTTGACAAAATTTTATTGATAGCAAAAGGATATCAGGGAAATATTATTGTTAATGTTAAAATGTATTTGCACGTCTAACATTTGTTCTTACAGTATCTGCACCGAAGATTAAGATTCGAAATTTCCGAGAAACGTTCAGGATATCTATAGTGCTGATATTCCCATTGGATCATAATTATTAGAGAAACTGCGATTAAACTCCAAGTCCAGAACGAGGGGATAAAAGCCAAGGGAGAAAAAATCATAATATGATCCCAATTATATATCCTGCAGGCGTTACAGCACTTACTTCTAACTATCCAAGCCTGAAATGGGCACCAAATATTAATGCAAAACTGATCGGCAAAATATAAGAATAAGAATAAGAGAAATAATCCCATTTCATTGATAAGCCCGTTAAGGAAAATAACACCAAGTCCTGATAGTAAAGCTAACCAGAATATAAGGGCCAATAAGGCACGTCTGTTAAATTTTTTCGTGTGCTTTAATAGAGCATCTTGTTGGTATACCGCTTCACTGTAATGCTTGACGTAAAGCTTTCCACAACCGACGTAAGTACTCCAGCGCGGAACGAAAACAAGAAGCATTTCGGAGAGGAAGAAGAACCACAATACTTGGTAAAAAGAAAAGTAACCGATGTTTGTTACTAAAACTTTTTTAAGCAGAGTAATGTCATACAAAGAGATAAGGAAAGCTGCTAAAAAAAGAATAAACTTAAATATAAATTTTTTGTTATTGATAACTAACAGGGTTTTGGGATTCATTTGCTTCCTCCATATTATCACTATCGTAATGATTTCTTAGGTTGCTTTATGCTTATTCATAATCGTAGCAGGACATTACTAAGATTTAAACGGTCCATTTATAAAAACACCCAAAGAGAAAACCGAATGATTTTAAAAGAAAATTTAATATTGTTCGATTATTAAATTGAAAATTCCTCTCTGAATAGATATAATTAGTTCTAGTGGAATAATGAAAAATAAAGAATAAGGTAAGAACATGAAACTACTTAAAGAATATATCCGTCATAGTGGCCGCGTTATTGGGAATGATATACTTAAAGTCGACAGTTTTCTTAATCATCAAATGGACATCGGACTTTTTCAGGAGATCGGCCAGGAATTTAAGAAAAGGTTTTCTGAAAATAAAATTACTAAGATATTAACCATAGAAGCTTCAGGTATAGGAATTGCCTGTATCACAGCTCAGTACTTTGATAATGTCAAAGTAGTGTTTGCCAAAAAAAATTCTGCCCGGAATCTTAACTCAGAGGTCTACGAAAGCCAAGTTTTTTCTTATACCAAGGATACTCACTACAACATCAAAGTAGATAAGAATTACTTATGCCCTGCTGACAAGGTACTTATAATTGATGATTTCTTAGCCAACGGTAATGCCGTATTAGGATTATTGGACATAACCAAGCAAGCTAAATCTCAGGTCGCAGGGGTAGGAATTGTTATTGAAAAGAGCTTTCAAAATGGTAGGGATTCTATTCTGGATAAAAATGTGAGATTGGAATCTCTGGCAAGAGTAAAATCCTTGGCAGGAGGGACTATTTCTTTTGTAGACTGATTTAGGTAGAATTTTTTATTTTTTATTAAATAATAGGGAGGACAAGCTAAATGAGAAAGGGATTAACTCTACTGCTGGTTGCATTACTAGCAGTAACGCTGACTGTTGCAGGCTGTTCATCAAACACACCTGCTCCAGCTGGAGAAGAAAAATTGAAAGTTGGGTTCATTTACATTGGTCCAGTAGGGGATGCAGGTTGGACTTATGCACATGACCAAGGTCGTCAATATTTAGAGAAAGAACTTGATGTAGAAACAATTATTCAAGAAAGTGTACCTGAAGATCAGCAATCAGAGAAAGTCATGAAAGATATGATTGACCAGGGTGCCAAAGTTATCTTTGCTACTAGTTATGGTTATATGGATCATGTGGTAAATGTAGCTAAAGAATATCCGGACATTATTTTCCTCCATTGCTCAGGCGATAAGATTGGAGATAACTACGCAAACTATTTTGGAAGTATTGAAGAACCAAGATATCTATCTGGAATAGTTGCCGGCTTAAAGACCCAAAACGATACCATTGGGTACGTAGCAGCTTTTGATTATCCTGAAGTTATCCGTGGAATCAATGCCTTTACCTTGGGTGTCCGTTCTGTAAATCCAGATGCAGTTGTTAAAGTTAAATGGACCAATACCTGGTTTGATCCTGCTAAAGAAAAAGCAGCGGCTGTTGCTCTTCTAGATGAAGGGGTAGACATTATTGCTCAGCATCAGGACACTGCTGGTCCACAGGTTGCGGCTGAAGAAAGAGGAGTATGGTCAGTTGGTTATAATACCGACATGTCTAAGATGGCTCCTAAATCATATATGACGGCACCTCTGTGGAACTGGGGCATGTATTATGTTAAGACTGTGAAAGAAATCCAAGAGGGCACTTGGAAACCTGAAGCTTACTGGGGAACCTTAAAGGATGGTTTCGTTGACCTTGCACCTCTCACTGATATTGCTCCAGCAGAAGCTCAAGCAGCCGTTGATAAAGTACAAGATCAAATGAAGGCTGGGACATTCGATGTGTTTGCTGGTCCTATCAAAGATCAAAATGGTAAAGAGATGGTCCCTGCTGGGTCGACCGTTTCCATTGGTGATCAGTTAGGCATGAAATGGTTTGTTGAAGGTGTAGAAGGAAAAATCGGGCAATAGGTGAATTTGTATGAAAAACGGTTCTGCATATGTATCTATGAGGGATATTACTAAAATTTTTGGAACAGTTAAAGCTACAGACAATATGAATTTAGATGTTACCAAGGGTGAGATTCATGCCCTCTTGGGTGAAAACGGAGCCGGAAAAAGCACGCTCATGAATATGCTGTCAGGGATTTATATCCCTGACAGTGGTCATATTTTTATAGATAATAAAGAGAATAGATTTACATCACCTAGAGATGCTATCAAGGCTGGTGTGGGTATGATACACCAGCATTTTAAACTTGTTGAAGTACTTACTGCTTTGGACAATATTCTGTTAGGATATAATGTTGGCTTATTTGTAAACAAGAGAATCCAAAAAGAACAGATCAATAAGATTATGGAGAAATTCCAATTAGATGTGGACCTGGATAAATATGTATTTGATATGTCGGTAGGGGAGAAACAAACTCTTGAGATATTAAAAACCTTATATCGAGGAGCACGTATTCTAATCCTCGATGAACCTACAGCAGTATTAACCCCACAGGAAACAGTCAAACTATTTAAAATTATGCGCCGCATGAAGAATCAAGATTGTTCTGTTATCTTCATTAGCCATAAGATGAATGAGGTTATGGAAATAGCAGATAGAGTTACCGTTCTGCGTAAAGGGCGCACCATAGATACTTTAATAAAAGAAAACAGCAATCCTCAGGAACTAACAGAACTCATGGTGGGTAGGCCTGTGGATCTTTCTATAAAGCGCATTGATAAACTCACTGATAAAGTGGTATTTAAGGTAAGAAATCTTAGAGCAGATAATGAAGAAAAAGTTGAGGTCTTAAAAGGCATCAATTTTGAGATGTACCAAGGAGAAATTCTGGGAGTAGCTGGTATCGCAGGAAGCGGCCAGAAAGAGCTTTGTGAGGCATTAGCCGGACTCTATCCAATTAAAGAAGGAGAGATATCATTTAAGGGAGAAGACCTCGCCGGCAAGAACCCGAAGGAGTTTATAACAAGAGGAATTAGCATGAGCTTCATTCCTGAGGATCGGTTGGGAATGGGATTAGTGGCTAATATGGATATGGTCGACAATATATTGCTTAAGCAATACCATAAGAGCAAAGGTTTTCTTGTAAAAAGAAAACCTGCAGCCGAAAAAGCCAAAGAGATAATTCAGAAACTTGATGTTATAACACCAGGAGTTCATCATCCCATCAAAAACCTTTCTGGAGGAAATATTCAAAAGGTTTTACTCGGAAGAGAATTAGATTCTCATCCAGAATTGCTAATTACAGCTTATCCCGTCCGAGGGCTAGATATTAATACTTGCTTGAAGATATATGATATTTTAAATGAAGAAAAGAAAAAAGGAGTCTCTATCCTTTATATTGCTGAAGACTTGGACTCCCTACTTGGTTTATGTGATCGTATTATGGTGATTTCTAATGGAGAAGTTACTGGTATTGTAGATGCTCGTAAAGCCACTAAAGAACAGCTTGGTTTAATGATGCTCGGAAACAAAGAGGTGGACAATGCAGATTAGATTAGTAAAAAAAGCTGATATCGGGACCAGAAGACAGACTTTAATATTCTTAGCGGCCATATTTTTGGCTTTATTCACCACGGGCTTATTTATTCTATTCTTGGGGCTTAATCCTATCCGGGTTTATATATCTATGATTAATGGTGCTTTTGGAAGTGCTTATAGACTTGAGCAAACCTTTGTTAATGCCATCCCCTTGATTATTACGTCTCTGGGTATAGCGATTGCGTTTAGAATGAAATTCTGGAATATCGGAGCTGAAGGGCAAATTATTATGGGGGCATTCTTTGCCAGTTACGTTGCCTTGAATCACTCCGATCTCTCAAGACCAGTTCTTCTTTCTATAATGTTCCTGGCTGGTTTTATAGGTGGAGCAATTTGGGGTTTCATTCCGGCTTTCTTCAAAGCAAAGTGGGGGACAAACGAAACAATCATTACGCTGATGATGAACTACGTAGCCCTAAAGTGGATTATTTATCTTCAGTTTGGACCTTGGAAAGACCCAAGTGCCCTTGGATTTCCTAAAATTCCTAATTTTGCAGAAAATGCTATTTTGCCTAAACTTTTTGGATTACATATTGGGTGGATTATAGCCCTAATCTTAGTTGTACTTGTTTATATTTTTATGAACCGTAGTAAAAAGGGATTCGAAATTGCAGTTATTGGAGAAAGCATCAATACTGCTCGTTATGCTGGAATTAATATATTTAGGACAATTATTCTCGCTATGGTCTTAAGTGGCGGCATCTGTGGTATAGTAGGCATGATCCAAACCTCAGGCGTTAACCTTACTCTCTCTAAAGAGATTACCGGCGGGGTTGGTTATACAGCAATTATTACAGCTTGGTTAGGGGCTTTAAAGCCTCATTGGATCGTATTGGTATCAGTATTGTTTGCAGCATTAATTCAAGGTAGTTCTTATATTCAATCCGCCTTCGGGCTTTCGGCTGCTTCGGCCCAATTATTCCAAGCAATTATTCTATTCTTCGTATTGGGAAGCGAGTTTTTTGCAAGATATAAAGTAATATTCGATTGGAAAAGTCTTTCTAAAGCAAAGGAGGATAGAGAATGATTACAGTAGCATTTCTCAAAGCAGCCATTATCGCAGGTACACCCCTCCTCTTTGCTACGTTAGGTGAAATCATTACGGAGAAAGCCGGTAACTTAAACCTGGGAGTTGAAGGAATGATGCTCATGGGAGCTGTGATTGGCTTTCAAATGGGATATTCATCTAATAGTCCTTTGCTTGCTTTAATATTTGCAGCACTAGCTGGAGGTATTGGAGCTTTTATATATGCCTTTTTAACGGTAAGCCTGAGAGCTAACCAAGTAGTATCGGGTCTGGCTCTAACTATATTTGGGACAGGGTTTGCAGGTTTTGTAGGTCAGAAACTAGTTGGGCTGAAGATGACCGATGAATTTAATGACTTTTTCCGAGAACTAAAAATTCCCGGATTAGGAGATATCCCTTATTTTGGCGAAATACTCTTTAACCATGATATGTTTGTTTATCTAGGCTTTATTACAGCCATTATTTTAGGTTTATACCTCTATAAGACGGGAAGAGGACTGAATCTAAGGGCGGTGGGAGAGAATCCAGCTGCTGCCGATGCTGCCAGTGTTCGAATTACCAGGTATAAATATATCCATATCTTAATCGGTGGGGCTTTATGCGGGCTAGGTGGTGCTTACTTGTCTTTAGTTTACGTTCCAGTTTGGCAAGAAAACATCACAGCTGGTAGAGGATGGATTGCCGTAGCCTTAGTTATTTTTTCAGCATGGAATCCTTATCGAGCTATCTTTGGAGCTTATCTTTTCGGAGGGTTGGATATAATCGGATTCAGACTCCAAGGTACTGGTATTGCAATCTCACAGTATGTTTTTGATATGGTTCCCTATGTGGTTACCATTATCATTCTTGTGATAGTCTCACTTAGAAAAGATAAAAGAAACGCCCCTCCTAAATCATTAGGAGAGCCGTATTTTAGAGAAGAACGTTAGTGAATCGGATAGGAATATTACGTACGCTCAGTTCCTATCTCTATATCAGTTAACAGTCCGTAACCATCTAAAACCTTTACTTTTGCAATAAGATTTCCTCGGAATGAAGCATCTTCCAGTTGTTTGCCACTACCTTGAGGGATAAAGTATTTATCCAAACTGTAATCAACTTGTACCAGCTCCGAATCAAAGTAATAGAATGGTATCCGCCCTTCGAGATAGAGACCTTCTTGTGGTTGTGTGGTAGCGATGCTGTCAACTACATGGTAGGGTCCTTCTTGCTTTAAGAGCACATATATTTTTTTATTGTTGTCCAACTCCATTGATGGAAATTTAGTCTTTGGTATCTGGGATATCTTGGGACTAACAATAATATAGTCACCGCGAAATAAGTCAGTTGGATCAACAGCACGAGTCTCTAAGAGAATCTCTTGTCCGTAAAGCATAGTTTTTACAGGTATTATTGTAAGGCCGATTAGAATTAATAGAGGAATAAGAACTGCGATTAGGAACTTTTTGTTTCTAGTCATAAGGATATTCCTCCTTTTTGTGTTCTTCTCAATCTTTCAAAGTAGAAACCGAAACCGAGTAACAACAACCCCCCAACCATAAAGAAAAGTGATTTCGGTAGAAATTCAAAAGTATCAACATAATAGCGGAAGATGGTTAGACAGACAAATAATAGACTAATAAGACTGCCTTTTCTTATTAAGGCGAAAAGCAATATCATAAAGGCAATTGCGAAAATTGTACTCGCCTCTGTTTGATAAGAATTGGAAACCCGAGTCCACATATGAGGTAAGGTAAGGACAATACCCGAGATGCCGAAAACGATATTACCTTGAAGCTTAAAGATATCGAAGTGAAGCTTATGTCGGATAGTGAACATCAATAGCCCTATAATAAAAAATCCGCCTGCTATATATAATCCGACAATCTCATTTCTAAAGCCTAAATACCCAATCAAGTTTAGTGCTGAAACGTTAGCAAAGAACAATAGAAGTTTAGGTCTTCCGAAGTAATTGAGGGCAAGGTAAAGAGCGGGTATACCTATGATAGACACATAGGGGAACCCCTCACTGAGAGAAGCATTTAAGTAAATTAGAAATAAAACATTGGCAAATAGTAATAAGTATTTATCTCTCTGTTGGAAAGCCATGGGAATTATACCCATCGACCAAAGCAAGAAAGCAGTAGAATAAGTACCACCAAAATTAAACATCTGTCCAATCAAAAAAATTCCGGCACCATATACTAAAGTGCCTAAATAGATGAGACTACGAGCTGTCTTAGGATAACTCTGAAGGTTGAAGCTTATTGCATTAACTCCAATGAAAATTCCAAAGATGAGACTTAGTTTAACTAGCTTGGTCATACCGCCCCAATTACTGGCAATGAAACTGAGAACACCCAAACCAACTAGAATGGCTCCAATAGTAACCACTATCCTAACAAAATTCAATTCTCCTTTTACAATATAAATATTCACGATTGAATCTTTTTGTCCTGTGGTAATAAGTCCTGTCTCTTCATAATGGTTAAGTTCTTTGGTTATAAACGAAAAATCTGATTTGCCAATCTGTCTTTTCACATTGCATTTCCTCCTTTTCAGTTTATGATATATTATATTCGGCAACTGTTCTCTTAAGGATATAGGTTCATAAAGGTTAAACTTTATGAAGTCATTTAATTAGATGAAGGAGGAGTAACTGGAGTACCTGTCAGGAGCCTGCCCTTAACAACGCCAATAATGGTTTGTCCGAAAGTGTAGAGCCAGAGAAAGATTAGAAGAATAGTCAGAAATGATGTATAGCCTGAAGTTAGTGGGGTTACAAAATAAGCTGCTATCTTTTGACTGGCCATTGTATAGGCTGCCAAAGGGAAGATAAATGCCCACCATCCCAGATTAAAATCTAAGCTGGAATTCCTCAAATGGTGGATGCAAATAATGAAGATAATTCCAACTATCCAGATACCAAAGCCCCAGATGACTGCCGCTCCAATATAGGACAGGTCGACTGTTGATAACATACCCATGGCCTGAGAATTTTTGGCGGTATCAATCACAGCACTTACAGCCAGACCAACGGCACTTAAGAAAATCCCGAAGGATGGGGTGGTATCTGCTGGAGGTAAAGGATATTGAGCCAGGCGCACAAAAATGATTGCACTGATAAAAATAAAAAGAAAGAATCCGATTCCCAGGAGAGCGATATTACTAATTAAGACAGCGATGGCCCAATCTGGATAATGATTTATAGTCATGCTCAAGACAGGATTTCCAATTAATAGGACAGCCATATTAGCTATGGGAGCCATAATCCAAGAGAAATTCATTGTATCAGGGTTAGGAGAGATCTCCATTTTCATCATACGAAAAGTGGTATAGAAGGTGAAGAAGCTGACTCCGATAATCGCAACTATCCATGAGATAAGGCATAAAGCAAATACTAAAGAAGAATTAATGTATGAGCTCCAAATAAAATGGATATTTGTTCCTATAATGGTAGTAGCCACAGGCATAGTTACGAAAAAATTCACAGCAATAGGATTATGTAAATCGCGGCGAACGTAATCGTAATATAAGAACCAACGGAGACACCAAGGTATCAATACCAAAAAATAGAGAACAATTGCTAATAAAGCTAGTGTGATACCAAGGTATTTACCTGGAGGGAAGACGTCCTGCCAAAGATATAAGATATTCCCAAGACCACCTGTTCCCATGATAACAGCAAACCACCCTGGGACAAGATATTTTATTGCGTGTCTTTCCTGCATAAATTTTTCCTTTCTCATTAAAAATCTTATTATGCGACAGCTAATTCTAAAATACGTTTATATACTAGCACATGCTTATTATTATGGCTATATCAATCATCTTAGTGTTGCAATCAAATCTTTAAAGACCGCATCTTAAAGATACGGCCTTAGAAGGACTTTACAGGAAAAACGTTTGTTGTTTAATAATTCTGTGGTAAGTCAATAAAGAATCCTTGTGGATGGATACATGCTGGGCAGATATCAGGAGCAGTTGATCCTTGGTGAATATAACCGCAATTCGTACATTTCCAGTCGGTAGTGATATCCTTTTTAAATAAAGTACTGGTCTCAACGGCCTTGGCTAATCCCAGATAACGTAAGTAATGGTGGTTCTCTACTGAGGCGATATTACGGAAGGCAGCAGCAATCTCTGCAAATCCTTCTTGTTCAGCAATATCCCCAAATTCAGAATAGATAATTTCCCACTCCTCGCGCTCGCCTTCAGCAGCAGCTTTAAGATTCGCTAGAGTATCTTTATATTCCAATGGGTAATCAGCTCTGACATGAATTACATCTGTAGAAGGAGCATATTTAACTAACAGTTTATAAAAAACTTTAGCATGCTCTTGCTCGTTCTCAGCAGTTTCTAAAAAAGTAGAACCGATTGCTTGGAAACCGTCTTTCTTAGCAACAGAAGCAGAAAAAACATAACGGTTTCTGGCTTGTGACTCACCGGCAAAAGCCTTGGCTAAGTTAGCAAATGTTTTGGTTCCTTCAAATTTCATAATGTTACCCTCCAGAGTAAATTAACATAAATAAAGAAAAAAAGAAACGTTGCTTTACTTAGTTTATGACCTTCTGGTTGGGCAAATACTATATAGATTTATTAAAAGCTTAGTAATATTTAAACTTTGTTCCATAAATTGACTTTAAAAAATTTGATATTTCTTATTTACACAGTTTTAATAATTGTCTAGGAGTAAAATTGAAAATGTTCTATGTAATAGGCTTGACCGTATTAGTAATTAAAGCGTATTCTAATAATGCTGAATATAAATAATTGAAATCTAGGAGCAAATATGTCTAATCGAACAGTTTATATATCTATGGTGATTGCAGCCTTGTTCTGGGCAGGAGCTTTTATTGCAGGAAAGATGGCGGTACATGTTTTTGAACCCCTAACGTTAACCTTCTTACGCTTTCTCTTTGCTCTTCCTTTAATTTTTCTGTTATTAAGGATTAAAGAACCCGAAAGAATGATTCCGCGCAAGGAACAAGTCTTCCCTTTGATTATTCTGGGAATCATAGGTACCCTAGGCTATCATTTCTTCTTTTTTTTAGCGCTGATTCATACTACAGCCATTAACTCTTCTCTTATCGGGGCAACCAATCCTATGGTTACGACAGTCTTAGCAGTTGCTTTCTTTAAAGAGAAAATCAGTACCCTTAGGTTAATCGGAGTCGGAGTTTCCCTGCTTGGTGTATTCAGTGTAATTACGGGACTAAACCTTCAAATAGTAACTAATTTGGAATTCAATATAGGAGATATTTATATGGCCATGGGGGTTATGTGCTTTTCTACTTATGCTCTCTTAAGTCGCAGATTCATGTTGGAGTACAGGATATCACCACTTACCACAACAGCTTATACTTTTCTAGTTTGTACAGTACTCAGCCTAGTGCTCAGTTTAGTATTTGAAAACCCTTTGGAATCTTTAGTGATGGTGACAACGGGAGTATGGCTGGAAATATTATATATGGCGGTATTCGCCTCAGTTGTTGGGTATTATATACAACTAAATGCTATTCACCAAATCGGGGCACCTCGAACAGTTATGTTTATTAATCTTGTCCCTGTGTATACTATTATCTTGGCGGGAACTATACTTGAAGAAACCATAAGCATATTTAAATTTCTTAGTGCCATACTGATAATCTGTGGAGTATATCTTGCTTCGAGGCCAGAAAAAAGTTATCTTGATAAGAAAATAACCTCTTTGCATGATAGTAAAAGTTAATTTATTCATTATAAGCATTACTTCCGGGAAGATTAATAAAAGGCGTATTCCTAATTATTAGAAAAACGCCTTTTGGACAAAAAAAATTGAAGTGCTAAGCGGAGTGGACGGAAGAACCATAGCCATTTTCTTTTATAAGATCATTGAGGGTCTGTAATAGGGTATTGACTCGAAAAGGCTTATTGATAACTCCACGGAAATTATCCGTTTGCGGGAGATTGACGCTTGTTAAATCTGAACCGGATAGTATGACTGCAGGTATATACTTCAAATCATCACAAGCGTATATTGCTTCGATTAACTTAGACCCTTTTAAGCGAGGCATGCAGTAGTCCGTGATAATAATATCCGGGGATAAATTGCAACTAAGAAGATTAAGGGCGGCAATCCCATTGGAAGCAGCAAGTACATCATAGCCATTATCTGTTAAGATAATGCTTAAAAGGTTTAACATTCCGCGATCATCGTCAACAATCATTACCAAAGGTTTCAAAACTTTTCCTCCTGAAAGCCATTAGTTTAACACTTTTACAAGTATACTATATCTACTGGCAGAAAAATGTTGATACTTGTCAATGAAGAAAAATACTTGCAATTTAATTACGAGTAAAAATATGGTAATTTAAAGGCATTATCAAAGAGATATTAATTCTTTATACGAAATAGATATATAATAAATCAGAAATAATGAAAAGTTTGTCTGAAAAAACAAATAAGTTGATTTAAAGTAGAATTAAGCAGAATTATCTAATATAATCGCAGATTAACGGTAGAGCTTCAAATACAAAGGGGTGAATTTTCTTGGCTAAAATAGAACTAATCGCAGCGACCGCATTTGGACTAGAGTCTATAGTAGCTAAAGAAATAAGAAATCTTGGGTACGAGCAACTTGAAGTAGAGAATGGCCGAGTGAAGTTTATGTCTAATGAAGAAGGTCTTTGTAGGTCAAATATCTGGTTGAGATGTGCTGAGAGGATCGGAATAAAGATAGGAGAGTTTTCGGCACGAAGTTTCGAAGAGCTTTTTCAACAGACCAAAGCACTTCCTTGGGAAGAATGGTTACCCGTAGATGCTTGTTTCCCAGTCTCAGGTAAGTCTGTGAAATCTCAATTACATAGTGTCCCAGATTGCCAAGCGATTGTAAAGAAAGCTATTGTAGAGAGGTTAAAAGACGTATATGGTCTAAATTGGTTCGAAGAAAGTGGCCCGCTATATGCTATTCAGGTAGCACTACTCAAAGACACTGTAACTTTAACTATAGATACTTCTGGTAAAGGATTACATAAAAGAGGGTACAGAGAACTAGCAGGGGAGGCTCCTCTAAAAGAAACCTTGGCAGCAGCCATGGTTATTCTTAGTTATTGGAAAGTGGATAGAGTTCTATTGGATCCTTTTTGTGGAACGGGAACTATACCTATTGAGGCAGCTTTTATAGGGCAGAATAGAGCTCCAGGAATTAAAAGGAATTTTAGCTCTGAAAAATGGCCCAATATTCCAAAGAAATATTGGGACAAAGCCAGAGAAGAGGCCTTAGATTTTTGGCGTAGAGATGAGGCTCTAAATATTTATGGTTCGGATATAGACTCAAATGCTCTTCAATTGGCTAGGGTAAACCTTAAAGAAGCTGGCTTAGAAGATAAAATTTATTTTCAAAAATTACCTGTTAAAGAAGTTCGTTCGAGATTTAGATATGGACATGTTATAACAAATCCTCCATATGGCCAACGCCTAGGAAGTTTGGACCAGGCGGAGGAGGCCTATAAAGAATTAGGTGCTGTATTCACCTCATTAGAAGACTGGTCTCTTCATATGCTTACATCAGTACCTAAGCCCGAAAGATTCATCAATAAACGTTGGGATAAAAGTCGCAAACTCTATAACGGCAGATTAGAATGTCATTACTATCAATTTTTTGGTCCAAGACCTCCAAAAAAAGATTATCAAGAGTAGATTGTTGCCAACAAAACCCTTAAAATAAAGAAGAGGAAGATCTGAAGTGAACAAGAGGTAGTTATTAAATGAATACAGAAAAACAATCCCAGCTGGAACCTCTCTATGATAAAAAGGTAGACTGCCCTTTTTGTGGGAAAAGATTTACCACCAAAAAGGTAAGAAGCAGATTTATTAAGCCGTTGCGAGTCGATAGTGATTTTTGTCCTATCTTCAGTAATGGAAGTCATAGTCCATTATATTATTACGTTGTAATATGTCCGGAGTGTGGATTTGCATTCACCGAGGATTTCACAAGTTATTTTAGTCATGTTTCTAGAGATAACGTCAATAAAGAAATAACAGCCAAGATGGATAAAAATGTTAATTATTGTGGGGAACGTAGTTTTGAATCGTCTATACGCACTTATAAATTAGCAATCTATTCTGCACAACTTGTCAAAGAAAAACACATCGTTTTTGCCCACCTCTGCCTCAGATTGGCTTGGGCATATAGGGGAAATGGCGATTCTCAAGAAGAATCACGGTTTCTGAAACTAGCTCTTAATGAGTATGAGAAGGCGTTTATTAATTCGGACTTTGATTCCGAGAAGATACCCGAAATGCAGGTTTTATATATGATAGGAGAGTTGAATCGGCGCTTAGGAAATTATTCTGAAGCAGTAAAGTTTTTTACTGCGGTTACAGAACATGGTGATAAAAGCAAGAATATGAAATATGTAAATATTGCTAGGGAACAATGGAAGCTAGCAGTAGAAGAAAACAGAATAAAAAGAAAAGCATAAATACTTAAGGCGAAGGAACAGATTTCCTTCGCCTTTCTCGTCTATAATGGCAAGAAGTAGAAATTAGAATTTTCCTAGATTTTTGAGTCCAAAGGAGGATTATAATCATGAGAGGGATTAAATATCTTACTTTCTTCTGCCTTATAGCACTTGTATTAATCAGTAGTGTTAAATATTCAGACAGTACGAGCGTCAAAGCAGCAGAACAAGAAACGCAGGAATTACCGAAGATAGGATCATATGAAAACTTTAAAAAGATATTAAAAGAGACGGAAAACCTAGGCGTAACGGCTTATGGAGTTTTTATGGATGCAGCTATACCAGCAAGCAAAGGATTAGTGAGTCAAGCTGCTGAAGCAGATTCAGCAACAAGCAGTTCTAAGAGTATTGATCATTCAGGGACAAACGTACAGGTTGAAGGTGTCGATGAAGCGGATACTGTGAAAACAGATGGAGAATATATCTACAAGATTAGTAATAATCAGTTGATTGTAGCGAAAGCAAATCCAGTAGAGGAAATGAAAGTAGTAGAGACCCTTAATTATGACTCCCAGAATTTTAATCCGGTAGAAATGTATGTTGATGATAAGAGCCTAGTTGTAATCGGTAATAATTATAATTACTACAATACTGATTATAGGGAAACTACAGCTGAAGAAGACATTAAGGGGAAAAGTATGATACTTCCCCCGAATAATTTTGAAAACAGCGTGAAAGTGTTGATATACAATCTTAGTGACAAAGCAAATTTACAGCAGATTAGAGAAGTGGAAATTGATGGATCTTACATCTCTTCCAGAAAGATAGGAGATAACATCTATCTGGTAAACAATAAAAATATCCCCGTTTATCGTATACTGGAAGAACAAGAAGAGCTACCCCTCCCCGCTTATAGGGATAGTGCTGATGGCGGCCAGATTAAGAGGATAGGTTATGAAGATATATGCTATTTCCCTGGTTCCACAGAACCCAATTATTTGTTGATTGCAGGAATCAATCTGGAGAGTGAAGCAGAGAATAAATTGGAAATTAAGACTTATCTAGGATCAGGTCAAAGTATCTATGCCTCTTTAGAAAATCTTTATGTAGCGGTAGCTGAATATAAACAAGAAGACGTGTCCACACCGGTGTCTGATGACTCTGCTAATAGCAGAATTATGCCTTCTATTCTTCCGAGGACTTTAGAAGTAAATACCAGTATCTATAAATTTGCTCTTCATAGTGGAACTTCCGAATACATTGGTAAAGGAAGTGTTGCGGGTAGGATTCTTAATCAATTCAGTATGGATGAGCATAAAGGTAACTTCAGGATAGCGACTACTATTGATAAATTCAAAAATAATGAAAATCAGATGAGCAATAATGTATCTATTCTTGATAACGGTATGAATGTGATTGGTAGTATAGAAAATATCGCTCCGGGAGAAAAGATTTATTCTGTGCGTTTCCTCGGAGACAGAGGATATATGGTCACCTTTAAGACAGTGGACCCCTTGTTTGTTCTTGATTTAAAGGATCCTCGTAATCCACAAGTACTTGGGGAGTTAAAGATTCCAGGATATAGTAATTATCTTCACCCTTATGATGAAAACCATATTATCGGCTTTGGCAAGGAAGCTATAGAAGTAGAGGAACCTCATTGGTCGGGCGAAGGAACTATCAAAAATGCTTATTATCTTGGAATGAAAGTCGCTTTATTTGATGTAAGTGATGTTCAGAATCCGATAGAGAAGTTCAAATTGGAGATTGGTGATAGAGGGACGGAATCTGAACTCCTATGGAACCATAAAGCTCTTCTTTTTGATAAAGAAAAGAATTTGATAGCTTTTCCGGTAACAGTCCATGAAATAGACTATAATAATATTGATCAACATGACTATTTAGCTCGAAAAAATCCTCAGCTGGCATATGGTAGACCTGTTTTTCAAGGTGCTTTCGTATATAATCTTTCATTAACAGATGGTTTTAAACTAAAAGGAACTATTACTCACCATCCAGCGGGTAAATTTGCAGACCTGCAAAGATATCAGGAATCAAGCTATGAGAGAGATATTTCCAGAATACTTTATATTGGCGAGAATCTTTATACGATTTCTAATAGTTACTTAAAAGCTAACAATCTTGACACTTTGGCAGAAAAGGGCGGAATACAGTTGCTAAACTGATTGTCTCTACCAAATTATCTGACCAAATTGCTAAACGTAGAAAAAAGGTGCTGCCTATGCATCTTTTTTCTTATATTAGTATGATATGTCTACTTCACAAGGAATAGAGATTGAGTTAATATGAGAAGAGAAAATAATAAATATAGATAATGGCAGAATTAGAGAAAGATATGGTATAATCGTTTATTAATACAATAAAATATTTTCGCGGCTTTTGCTACAAGGAGGAAGAATATTATGCCTAATAAAGAAATGCTTTTGATCCCAGGTCCGACGCCAGTAGTTGATGAAATCTACGAGGCTCTTTCTAGAGAGACCATGTCACATACAGATATGCGCTTTGCTGGATTATTCTCGGAGGCTTTATCATTAACCAAGAAGATGTTTAATACAGACGGAGAGGTATTCGTTATAGCAGGATCTGGGACCTTGTCCATGGAAATGGCATTAATAAATACTGTTGCTCCGGGGGAGAAAATATTAATTGTTAGCCATGGGTACTTCGGAGATAGATTCATTGGTGTAGCCAATAGTCTCGGGATAGAGGCTGAAGCTTTGGTTTCTGAATGGGGAAGGCAAGTTAGTCCTCAAGCTATAGATGAGAAACTCCAAGAAGGTGGGTTTAAGGCTGTAACTATTACTCATGTAGATACTTCCACCGGAGTAATGTCTAACCTGGAAGAATTGGTTCCCATAGTTAAGAAACATGGAGCGCTGTTTATACTGGATGGTGTCTGTGCTTCAGCCGGCTTAGAAGAAGATATGGGTAAAGAATACGGTAACCCTGATTATAAGATCGATGTAGTTCTATCGGCTTCCCAGAAAGCTATAGGAGTGCCTCCGGGCTTAGCTATTGTTGCTTTTGGTCTTAAAGCTCTGGCAGAGAGAAAGAAATTCTCTAAGGTAGGAAGCTATTATGCAGATATCAATAACTGGATTCATATTATGAATGAGCCTCAGAGATACTTTGCAACTCATCCAATTAATATGATTTATGCTTATCATCAAGCGATGAAGATTATTGAAGCCGAAGGATTTAGGGAGAGGTATACAAGACATACTGCTCTTGGTAAGGCAATTCGGTCTGCTTTACGCTCTTACGGAATGAGTATTTTAGCCAAAGAAGAAGTTGCGGCACCTACCCTGAGCTGCATACTATATCCTTCAGGACTAGAAGATTCAAAGTTTCGAGCAGCTTTGGCAGACAAAGGTTTGATAGTAGCGGGAGCTCTTGGTCCTCTAGCAGGTAAGGGTTTTCGACTCGGGCATATGGGAAATACCTCCAATCATACTTTTATTCAAGCCCTGAGAGTGATTGGGGAAACACTGGAGGAGCAAACAGGTAAAGTGGATATCAATAAAGCAATTGAAATCTTCAAGTCGGTTTTTGAAGAATATAATAGAACGTGAATCTAATTCCAGTAAGAATCCCAAGAATAAATCTTGGGATTCTTTTATTTTGGGATAATTCCTGGATTATCAAGACACAATAAATAAAAATAAAAAGTGGCATAACCGCCAATATTTTAGAAAAAGCATATGGCGAGGTGGAAACATGTTTGAGCAGAAAAAGAAAAATCAGATTAGAATTATGACAATTATCTCAGTCAGTATGGTGATATGTCTTATCCTTTCAGCTGTTGTTGGAGCAGCTTTAGGAGATAGGGCATTAACATCAGGTTCTAAGGGAAGTGAAGTAAAAGAGCTTCAGCAAAAATTGACACAGTTAGGATATCAGCTTGGCACAGTTGATGGTGTCTATGGGAAGAAAACTGAAGATGCAGTCAAAAGATTCCAAAAAAATCGAGGACTCAAGGTCGATGGTGTTGCCGGAGAGAAGACAATCAAGGAATTAAAAAGGTTAACCGGAGAGAGCCAGACCGCCGAAGGCAAGAAGGTAGGTTATAAAGGAAACGATCTTAAGCTTTTGGCCCGTTGTGTTTACTCGGAGGGGCGAGGGGAACCCTTTGAGGGTCAGGTGGCTATTGCAGCCGTCGTGATGAATAGGATAAAAAGCTCGTCATTCCCTAATACGGTTGCTGGGGTTATCTACCAGCCTCAAGCTTTTTCGGCTGTCGATGATGGACAAATTAATCTTGAGCCTGATGAGACAGCGACCAAGGCTGCCCGGGAAGCTTTGGATGGTACAGACCCCACTCATGGAGCAATATATTATTTTAACCCAGATAAGACTAAGAATAAATTTATATGGTCCAGACCTCAAATCATGAAACTAGGCAAACATATCTTTACACGCTAGGTGGTATTTAATATGAATGATGAAAAACGTAAAAAACTGTATTCGTGGTTATCTATAACTTTCGCTCTGGCATTTGTAGCCTCGCTTGCTTGGGGCGTATATGAATACCAATTACTTAAGGAATATAGGGTTGCGACTGAAAACCAGTACAAGCGAGCATTCAATGATCTAGTAACTTCTTTGAATGAAGTGGAGACAAGCATGTCTAAAGCCAAAGTCGCCAATAGTCCTGCTCTCAAAGCTTTGTATATGGGAGAGACCTGGAAAGGCTGTGATAGTGCAGTCGGTAACCTCGGTCAGCTGCCTGCCGACGAAGTAGGTCTGAGTTATGTAGACACTACAATTAACCAAGTAGGAGATTTCAGTAAGACTATGACCAGGAAGGTAGCCTCAGCAGAGGTTATGACTGCTAAAGAAATGGCAATTTTCGAAGATATGCATAATAGAATTATTGATGTAAATAGAGCTGCTCAACAACTATCACAGCAGGTGTACTCCGAAAATTTGGCCTGGATCGATAAGCCGGAGGGGCTTCTCGAAAAAATGGGTTTTGGTGGAAAGAATCAAACGGTTCAAACTGCAGCTCAAGGAGAGGAAAGCGGAGCTGAAGATAAAGCAAAACAAGAAGATCAACAAAAACCGTCAAGTTCGGTCAGAAGTGGCTTGAATCAATTGAGTGAGACTCTGCAAAAACATCCTCCTTTTGATTATGAAGGTGAGATGGATAAGCACTATGTTGAGAAACCACTAGGACTTCCCAAAGGGGAAATTGATGAGAAGAAAGCCATCTCCGTAGCTAAAGATTTTCTGGAAAAAATAGGTTATAAAGAAGCAACGCCCGAGTTGTCAGGGCTATCACAAGGGCCCATGGGAGGATTCATTTTTAAATATAACGACATTATCCTAGAAGTTACGAAACAAGGCGGGGTAGTTTCAATCTACCGTGATAAACGAGAAATCAATGAACGTAAGCTGGGCCTTGAAGAAACAGTTGGCAAGGCCAAAGATATTCTTAAAAAACTAGGATGGTCATCTATGGTTATCACCACGACACAAGACCTAGGAGAGACCTTCCAAATTGATGCCGTTCATTTTGAAAGCGGATTCAAGATTTATCCGGATAAATTAAGACTTATCATAGCTACAGATAATGGCCAGCTTGTGGGGTTGGATAGTACCCCATACTATGCTTTCCACCATGATAGAAACCTCAATACAGTATTAAGTCTAGAAGAGGCTAAAGCGAAATTAGATAAGAACCTCCAAGTAAAAGAGAGCAGCCTGGCAGTGATTGCTAAG
Source organism: Gracilibacter sp. BRH_c7a (assembly GCA_001516055.1). GTDB lineage: Bacteria > Bacillota > Desulfitobacteriia > Desulfitobacteriales > Syntrophobotulaceae > Gracilibacter. The sequence goes on from LOEZ01000061.1 coordinate 92,924, forward strand.
ATTGGGACTCAAGAAGCCAACTGTTATGAATTTATTGGAATAGGTTATGGAGAAGAATACTTAGTCTATATTAATGCTATTGATGGATCTGAAGAAAAGATAAGTAGAGTTATCCAAACTCCAAGAGGAAAATTACTCCAATAGATTCATCCAAATCAGCTTAAAATATAAGCTGTATATAACGTGGTAGATAACAATGTAGATACAGGCGATAAAACATCTTGAAAAACTAAAGGATAATAGTTAAAATAATATAGTGTTCAAATAGTTGAGCAGAGAAAGAATACTTTTTTCTCTGCTTAACTTATTATTAAGAATGCATAAACGACTTAAAGTAGGTCCAAGATGTTAATACTGGTATTTTAGGGTAAAATATATTAAACTTTCTATTGTAAATTATTTTTTGCATTAATTATTTTAATATAGATGGGAAAAACTTTTATCTTAAGTAATGTGCTTTGTAAAGACAATAACCAGTAAATAAATCAACAGATTTGGTAATAACATGAATTAAGGAGGATTCTATGAGCCTCTATGAAAGAATTAAAAAAAAGATATATAATAATTTAGAAGAGGCCGCATACCGGGCCAGAGAAAATGGAAAATTAGCATACGATGAACTTCCGGCTTTTGTGCTTGAAGAGCCACGTGAACGTCAGTTAGGGGACTTGGCTACAAATCTTGCTATGCTCCTAACCAAACAATGCAAAAAAGCACCCAGAGAAATTGCCGAAATAATTTTGGAGAACCTGGAGATCACTGATACCTGGATTACCGCTAGCGAAATAGCAGGACCGGGCTTTATTAATTTCAGACTAGATTCCAATTGGCTGACAGGTGTTATTCCGGAAGTTCTTTCCCAAGAAGATAAATATGGTTCAGTAAATATTGGTCAGGGACAAAAATTACAAGTTGAGTTTGTTAGTGCTAATCCTACAGGATTACTGCACATGGGGAATGCTAGAGGGGCCGCTCTGGGAGATAGTTTGGCAGCCCTCCTTTCTATGGCAGGTTATGATGTGAGCAGAGAATTCTATATCAATGATGCAGGTAATCAGATTCATAATTTTGCACTTTCTCTCGAAGCACGCTATCTTCAACAGTTAGGCCATGATGTACCCTTCCCTGAAGCCGGATATCATGGTGAAGACCTTATCGAAACTGTAAAAAGAATAATTGAACAGGATGGAGATAAATACGTTACCCTGGAAGAGGATTTCCGTCGTGAATCTTTGGTTCGCCAAGCGTTAGAGGAAAAATTGCATGATATAAAAACTACGTTGGAGGATTTCGGCGTTTTTTACGATGTATGGTTTAGTGAACAAACTTTACATGAATCCGGTTATGTACGAGATACTACTAATGAATTACAGGATAAAGGCTACATCTATGAAAATGAAGGAGCTTTATGGTTTAAATCAACATTACTTGGTGATGAAAAAGACGAGGTAATAATTCGTAGTAATGGCGTACCAACCTATTTCGCAGCAGATATCGCCTACCACCGTAATAAATTCCACAGGGGTTTTCGCAAAGTTATTAATATCTGGGGAGCAGACCATCATGGACATGTTGGAAGATTGAAAGGTGCTATGCAAGCTTTGGGATATAATCCTGATAGTTTGCAAATAATCCTTATGCAGCTTGTAAGACTGATTCAAGATGGAGAAGTTGTAAAGATGTCTAAGCGTTCAGGTCAGTATATTACTCTTAGAGAACTGATGGACGAAGTGGGCAAAGATGCGGCCAGATTTTATTTTATATTACGCGATCCTGATTCAACTGTTGAGTTTGATTTGGATTTAGCAAAGTCACAATCTGCTGACAACCCGGTTTATTATGTTCAATATGCTCATGCTAGACTTTGCAGTATTTTAAGGCAAGCGAAAGAGCAAGGTTACGAAACGGATATCGAACCTGATAGAAATCAATTAGCTCTCCTCAACTCGAATGAAGAAAAGGATCTGTTGAAAAAAATAGCAGATTTACCTGGAGAGATTGCTATATCAGCCAAAATGGCTGAACCTCACAGGCTAGCCAGATATGTTCTTGATCTAGCAGCTTTATTCCATACTTTCTACAACAGTCAGAGAGTTCTAATTGAAGATACGGATTTACGGGTAGCGCGTTTAGGGCTAATTAAATCTACTAAACAAGTGCTAGCTAACATATTAGGAATCCTTGGAGTGTCCGCTCCCGAAAGAATGTAATTTACTGATTAAAGAAAGGGTAGAGAAGAATGACGAAATATATCTTTGTTACCGGAGGAGTGGTAAGTTCCCTAGGTAAAGGAATAACAGCGGCTTCCTTAGGATGCCTTCTCAAAAATAGAGGGCTGAAGGTAGCTATTCAAAAATTCGACCCTTATATCAATATTGATCCTGGGACTATGAGCCCTTATCAACATGGAGAAGTTTTCGTAACTGATGATGGAGCGGAAACGGATCTTGATCTTGGGCATTATGAAAGGTTTATTGACGTGCCTTTATCTAAGAGTAGCAATGTCACTGCAGGTAAGATTTACTGGTCAGTCATCACCAAAGAACGCAAAGGTGATTATTTAGGAGGCACTGTTCAGGTTATCCCGCATATTACGAATGAGATAAAAGAAAGAATATATAGGGTTGCCAGGGAGAGCAATCCAGATGTAGTAATTACGGAAATAGGGGGCACTGTAGGAGATATCGAGTCCTTACCTTTTCTTGAGGCTATTCGCCAAGTTCGTGGTGATATAGGGAGGCAGAATGTTTGCTACATCCATGTAACTCTCTTACCCTATCTATCTGCTACCGGAGAGGTTAAAACTAAACCGACACAACACTCTGTTAAAGAATTAAGAGGAATTGGAATTCAGCCCAATATTTTAGTTTGTAGAGTTGAACATGACATTAAAAATGATCTTAAGGAAAAATTGGCTTTACTATGTGATATTGATGAAGAAGCCATTATCACAAATAATAATGCTTCAACTATTTATGAAGTTCCTCTTCTTATTCAAAAGGAAGGGATGGACGATATCGTCCTAGATCTCTTAGGGTTACAGGCACCTCCTGCTGATATGACAGAGTGGGAGAAGATGGTTAAAAAAATAAAATCTCCTTGCAAACATACGGAGATTGCTATTGTCGGGAAATATGTAGCTTTACCCGATGCTTACCTCAGTGTTGCCGAATCATTAAGGCATGCTGGAATAGATCAAGGGGCAGAAGTTAAGATTCGCTGGATAAACTCTGAAGAACTTGAAGATGAAGCAGTCTCTCTGAGTGAAGTTTTTTCGGGAGTAAAAGGTATCCTCGTACCAGGAGGATTCGGGAACAGAGGCATTGAAGGAAAAATCAAAGCTATTCAGTATGCCAGAGAAAACAAGGTTCCGTATCTAGGAATTTGTTTAGGTATGCAATGTGCAGTTATAGAGTTTGCGAGAAATGTTTGTGGAATGAAAGGGGCTAACAGCACTGAATTTGATCCTCATACCAAGTATCCTGTTATAGATTTGCTTCCAGAACAGAAAGAAATTGAAGATATGGGTGGAACTATGCGTCTGGGTATCTCCCCAGTAAAACTCATGCAGGATAGTGCTGTATATTCAGCTTATCTTGATGAAGTAATATATGAGAGACACCGTCACCGTTATGAGGTAAATAACCACTTAAGGGAAGCAATAGAGGAAAAAGGATTATCTTTTTCGGGGACATCTCCAGATGAAAGATTGGTAGAAGTAACAGAAATTCCTGATCATCCTTGGTTTGTAGCTTCTCAATTTCATCCCGAATTCAAATCTCGCCCCAATAACCCGCACCCTTTGTTTAAACAATTTGTTACAGCTACCTTAAAATTCTAGACTTTATATCATTTGATGATTCTGCTTACCAGCTGCTTAGGGCTCTTAAGCAATTCACAAATATAATAATAGCATTATAGTATTCATTTAGCTTAACGTGACCAGTACTAACGGTTTTAGGTAACCGCGACGTATTGGTTTTACCCTTTTTGTTTGCACTATTAAGGAGATGGCAATAATCCCTTTAGGAGGTAGAACTATGCAATATTCAGCCAAATGGATTGGGCAGGAAGACAAGCAAAGATTCAATTCTTTCATTAGCAATCATCCTAAAGGTCATTCCATGCAGACTTGGGAATGGGGAGATATAAAAGGAAGGACAGGTTGGCGTCCCTGGAGACTGATACTTGAAGCAGATGGTGAGATAGTTGGTGCTGCAACTATCCTAGAACGCAAACTGCCTTTTATAGGAGCTCCAATTTTTTATTGTCCTCGCGGCCCTGTTGTCGATATGAAAGATCATCTAAAATTAGATACTGTATTTCAGGCTATTCAGACCCTTGCCCAAAAGCAGAAGGCGATTCTTTTAAAAATAGATCCAGATATCGCCTCTAGCGAAAAAGAGCTAAAAGACCATCTTCAAACTCAAGGATTTAGACAACTAGATACAGGAAAGAATTTTGAGGGAGTTCAGCCCAAATATGTTTTTCGCTTAGATATCTCAGGGGATGAAGATACTCTTCTGGCCAATATGAATCAAAAAACCCGTTATAATATTCGTTTGGCTGCTAAAAAGGGTGTTACCATCCGGATTGGATCAAGGGAAGACCTACAAGAGTTTTATACAGTCCTGAAAGAAACGACGGAGAGAGATAACTTCTTAGTAAGATCTTACTCTTACTTTGAAGACTTATATGACACGTTGGTAACAGCAGACCTTGCTCAACTTTTTATTGCAGAGTATGAGGGCAAGATTATTGCTGGAACATTGGCCTTCATCACAGGAGAGAAGACTTGGTATATCTATGGAGCATCTTCCAATAAACATCGTAATGTTATGCCTAATTATCTAATCCAATGGGAGATGATTCGATGGGCTAAAGATAAAGGGTGTACTCTTTATGATTTCCGAGGAGTCTCTGGTGATTTAAGCGAAGATAATCCGCTCTATGGATTATATAAATTTAAAAAAGGTTTTAATGGAGAGTTCATAGAATTTATCGGCGAATGGGATTATGTATATCATCCTTTCATGTACTCTGTCTGGAAATTTGCAGAAAGATTGTACTCCGGTAAACTAAAAGGTATACTCGTTCGTTTGCTTAGACGCGGATAAATAAAAGCACTAAAGTGCTAAAGAGGGAAAACAATGGCCGATCTTTGGGTAGAAGTTGATTTGGATGCTGTGAAATATAACTATAGACAAGTTGTTTCAATCCTTACCGCAGGATGTCAGGTAATGGCAGTTGTCAAGGGTGATGGATATGGCTTAGGTGCTGTCGAGGTAGCGAAAGCTCTGCAGGAAGAAGGATGCCAAGCTTTTGCTGTCACGACTGTAACCGAGGCTTTAACCCTTAGGGAACATGGCATTGAAGACACTATCCTTGTGCTAGGGCCATCAGGACCGCAGGATTGGGCTGAGGCTATAATGGCTGGGATACAACTAACGGTATCCCAGCTGGAGTGGATAATTATTTTGGAGAAGATGGCAGCTGAAAACAATATCCAAGTTAAGATTCAGCTTAAAGTCGAAACAGGAATGGGAAGAACAGGATTTAAAGAGGATATGATAGATGATTTAGTCAATAGCCTAAGCAACGCTCCTCATATAGTTATTGAAGGGGCCTATACTCATTTTGCTAGAGCTGCTCAGCAAGATCATACATATACAAGAGTCCAAAATGATAGATATCTATCATTTCTTTTGAAGTTAGACAACCTAGGGGTTAAGGTACCACAAAGACACGTTTGTAATAGTGCTGCTTTTCTAGATTATCCCCAATATCATTATGATATGGTAAGAATTGGTACTCTGATAGGGGGACATTTCCCATCTGCCAGTTTTCGGGACAAGCTGGAGCTTCAGGATCCTTGGTCAGCCAAAGCGAAGATAGTTCACGTTCAGCAGGTCCCTAAAGGAACACCTGTAGGTTATCAAAGCATTTATAAGAGTAAGACAGATACTACGCTAGCTGTCATTGCTGTGGGATATGCTGATGGCTTTGGAGTTGATCCTAGATTTGTCCCTCAAGGGATAGTTGATTTAGGTAAAATTATTATCAAAAATATTGCTGCCCTTTGGAGAATCCAACTTGGTCAAGAAAGAATTCTGTTCAAAGGGAAAAGTATAAAAATAGCTGGTAAAGTTGGTATGCAGTTAACCGTTATTGACGTTGGTAAAATAGAATGTTGTAGAGGGGATGAAGTACAAATCCCTTTAAGACGCACTTTGGCTAATCCGAGAATTCCTCGATTTTATAAAAAAAATAATGAATATTTTAGAATTAGGATAATAAAAGAAGGATTTTTGTCGTTTAATACAGAATATGCAAATTTAACCAATTCTTAGACGTTTTGAATTACATAAAAGGAGCGATACCATTGTTAAAACTATTGATTGTAGATGACCAAAGAGGAATCAGAAGACTTCTAACTGAAGTTTTCATGGAATATGGTTACGAAATAGAATCTTGTAGTAATGGTCTCAAAGCTCTGGAAACAATACCTGAATTTGACCCTGATCTTATAATAATGGATGTTAAGATGCCAGGGATGAATGGAATCGATGTGCTGAAAAAACTTCGAGAAACCGATAAGGAAAGAAAAGTAATAATGATGACGGCCTATGGAGATCAGCATTATGTTAATCAAGCAGAAGTTTTAGGGGTAGCTAGGTTTATTATCAAACCATTTGATCTGAACGACCTGAAAACTCAAGTTTCCGAGATTCTTAAAGATAAAGATTTTTGGATAGGAAGCTAATAAAGTAAAACTATTAAGGATTTTTCTTATACGAATAAGACTCTATTACCAGACCTATTGGTCTGGTTTTATTTTTATTGAGTAGCTTCAATTAAAAATTATGCTTATTAAATTAAGAATAAGGCAGGAAAAATATTTAACTTGGAGAAATATAGAACTAGAAGGGAGTGGCAAGCAATGATTGTTTCAGCAGTAGCGACAGTCGGGATACAATGTTCGAAATGCGGGGAACTGCAGTTCAGGACTTTATCCGCCTTTGCTTTCTCCCACTTTAATCAAGAATCTTATTCTTGTGTTTGTGGAGCACCGCTATTAACCATCACCAGTATTGAAAGAAGTAATTTTAGTATAGAATATCCATGTATCTACTGTGGAGAATCTCATTATTTACTTACAAAGAGAAATCATATTTGGGGTGAAGACATTTTAGAACTCGTGTGTAATGACAAGGATTTACCTATTGGGTATATCGGCCATCACCATGAGGTGGCAAATTCTTGTCAAGAGATTAAAAAGAATTTTGTAAAATTAGCTTCTCAGTTAGTTAATGATGGAGAAAACGAAAGTGAATTTGATAATTTCTTTATAGTTTATGCCATAATGGAGAAAATAAGTAAGATGGTAGAGCGAGGGCAGTTGGAGTGTCGCTGCGGTAACAAAAACCTTTCTGTAGAGATCCTGTCCGACAAGATAGAACTTGTTTGTCAGGCTTGCTATGCAGTGGGGACTATTTATACGGATAATAAAGAGATTTTGCGCATAATAGATAGTATGGGATCTATATTTTTGGAAGATAATATGACGTGGTATCCAAAAGATCCATTGAAGGGTCAGAATCTAGTTAAAAATAAGTGATTTAAAAAAACAAATGGAGGACAAGAAAATGGGTTTATCTCCGATGAAGGAACTGGTATTAGAAGCACAAAAAGGACATTATGCAGTAGGAGCTTTTAATTGTAATAACATGGAGATAGTTCAGGCAATAGTAGCAGCTGCTGAAATAGAGAATTCTCCAGTCATTATTCAGGCCAGCCAAGGGGCTATTAAGTATGCAGGAATACATTACATAACCGGACTTACAAAGCTTGCCGCCGAAAGTGTTAAAATACCTGTAGCCTTGCATCTCGATCATGGAACAAGTTTTGAACAATGTATTGAATGTATCCGCAGTGGATTTACTTCGGTGATGATTGATGGTTCTAAGCATGATTTGCAGTCAAACATAGAACTTACACGCAGGGTGGTTGAGATTGCCCGCCTATTTGGAGTATCAGTAGAAGGAGAACTAGGTAAAATTGGCGGCACGGAGGACGATATTGTTGTATCTGAAAGAGAAGCATTGTTTACAGACCCTTTAGAAGCGGAAAGATTCTGTAAAGAAACCGAAATAGATGCTTTAGCAGTAGCTATTGGAACGGCACATGGACAGTATAAAGGGATTCCAAAACTTGATTTTGAGAGACTTAGGGAAATCAAGAAAAAGGTATCAACTCCCTTGGTCTTGCATGGTTCTTCGGGAGTACCCGAAGAAGCCATCAGGGAAGCAATTTCTATAGGCGTATCAAAGGTCAACATTGATACGAATATTAGAGAGGCATTTACAGAGGCGGCTCGTCAAGTGATTATAGATAACCCTAAGGAAATTGACCCCCGTAAAATGTTGGGGCCTGCCAGGGAGGCCGCTATAGAAGTTATCAGAGAAAAAATAAAGATTTTCGGCAGTAGTGGAAAAGCATAATTTCTATAGCCTAAACGTATTCTAAACATAAAGTTTTGCAACGTCCATGGATGGACTAGTTCAGCCAAGCCATGGAGAGTGAGATTAATAAAGGAACGGTTACAGGAGGATTATTATGCGTTTCTTCTTGGATTCTGCCAATTTAGACGAAATAACTAAGGCTTGGGAAATGGGAGTTATTTCCGGTGTTACCACTAATCCTTCCTTAGTTGCTAGAGAAAGGGCGACAAATTTTCATGCTTTAATAAGTAGAATAGCCAATATTGTTGATGGCCCTATCAGTGCTGAAGTTATCTCCCTTAATTATGAAGGCATGATTAAGGAAGCAAGAGAACTAGCTGATATTCATCCCAATATAGTAGTTAAGATTCCCATGACTGTTGAAGGGCTAAAGGCTGTCAAAACCCTGTCTCAAGAAGATATTGAGACCAACGTAACGTTAGTGTTTACTCCTATTCAGGCATTACTTGCGGCGAGAGCGGGCGCATCATACGTAAGCCCTTTCTTAGGGAGGTTAGATGATATAGGGGAAATAGGACTTGATTTATTGGCTGATATCTGTCAGGTGTATGAAGTCCATGGCTTGGAATGCGGCATTATTGCTGCGAGCATTCGTAATCCTGTCCATGTTCTGCAAGCTGCAAAGATAGGCGCAGATTTTGCTACCATTCCATATAGTGTTCTCACGCAGCTTTCCAAACATCCTTTAACCACCGCTGGGATAGAGAGATTTATGTCTGATTGGCAGAAACTAACTGAGAATCAGGGATGATGTAGAATTGATAATAGGTTATAATATAAAAAGTAATAATATTTGGAAAGCTATTAATAAAGAGGAGCTAATGAAAAAAGATAAAGTTTAGTGGACATATTAACAAGGTTGAACAGTGCTCAGCCTTGAGATTTTTTTTAGCCAAGTTATGTTAACTAAATGTGTATTCATTAAGGACAGGGGGAGTTAAATTGGAAAGAGAACTAACCATGGAATTTGCAAGGGTTACTGAAGCAGCTGCCTTGGCCTCTGCCCGCTGGGTGGGAAGAGGAGAGAAAGAGGAAGCTGATAATGCTGCCGTAGAGGCTATGAGATCTTTATTTGACACCATTCATATGAATGGAACTGTGGTAATTGGCGAGGGAGAAATGGATGAGGCTCCTATGCTTTATATTGGAGAAAAATTAGGAACCGGAGAAGAACCTAAAGTAGATGTGGCAGTTGATCCTCTTGAGGGAACGAATCTTGTGGCCAAAGGTATGCCAGGTGCTATCGCTGTTCTGGCAGTAACAGAACGACGTTGTCTTCTTCATGCACCCGATATGTATATGAATAAAATTACAGTAGGACCTCAAGCAGCAGGTAGAATTCATCTGGATGCACCTGTGAAGGAAAATCTACATAACGTTGCCCAGGCACTCAACAAAAGTATTCAAGATGTGACTGTAGTAATAATGGACAGGCCGCGACACTACGAGATTATTAAACAAGTAAGGGATTGCGGAGCAAGAATACGTCTAATTACTGATGGAGATGTCGCTCCTGCAGTAGCTTGTGCGATTGAAGACAGCGGCATAGACATAATGATGGGTATAGGCGGGGCACCTGAAGGAGTACTAGCTGCAGCAGCACTTCGCTGTATGGGTGGAGAGATGCATGCCAGGTTATGTCCTGAGAATGAAGAAGATATCAGGAGAGCACAGAGTTTGGGAATTAAAGATGTAAATAAACTGCTTACTCTCAATGATTTGGTAAGCACAGATGATATTGTATTTACGGCTACAGGTATTACCGAAGGGCCTCTGCTTAAGGGGGTTACTTTTAACGCTGACGGTGCAACTACCCATACTGTGATTATAAGAGGTAAAACAGGGACGGTAAGATTTATCGAAGCAAGACATTTTTTTGCCAAGAAGCCAAAATATGCTATCAAAGGTGTATATTAGATTCCGTTCAGAAAGTAACTGAATTACCACCCGACAGCAGATTTATCTTATTTTTAGTATATAATGATCTAATTCTAGCAGGTTTTTCTTGACCAGCTAGTAGTATTTGTGCTAAAATATCACAAGTTGACGTTATATCTAAGAACCGATTTGATACGAAAGAAGGTGACTAATTGTGAAAGAAAAAATTCATCCAAATTATCAACAAACTACTGTTACTTGTGCTTGTGGTTGTTCTTTTGAGACTGGTAGTACAAGGAAAGAAATAAAAGTCGAGATTTGCTCTAAGTGTCACCCTTTCTATACAGGGGTTCAGAGATTTGTTGATGCTGGCGGTCGCGTAGATCGCTTTAAGAGAAAATACGGTATGGAATAACAACGGCCTGCAGTCGTTGCTAGTAAGAAAAAGAAGCAGAGCGCAAGCTCTGCTTTTCGATTATTTATAGGTGTAAGCCCACTGTTATTATGATTTTAAGCACTACCTAGACTAATTACATAAAATATAGAACACAATACTAGATGGAAGATTGTATGGGAGAGGTACAAAATGTTTGAGAGACTTGAAGATATTGAACAAAGATATAATGAGTTAACGGAGCTTCTTACTGATCCTGAGGTTATTTCTAACCAGACTGAATATCAGAAGTATGCAAAAAGCCAAGCTGGCCTAACCGAAACTGTAACAGTTTATGCTGATTATAAAAATATACTTGGCCAACTTGAAGAGATTAAGGGACTTCTTACGGAAAAACTAGATCCAGAGATGCTGGAAATGGTAGAGCTGGAAAAGACTGAGTTAGAGGAACAAAAAAGAAACTTGGAGGAAGAGCTAAGAATTCTTCTTTTGCCCAAAGACCCCAATGATGAGAAAAACGTCATTATGGAAATCAGAGCGGGTGCAGGTGGCGATGAAGCAGCACTTTTTGCCGGGGTATTATACAGGATGTATACCCGCTATGCAGAGAACCAGCACTGGAAAACTGAGATGCTCAGCGCCAGTTATACTGACATAGGAGGATTTAAAGAGATCATCTTTATGATCGAAGGACAGGGAGCTTATAGTAGACTGAAGTTTGAAAGTGGTGTTCATAGAGTTCAACGTATACCTACTACTGAATCCGGAGGAAGAATCCACACCTCCACAGCAACCGTGGCCGTTCTTCCTGAAGCTGAAGAAGTGGAAATTGACGTCAATCCTAATGAACTTCGAATCGATATCTTTTGTTCCAGTGGTCCTGGTGGACAATCGGTTAATACCACTCAGTCAGCAGTGCGTATCACCCATTTACCAACAGGCTTATCTGTATCTTGCCAAGATGAAAAGTCTCAACACAAGAATAAAGATAAGGCTATGAGGGTGTTGAGAGCTAGGTTGTTGGAGAAGGCTCAAGAAGAAGCACATGGAGAAATGGCCAGTCAACGCAAAAGCCAGGTGGGAACAGGTGACAGAAGTGAACGTATTCGGACGTATAATTATCCCCAAGGCAGAGTTTCTGATCACCGTATTGGACTGACTTTGCATAAATTAGATAGTATCCTAATCGGAGACCTAGATGAAGTAATCAACGCCTTGATTTCTGCCGATCAGGCAGAAAGACTTAAAGCAACAATATAAGGTTATGATGTAGATGATGTATTCTTCAACAATTCTCGAATTACTACGAACAGGTGATGATTATCTCCAATCTTGTGGGGTAGAAGGTTCGCGAGCAGAAGCGGACATTTTACTCGCCTATGTTCTCAATACCACGAGGGATAAACTTTACTTGGATATCGATACTGCGATTACTAATGATAACAAGACCAGATATACTGATTTATTAAGAAGGAGGGGTTCAAGGGAGCCTCTCGCTTATCTATTGCAAGGACGTAGTTTCATGGATTTTGAATTTTTTGTAGATGAAAGAGTCCTCATCCCTCGACCCGAGACAGAACTATTGGTAGAGAAATCATTGGACATTGGCAAAGGTAGAATCCAATCAGAAATCAGATTACTGGATCTTTGTACCGGAAGTGGAATTCTTGCGGTATCAATCTCTAAATATTGGCCTGAAGCCTCTGTTACAGCAGTGGATATTTCTGAGGATGCCTTGGATGTAGCCCGAATTAATGCGGAGAGATTAAATGTTAGAGTTGATTTTAGACAAGGTGACTTATTCGAACCGGTTATAGGAGAAAAATTTCATATAATTGTTTCGAACCCACCTTATATCTCTTTAGATGAGTATCAAGAATGCTCACCGGAAGTCAAAAGAGAACCTGCGCAGGCTCTCTTAGCGGGGGAAGATGGGCTTGATTTTTATAGAAGGATAGCCCAGGGAGCTCATGAATATCTTAGACAAGAGGGCAAAATACTGATGGAAATAGGATGTAATCAAGCTTATGAAGTTAGGACGATATTTCAGGAAAAAGGTTATAAATGTACTGTTTATTCTGATTTAGCTGGTTTGGATAGAATAGTACTGGCAGAAGAAGAATAATATCAGAAGAAGAATAAAACGAGGACAGGAACATCTCAGTTAATTGGAATAGGTGTTTAAATGAAAACCAAGAGAGTTATAATAAATCAAGAAAACCAAGCAGAAGCTCTTCGAGAAGCTGCCGAACTATTACACCAAGGTGAAGTTGTGGCTTTTCCCACAGAAACGGTATATGGTCTTGGAGCCAATGCTTTAGATTCAGCAGCCTGTGAAAAGATTTTTCAGATTAAGGGGCGTCCCGCTGATAATCCATTGATTGTTCATGTAGCTTCTGTAGAAGATGCTAAGAAAATAGTTAGATATTGGCCGGCAGAAGCAGATTTATGCGCCGCTAAGTTTTGGCCGGGGCCCCTTACCATTGTCTTGCCTAAAGATGAGAGTATACCTGGGATAATAAGCGCAGGCTTAGATACTGTTGCTATACGGATGCCATCTCACCCTGTCGCGTTGGCTTTGATTCAAGCTGTGAAGGTCCCTTTAGCTGCTCCCAGTGCAAATATCTCTGGTAAACCTAGTCCTACAGATGGAGAGCATGTCTGGCAGGACCTTAATGGTAAACTACCGTTAATCCTAGACTCAGGCAGGACTGACTATGGGTTAGAATCAACAGTACTTGATTTGTCCGGAACAAATCCTACTATCCTTCGGCCAGGTGGTATCACCAGAGAGCAGCTCATAGCAGAGCTCGGAAAAGTTGAGTTAGATGCAGGGGTGAACGGACAATTACAAGCATCAGCAAAACCTAAGGCACCAGGTATGAAATATCGGCATTACGCACCTCGAGGAAAAGTAATCCTGCTTGATAAAGAAAGTGATTCGGAGATCGCTGAAGCGGTTAGATTTCAGTTGAAGAACAAAAAGAATCAGGAGAAGTTAGCTCTTCTCTGCTTGCGGGAAACTGCCTCCATTCTAGAATCTGAAATTCCTGTCAAGGTGGATCTTCTCTATATACTTGGGTCCCGAAATAACCTTCAGGAAGCAGCTAGCCGTCTTTTCGAAGGGCTGAGGCTTTGTGATGAACAAGGAATAGATATAATTATGGCTGAAGGAATGACCACTGAGGGTATTGGTTTAGCCTATATGAATAGACTCCAAAAAGCTGTCGGAAAAAACTCTTATCTTGGGTTTGAGAAAATATAAAAAAATGGATAGGGGGAAGTCAATTGGAATTAACATGGATTATAGCGGTCTCTATTGCACTAGGGATGGATGCATTTTCCTTTTCCTTAGCACTTGGACTTATAGGTACTCGTTATAGAAAAGCTATAAAATTAGCTATTATTGTAGCTATATTCCATGTATTTATGCCTCTAATCGGGTTATGGGTGGGGCAGAAACTAGGAACGATTTTTGGTGATGTTGCTATTGGGATTGGGGCCGTAATCCTGTTTTGGCTCGGAGGGAAGATGGTTTGGGGTGCTTATAAAGGAACAGACACAGCCACCAATATCCCTAGCCTTCAGGGAGTAGGTATCTACGCCTTAGCTGGAAGTGTTAGCATTGATGCTTTGAGCGTAGGATTCTCTTTAGGCACTTTCGTAACCAATATTATCCCTGCTACTCTAGTTATGGGTTTTACGGCGGGATTCATGACCTTAATCGGTGTCATTTTAGGACGGAGAGCAGGAACCTGGTTAGGAAATAAAGCTGAAGCATTAGGTGGTATTATTTTGATACTTATCGGTATTAAGATGGCTTTAGAGATAATTTTGTAGGAGCAATTCTATTAGAATTGTTTTACACCGCTTACTCAAAGAGGGTATAATTGTTTTATGAAGATACTATTCGTATGTACCGGCAACACTTGTCGCAGTCCACTTGCCCAGGGTTTAGCAACTCATTATTTACCGGAAAGTTTTGAAATATCATCCTCAGGGATAAGTGCTTATGAGGGACAACCTGTAAGTGAGAATGCCGTGCAAGCCTTAAAGGAAAAGAAAATTGATATTAGAAACAACAAAGCAGTTAAACTTCATGAAAAATTGCTTAGGGATGCTGATTATGTGTTTGCTATGACTAAAAAGCATGAACACTATCTTGTTAATGCTTATCCAGAATTCAGGTCTAAAATAACACGATTAGGTGACTTTGTTGGATGTAACAAAGATATTAGTGACCCTTGGGGTGGTTCGCTAGATGACTATAAAGATTGTGCGAAGGAGCTGGAAGAGATGCTCTTGATTCTAGCCGAAAAGTTGGATAAAAGCACTGAAAATTCTTGGAGGTAATAAGATGAAGGTAGCTCTAGGGTCTGATCATGGAGGATACGAACTAAAAAAAATCATTAAAGAAAACTTATTAGAAAAAGGCTATGAGATTTTAGATTTTGGTACGGAATCTTCCAAGTCTGTAGATTACCCGGAATATGGGTTTAAAGTGGGGCAGGCTGTTGTTGCCAAAGAGGCTGAATTAGGTGTAGTAGTATGTGGAACAGGGATAGGGATATCCATTTCTGCCAATAAGGTTAAAGGTATACGAGCAGCTTTATGCACAGACAGCTATATGGCCAGAATGGCTAGAGAACATAATAATGCAAATATCTTAGCACTTGGTGCCAGAGTGATTGGATCGGGAGTTGCTTTGGATATCGTTGATACGTTTATAAATACAGCTTTCAGTGAATTCCGCCATGCTCGTCGGTTAGAGATAATCACAGAGTATGAGGGAAAATAATCTAAAAAAATAGCTGATTAAAAAGGGAGATGTTAGTAATGGACTATATCCGTAAATATGTTACCCCTCAGGATCCTGAAGTTGCTAAAGCTATCGAGATGGAAGAAGGCAGGCAGGAAAACAAGATCGAACTTATAGCTTCAGAAAACTTTGTTAGCCGTGCTGTAATGGCTACCCAAGGGTCAGTGCTTACTAATAAATATGCAGAAGGCTATCCTGGAAAAAGGTATTATGGCGGATGCGAGTATGTTGATGTTGTTGAAGATCTAGCTAGAGAACGAATCAAGAAACTGTTTGGTGCCGATTATGCTAACGTCCAACCTCACTCAGGAGCTCAGGCTAACACAGCAGTTTATTTCGCTATGTTACAACCTGGAGACACTGTGATGGGTATGAATCTTTCTCATGGAGGACATCTTACCCATGGAAGTCCAGTTAATATATCTGGAGTCTATTTTAATTTCGTGGAATACGGCGTGGATAAAGAGACCGAAACAATTGACTATGATAAGATGCTGGAGTTAGCTCATAAGCATAAACCCAAGATGATTGTTGGTGGAGCCAGCGCTTATCCTCGAGAGATAGATTTTAAGAAGATTGCTGAGATAGCTAAAGAAGTAGGGGCCCTTGTCATGATTGACATGGCTCATATCGCAGGTTTGGTAGCTGCAGGGCTGCATTCCAATCCGGTACCGTATGCTCATTTCGTGACATCTACGACGCATAAGACTCTTAGGGGCCCCAGAGGTGGACTTATTCTTTGCCAAGCAGAATTTGCTCAGAAAATTGATAAAGCAATTTTCCCAGGTATACAAGGAGGTCCTCTCATGCATGTAATTGCAGCTAAGGCTGTAGCTTTTGGAGAAGCACTCCGCCCCGAATTTAAGGAGTATCAACAGCAAATTATTGTGAACGCCAAAGCTTTAGCTCAAGGCTTCCAATCCAGAGGATTCCGCTTAGTTTCAGGGGGAACGGATAATCATCTTCTCCTGCTTGATATGCGTAGCAAAGGTCTTACTGGTAAAGTAGCGGAGAAGATTCTTGATGATGTAGGTATCACTGTAAATAAAAATACCATTCCTTTTGACCCGGAAAGTCCGTTTGTAACAAGTGGGATTCGCATTGGCTCACCTGCTGTAACCTCAAGAGGGATGAAAGAACCAGAAATGGATAAGATTGCTCAGGCCATCGATATAGCTCTAACTGCCGGGGATGATAGAGCTAAGATTAAAGATGCAAAAGAAATTGTAGCAGAAGTCTGTTCAAGGTTCCCGTTATATGGAGAGCAATAGTTGAGAAGATATTGTTCTGCAAAGTCATAAAAAGATGATATCAATTAAAATTATAGGAGAACAAAAAAATGGGTAATATCTGTGTATTTGACCATCCCCTTATTCAGCATAAGCTAGCTCTAATTCGTGATGAGAATACTAGCTCTAAAGAATTTCGTTCTTTGGTTGAAGAGGTCGCTATGCTTATGGCTTATGAAGTTACTCGAGATTTTCCGCTTCAAGAAGTAGAAGTAAAGACTCCCGTTGCTCTGGCGAAAGCGAAGAAGATTTCTGGCCGTAAAGTAGCTCTTGTGCCTATTCTTAGAGCAGGCTTAGGTATGGTTGATGGTATGCTTAAACTAATTCCGGCAGCAAAAGTTGGACATATCGGATTGTACAGAGACCATGACACCTTAAAGCCGGTAGAGTATTACTGTAAGATGCCAACTGATATCCAAGAACGAGATATTATTCTTATCGATCCCATGTTAGCGACAGGGGGTTCCGCTGAGGCAGCTATTACATTTATCAAAGATCGGGGAGCAAAAAATATTAAATTAATGTGTTTGATAGCTGCGCCGGAAGGAATAGCGGCTGTCCAACAGAGTCACCCGGACGTAGATATTTTTGTCGGTGCTGTAGACGAGTGCCTTAACGAGCATGCCTACATTGTTCCCGGTCTGGGTGATGCTGGTGATAGGCTGTTTGGAACGAAATAATGAAGGAGCCGAACCAATGATTAACGAAATGGTTAGAAAACATCACCAACAAATCAGAAGAGCAATACAAGAATTACAAGAGGATGTGTATCAAGAACAAGAAGTAGTAAATAATCAACTATGGATTGCACTTCGGATTGGAACTCTGACCGGGATACTTAATGTTCATCTTAAATATGAAGATGAACAGTTATATCCTTACTTGCTTCAGCATCCTAGAGAAGAGGTAAGGGCTATCTCTAAAGTATTCAAGAAGGAAATGGGAGACCTTTCATTGATTTTCGAAAGTTATAAGGACAAGTACCTAAAAAAGCCTGACGAGCTCGTAAAAAATTCTTCTCAGTTTATAATAGATACTAACAGTATATTATATGAAATCTCCAAGAGGGTAGAAAAAGAGGAACATGAACTCTTCCCGCTTCTGGACTAAACTCCTTGATGACATAGAAGGATAAATTGGTGTATACTATAAAGAAATAAGTGATAGTATCAGATGATTACCCTGGGGGAAAAAGAGCTATGATAGAGAAAACCAGGCCGTCATGGGATGAGTACTTTTTGGATATTGCCCAATTAGTTGCCAAGAGATCGACATGTTTAAGGCGCCACTATGGTGCTGTTATTGTCAAGGATAATATTATTGTAAGTACCGGCTACAATGGCGCTGCCAGGGGTGAGCCTAACTGTATTGATACAGGAAAATGTGTGAGAAAAGAGCATAATGTCCCCAAAGGGGAGAGATACGAGCTATGTGTTGCTGTCCATGCGGAAATGAATGCTATAATAGCAGGAGATCCAGTCAAGATGCATGGCAGTACTATTTATGTCTCCGGTTATACCCATGAGGGAAAGCAAGCATCTGGAGAGCCCTGTCTTCTTTGTCGGCGCATTATTAAGAATGCAATGATTAAAAGAGTCGTTTTCCTTGATGAGCATGCAACGAAGAGGAATATCCGCTTTGGAGGAAGTGAATAATATCTACTAAGTAACCGAATCAGAGGTTATTTCGCTTAAGCGTCAATATAAGGACGCTTTTCTTGTATAGCAACTGGGGTTAATATCAATATCGGCATATGCTATAATAGATGTATTAACTACTTTTCTTCGAGCGTTAGGAATGTTGTTTATGTTTTTCAGGAGGACAATACGAGTGAAAAAAGATAGTTATAAAGTTATGGCTGTATTCGGCACGAGGCCTGAAGCTATCAAAATGGCTCCTGTCGTGAGGGCTATGAAAAAACAGGATTGTATAGAGTGCTTGGTGGTGGTGACTGCCCAACATAGAGAAATGCTTGATCAAGTTCTAAACCTGTTTAAAATCATTCCCGATTTTGACCTTGATCTCATGACCCATGGGCAGAGTTTATCAGGGTTAACTTCTAAGATACTCGAAGGAATGGATCAGATTCTTTCAGAAAGTAAACCAGATCTTATTTTGGTTCAAGGGGACACGACTACAGCATTTGCTGCAGCTTTAGCAGCATATTACCACAAGATCCCTATTGGACATGTAGAAGCTGGCTTGCGGACAGGAGAAAAATATTTTCCTTGGCCCGAAGAGATAAACAGGAAATTAGCTGGCTGTTTAGCTGATTTTCATTTTGCCCCAACAAAGGTTTCCAGGGATAATTTATTACGGGAAGGGATACGAGCTGATAAGATATTTATCACTGGCAATACTGTAATAGATGCCTTGAAATCGACAGTCAGAGATAACTATGAGTTTAAAGATGAAAAATTAAAAGACATTCTTCATATCAATAAAGAAAAACGTCTCATAATGATGACTACGCATCGACGGGAGAACTTAGGAGAGCCAATGACCCAGATCTATGAGGCATTAAAAACTATCTTGCAAGAATTTCCTGATACATATGTTATTTTTCCGGTGCATAAAAATCCTACAGTAAGGGAAGTTGTTGATAAGGTTTTGGGTAATCACCCACGGGTATATCTAATAGAACCTATGGATTATGAAGCTTTTATAAACCTCATGTCTAAAACATATCTGATTCTTTCAGATTCAGGGGGTATACAGGAAGAAGCTCCGTCTCTAGGAAAACCTGTGCTGGTTGTGAGAGATACTACTGAACGTCCTGAAGCTGTAGATGCAGGTACAGTAGATGTTGTTGGAACTAGTTACGAGAAGGTTCTGCACGGAATAAAGATTTTAATGAGTGACAGTATTATTTATAACAAGATGAGTCAGGCAGCTAATCCTTATGGAGATGGATTTGCAAGTCAACGAATTGCGGAAATTGTCGTAGAAAATCTGCATAATTGTAGTAATTAGTAGAAATTATGAGAATATTTTGAACAAAAGATAGCGAAAATACTTGATCAATGGAAGGAAATAATAGAAAATTGTTACTAAATTGATTATTAGTGAAGATTGTAAAAAAATTCTATGTTCATTTGAAGGAAATTAACATATAATAGCGAAAAGTAATCTAACGAAGTTGGGGATGATAGACCATGGCTAAAAACGATGTTAACAATTGGGTTAGATATATGGCCTTGGGTTCTATGATAGCCACTTCCCTAGCGGGGTTAGTTGGAGGAGGATACTTCCTAGGGAATTTTCTTGACTCCCTGTTGGGAACGGATCCGATCCTGAAAATTGTCATAATGTTACTTGGAGTAGCCTTAGGTATTGCCTATCTTGTTTTTACATTAAGAAAGTTAGGTAAAGTAAACGATGAGCAGTAGATTAGCTATTATATTGATAAGTCTCATTAGTTCAGGGGTTTTCCTTGGGATAATATTCACAAATGATTATAGCCCTTTGGGTTTAATTTTAGGTTTTTTAACTGGATTAATAAATATTCAATGGTTATCTAGAGATACTAAAAAGGCAATAGATCAAGAGAAATTTATCGCACTGAGAATATATTTTAAGAGTTTATTTTCTAGGCTGGGAGTGATTACCTTGATCGTCGCTACGGTCGGAAGATTTAGACCAGAATGGCTTCTGTTTTTAGCGTTGGGAATCGCAGTGGGTATAATAATACCCCTGATATTATCAATAAGGCAACAGATTATGCACGGAAGGGGGTGAGCAATGAATGCATGAAATGATCCTTTGGCAGGTAGGTAATAGTACCGTACATGGTACGACACTTGTTATGACCTGGATTACAATGGCTGTTATCATAATTATTGTGCTTTTGGGTGTTCGTAATCTAACCAGTGGCAAGCCGGGTAAAATGCAGAACATCTTAGAATGGCTGGTAGATTTTATCAGAAAACTTGTTGCGGAGAATATGGATTATAAAAAGGGAGCTCCGTTACTGTCATATCTTATGACTCTGATTATGTTTATCTTCTTTTCTAATATGCTGGGACTTATACCTAATTTTGTAGCTCCTTTATTTCATAATGTAGAGTTCGCTAAGCTCAATGAAATATTCCATGGACCTGTATTGATGTCTCCAACGGCTGACATTAACACTACGATGGGGCTAGCTACCCTAACAATCATTTTGGTTGTATACCTGGGTATTAAGCATAAAGGAGCAAGCTATTTTCGCCATTTCATAGAACCGAATGCGCTTTTCCTGCCAATCCATATTGTTGATATCTTGTCTAAACCTATGACGCTGGCCTTCCGTCTATTTGGTAATATCTATGCAGGTGAGGTTCTAATAGCTGTAATTCTAATGTTGCCGGGATTATATGTATTTGGCGGAGTAATTGGCCCTCTGCCTATTTGGCTTGGGTTCAGTATTTTTATCGGGACTATACAGTCCTTTGTATTTACTGTTCTGACTATTGCTTATGTTGCTCAAGCTGTTGCTCACGACCATTAATCACGACATAATAACGTTATTGTACTTAAGCAATGCTGTTCAAACTTTACCGTAGTTGTATTATGAAGTGGAATTGTTGGGAATTCTAAAAAAACATTAAACTTTTTTATATTTGGAAGGAGGACAAACTATTATGGATATGTCTGCTGCTGCATTATTAGGTGCTGGTATCGCCGCCGGTTTAGCTGCTCTGGGAGCTTCTCTAGGTAACGGAAATGTTATCTCCAGTACGATTGAAGGGGTTGCTCGTCAGCCCGAAGCTAAAGGTTCTTTACAAACTATTATGTTTATCGGTGTGGGATTAATCGAGGCTCTTCCTCTCTTAACTTGGGTTATCGCGATCTTAATGATATTCACTAGGTCTTAAAGCGTTAGCCGCAAATAAGAGGGGGGCTTACCTGTTCCCCTCTTACAGTACGAGTTACTGATACTGTTAATTTATCTCTAGAGAGGAGGGGAAGACCTGTTGAATCCCTTAGGAATTAGCTTTGCTTATACTATTGCTGCCACGGGTAGTGATAATCCGATATCTTTCGACCTCACTTACTTTGCAATGATAATATCATTTCTAATCCTAGTTTGGTTTCTAAAGAAGTATGCTTGGCAACCTTTGATGGATATGATGGAAAAACGACGTCAATTTATTGAGGATAATCTGGCCCATGCTGAGCAGGAAAGAAATGATGCGGAGAAAATCAGACTCGAATATCAGGAAGAAATGCGCCAAGCTCGAAGTGAGGCACAATCCATTATTGAGAATGCTACTAAGATTAGTGAACAACAAGCAACTGAAATCATTGCTCAGGCCCGCAAGGAAACTGAGAGAATGAAAGAATCAGCCTTAGCTGACATAGGACGTGAACGCGATAAAGCGGTTGCTGATGTCAAGGCTCAGGTAGCTGATATGTCTATAGCTATTGCTGAGAAAATAATTCGTCAAAAGCTTGATATGACAGGTCAAGAGTCTCTAATTGACCAATTTATTCAAGAGGTAGGGGATAAACCATGTTAAGTGGAGCGTTAGCACGCAGATATGCTCAAGCCCTCTTTGAATTAGCGATTGAGACGTCAGTACTTGACCAAATAGATACTGAAATGAAAACCATCTCGGAAATCTTTAGGTATAACAAGGAACTCAAATATCTCTTAAACCACCCTAATGTAGATGATGAATCCAAAAAGGATATTTTAGAAAAGATATTTGAGAAGAGAATTTCAGATGTTACCAAGCATTTTCTCTATTTACTGATAGACCGTCGTAGGCATAATCTATTAGAGTTAATCCAACGTGAGTTTACACGCTTGGCAGATAAAGCACTAAATATTGTGGAAGCTAAAGTAATCAGTGCCACAGAGTTAAATTCAAGTCATGAGGAAAGATTAAAGAAAGTTATATCTAATACCACTGGAAAGAATGTCCGCTTAATTACAGAAGTCAATTCTGAATTGATAGGTGGAGCAAAACTCCAGATTGGCGATTGTGTGATGGACGGATCGATCGCTACCGCACTATGTAAATTGCGTGAAGAAATGAGAAAATCATCGTATAAACCTCAGCAGGAAGTAGGGGTGAGCTAGAAGAATGAATTTGCGTCCGGAAGAAATAAGTTCAATTATCAAACAGCAGATAGAACGATATGAATCTACTCTGGAAGTAGTTGATGTCGGAACTGTTATTCAAGTAGGAGATGGCATAGCTCGTATTTACGGTTTAGAAAAGGCTATGTCTGGGGAACTACTGGAGTTTCCTGGCGGAATTTTTGGTATGGCAATGAATCTGGAGGAGGATAACATTGGCTGTGTTATCTTAGGGCCATTCGAAAATATCAAAGAAGGAGACCAAGTCAAACGGACAGGCAGAATCGTAGAGGTTCCTGTAGGCGAAGGTATGATTGGCCGTGTCGTAAATGTTCTTGGACAACCACTGGATGGTAAAGGAGAGATTACAGCTTCGGGTTATCGACCCATAGAGTCAGTAGCCCCTGGAGTTGTTGATAGAAAATCTGTGCACGAACCACTCCAGACTGGTCTGAAATCAATCGATTCTATGGTCCCCATAGGTCGCGGACAGCGTGAGCTTATTATTGGTGATCGTCAAACTGGAAAGACTGCACTAGCCGTAGACACCATAATTAACCAAAAAGGACAGAACTGTATCTGCGTGTACGTTGCTATTGGCCAAAAACAGTCTACAGTTGCCGGTGTTGTAAAAAAATTAGAAGAGCATGCTGCTATGGACTACTCTATAGTCGTAACAGCTACAGCATCTGAACCAGCTCCCATGTTGTACATCGCACCCTATTCAGGCTGCACGATTGCAGAATATTTTAGGGATAATGGGCAGCACGTTTTGGTGATTTATGATGATTTATCTAAACAAGCTGTTGCTTACCGTGAGTTATCACTTCTTTTAAGACGTCCTCCTGGACGTGAAGCCTACCCTGGAGATGTATTCTATCTCCATTCCCGTTTACTGGAACGTGCAGCTAAGTTGTCCGACGAGAAAGGAGGCGGTTCCCTGACCGCACTCCCGATCATCGAGACTCAAGCTGGCGATGTATCAGCTTATATCCCAACAAACGTAATCTCTATCACAGATGGACAAATCTTCTTGGAATCTGATTTGTTCTATTCTGGATTCCGTCCCGCGATTAACGTCGGAATTTCTGTATCAAGGGTTGGAGGAGCCGCTCAAATCAAAGCTATGAAACAAGTTGCCGGTCAACTTCGTATTGACCTCGCATCTTATCGAGAGTTAGCCGCTTTTGCTCAATTCGGTTCTGATCTAGATAAAGCTACTCAAGCAAGACTTAATCGCGGGCAGAAAACTATGGAGATCCTGAAACAGGGTCAATATCAGCCTATGCCTGTAGAAGAGCAAGTTATGGTAATATATGCAGCTACAAAAGGCCATATCGATGATATTCCTCTTGATAGAATCAAAGCGTTCGAACAGGAATTCCTCCGCTTCATGCGTACCGTAAAAGCAGATATCCTAGAAAAGATTCGTGCCGAAAAAGCTCTTTCCGATGAGTTGAACACTCAAATTGAAAAAGCGATTAAAGAGTTCAAACAAGGCTTTATGGCCTAAAGAAAGAGTAGGTGAATGAAGTGGCAGGAGTACGCGATATTCGCAGACGCATCCGCAGTGTTGCCAATATGCAGCAGATTACGAAAGCTATGAAAATGGTTGCTGCCGCCAAATTGCGTCGAGCACAGGAAAAAGTAGTCGCTTCCCGCCCCTATGCTAAACAGATTCAGGATGTGTTGGGTCGACTGGCTCAAGCCCAGACAGATACGAGCCATCCGCTTTTAGAGCAGCGTCTCGTCAAAAAAATTGGATATATCCTTATTACTTCAGATCGAGGTCTGTGTGGAGGGTTTAATGCTAACCTTATCAGAATGACCAGAGGGATATTAGAAGAAAAACGGGATGCAGATACTGGGTTGGTAACAGTAGGTCGTAAAGGTAACGACTACTTTAACAGACGAAAAGCAGAGATAATATCAAGGTTTGTTGGTCTAGGAGATAATCCTGATTATAATCAGGCCAGTAAAATAGCAGATGAGGTTATGGGTCTTTATACAACCAGAGAATTAGATGAAGTCTACTTGGTATATTCAAAATTTATTTCGGTGTTAACCCAAGAACCTACTATGGTGAAAGTACTGCCAATTGAACCATCTGATGAGAAGGTAGGGGGTAATTATATTTTCGAGCCATCTCCCGAAGAGATGCTGGAAAAAATGTTGCCCAACTATATTGAAAGTCAAATCTTCAGTGCTTTGCTGGAAAGTAAAGCGAGTGAAGAGGGAGCAAGAATGACAGCGATGGATTCGGCTACAGAGAATGCTAAAGAAATGATATCTAAACTGACGCTGGTAATGAATAGAGCTCGCCAGGCAGCCATAACCAAAGAAATTTCTGAAATAGTTGGGGGAGCTGCCGCTCTGGAGTAGCTACCGGATAATACCTTATAAAGGAGGTTGCTAGCTTGTGTCAAATATAGGTAAAGTAACTCAAGTCATGGGCCCGGTAGTTGATATAGAGTTCGATCCTGATGCACTACCGGAAATTTATAATGCTATCATTATTAAAGATGAAGAGAAACAGATGAACTTAACCCTGGAAGTTGGTCAACATCTCGGTAATGACACAGTTCGTTGTGTGGCTATGTCATCTACTGATGGTTTGACCAGAGGAATGCAGGCTTTTAATACAGGTTCATCTATTTCGGTGAATGTTGGGCCAGAGACTCTAGGAAGAATGTTTAATGTCTTAGGCAAACCAATTGATAACCTTCCCGAAGTCAATACTGGGACGAGCTATCCTATTCATAGGAAAGCCCCAGCTTTTATTGATCAGGAAACTACTGATACTATGTTGGAAACTGGGATTAAGGTTGTAGATTTACTTGCCCCATACGCTAAGGGAGGCAAGATTGGACTTTTCGGTGGTGCCGGAGTTGGCAAAACAGTCTTAATTCAAGAATTGATTAACAATATTGCTACGCAACACGGTGGGATTTCTGTTTTCGCTGGTGTTGGAGAACGGACTCGTGAAGGGAATGATCTCTGGAACGAGATGAAAGAATCAGGCGTTATCAGCAAGATGGCCATGGTTTTCGGTCAGATGAATGAGCCCCCTGGAGCACGTCTTCGAGTTGGACTTACAGGACTGACTATGGCCGAGTACTTCCGTGATGAGCAAGGACAAGACGTACTTCTCTTCATAGATAACATTTTCCGTTTCACCCAGGCTGGTTCTGAAGTTTCTGCACTCTTAGGTCGTATGCCTTCGGCGGTTGGTTACCAACCGACTTTGGCAACAGAGATGGGTAACTTACAGGAACGTATTACTTCAACTAAAAAAGGATCTATTACCTCGGTTCAGGCTATTTATGTTCCTGCGGACGACCTAACAGATCCTGCCCCAGCAACAGCATTTGCTCACTTGGATGCTACAACGGTACTTTCTCGTTCTATCTCTGAGATTGGTATCTATCCAGCGGTCGACCCGCTTGATTCTACATCGCAGATTCTCTCCCCATCCATCGTCGGAGAGGAACATTATAATGTAGCCCGTAATGTCCAGACAATCCTTCAACGTTACAAAGAGCTTTTGGATATTATCGCCATCCTAGGTATGGATGAGCTCTCTGAAGAAGATAAACTGATCGTCAGTCGAGCTCGCCGTATTCAACGTTTCTTATCCCAGCCGTTTACAGTGGCCGAGACCTTTACCGGGATGAAAGGTAAATATGTTCCCATTAAGGAAACTGTCAGAGGTTTCAAGGAAATCTGTGAAGGTAAACACGATGCGCTACCTGAGGAGGCCTTCCAATTTATGGGGACAATTGATGAGGCCGTTGAAAGGGCCAAACAGTTGGGAGCTGTTTAAGCTATGACCACCTTTAATTTGAACGTCGTCTCACCTGATGGCCAGGTCATTGACAAAGAAGTTGAATTCGTTGTTTTGCCCAGTGTGGATGGAGAATTAGGTATCCTGGCAAATCATGCACCGCTTATTGCTGGACTGGAAGCAGGAGTAATGCGCTACACAGAAGACGGAAAAGTTTATAAAATAGCAATATGCGGCGGCTTTGTAGAGGTTGCCAAGAACAAGGTCAGTGTCTTGGCTAATACAGCTGAAAAGGCGGAAAAGATTAATGTAGAAAGAGCCTTGGCAGCGAAGGAGAGAGCTCAGAAACGGTTACAAGACAAAAGCCCGGATGTAGACGTTTTAAGAGCGGAGATGGCTCTTAAGAGAGCTGTAGCCAGACTAAAGACAACGGGTAAATTATAATTGAATTATGATAATTGATAATAAAAAGGCTTCTGTACAATGAACTAGCTAATAGTTCATTGTACAGAAGCTTCTATTTTAGTATATTCGATTTTCCCAATTCTAGGATATTATTCTACTTACTTATCTGAATTTTCTAAAATATATCCCCCCTAGCCGGATTGTTTATTTTTTTTAGAACAATATAATAAGAATCAAAGCAACTTTATGGTGGTAAATTAGTATAACAATATTTTGAGATAAGGCTGATACTAACAAACTGACAAGGGGGATAATTGGGAATGCATATACCTGATGGTTTTTTAGATGTTAAGACCGCGGCAACAGCTGCTGTAGTAAGTGCAGTAGCTATTAGTTATTCGATAAAACAAACCAGAGAAGTTTTAGATGATAGACAAATACCTATGATGGGTGTTGCAGCAGCTTTTATATTTGCAGCACAGATGGTTAATTTTCCTGTTGCAGGGGGCACCTCTGGTCATTTGATTGGTGGGACATTAGCTGCCATAACGTTCGGGCCTTGGGCGGCTATGCTGATTATGTCCGCAGTACTTATTATACAAAGCTTTGTCTTCCAGGATGGAGGGATTTCTGCTCTAGGCGGAAATATCTTGCTTATGGCGGTAGTAGCACCTTTAGTAGGGTATTTTGTATATTCTTTGCTTATGGGTTCGGGAGAGAGCAGAAAACGGGTACTGGCAAGTACATTTGTGGCAGGATGGATTTCCACTATTTCAGCGTCTTTGGTTTGCGCTATCTTGTTGTCAATATCAAATATTGTCTCAATTCAAGTAGCTGTTCCGGCTATGCTTGGATGGCATACTCTAATTGGTATAGGTGAAGGTTTGGTTACTGCATTCGTTGTTTCTTATTTGACGAAAGTTAAGCCTGGTATGGTCAGAAGATATAGGGTGAATACCAAGGAAAGTGTAGGTGCTATGTAATGCCAAAAATAAAAAAAGAGGTAATTATTGGGATATTTATTGCTCTTCTTATAGTTGTAATTTTAGCACCTTTAGCTTCCTCTAACCCAGATGGACTGGAAAGAGTAGCCGAAGATCTTGCTTTTCTGGAAAGGGCAGATGGCAGGGAAGTGATTTCATCACCCTTGCCCGATTACGAAGTGCCTGGATTGGAGAATAAGACTTTGGCAGGAATTCTGGCAGGAATAACGGGAACACTTTTAACCTTTGCCCTAATGATGATACTAGCCAAGTTAATCGCTACTTCTAAAAAGAATAAACAAATGTCTTAGATACAAGGGAAAATATTATGAACAACTTTTTTGAGCAATTAAGCAATAAACAAACAATTATCCACGAGCTGGACACTAGAGTAAAGATTATTAGTGTTGTCGGTTTTATACTTATTAGCTCTTCGCTTCAATCCTTTTTAGGACTCGCTGTAGGAGCTGCTTTTCTCATGATTGTTCTGAAGCTAGTGGGGACTCCAATCTCACCTATCCTACGGAGATTGGCTTGGATACTTGTCTTTGGAGGAGCATTAATAGCCTTATTTCCTTTTATTACTCCTGGCAAGGAGATTCTTGCATGGCAATTAGGAACTTTGAAGATATCAGCAACACAGGAAGGTGTTGATAAGGCGATACTTCTTTTCTTGCGTTTGCTTTCGGCTGTTCTAGCAGTTACTCTTCTTAACGCAACAACCGGTTTCAGGGAAGTAATTAATGGTTTTCGTAAGCTTCATATGCCTAATATATTAGTCAGTATAATCGAATTTACGGTAAGATATTTCTTCGTGCTAGGAGATGAATTAACAAGAATGAAGCTGGCTCGTAAAGCAAGGGGCTATGATTTAAATCAAAGTATTATTAATCGAAAGGCATTAATGACAATTACTCAATTGATTGCTGTGTTGTTTATCCGATCCATGGAAAGAGCGGAAAGAGTATATTGTGCCATGTTAGCAAGAGGTTATGGTGGCGTAGGCTCTAATGGAGAACATCGACCTGTTAAAAGGAGTGAAAGAGTTCAGATGGCCGATATACTATGGGGAATAGGATTCGTATGCTTCACTTTAAGTATTAAATTATTAGAAGCTGGTGGAATTATTGGTTAACTGTATTGAAGTAAGAGATTTGTTCTTTAGCTATGAAGATGGAACCCAGGCTCTTAAAGGGATAAACCTAGATATAGAGAAAAGTACCAGAGTTGCGATTCTCGGTCCTAACGGAGCTGGAAAATCAACTCTGCTTTTACATTTTAATGCATTGAATCTTCCACAGGCAGGTAATGTCTACGTGGAAGATCTGGAAGTAACTAAGAAAACAGAAAAGCTCGTCAGAACCAAAGTGGGGATGGTCTTTCAGGATCCAGATGATCAAATCTTTTCTATGACGGTCAGGGAGGATGTGAGTTTCGGTCCCCTGAACATGGGTCTGTCACCTGAAGAGGTACAGGCAAGAGTGGACTCCGCTCTCAAGGCAGTAAGAATTGAGGATTTGGCTGAGAAAGCCCCTTATCATCTAAGTTATGGACAGAAGAAGAGAGTAGCGATAGCAGGAGTATTGTCCATGAGTCCTGACATTATTATACTGGATGAGCCCTTCGCCTACCTTGATCCTCGGGGAAAATGTAGCTTGCTGGAAATCCTGGATGACTTATCTCAGAAAGGGAAAACAGTTGTTATTGCTACCCATGATGTCGATTTGGCTGCTGAATGGGCTAATAGAATCGTGGTTATTCAAAACGGGAAGGTCCTAGCTGAAGGAGACAAGAGTATCCTAATTGATCCCATAGTGATTGAACAGGCCGACCTTGAATTTCCGACTGTAACAAAAATATTTCTGGAGTTTCCTAGTCATGAGCGAGAGCGGTTTCCTATGACAATTAAAGAGGCCATTACCAGAATTAAGCGAATGAGTAATTATTACAGGTAATTAGATAGGTATATTGGAGAAAACAGAAAACCTTGAAATCTATCCTTACGGACTGAATTTCAAGGTTTTAGTATATTTATAATTAAAAGAGGCGCGATTAATCAAATGAAGTTTATACTATTTTAAAAATTTGTCAATAGCATCGTTTAATTTTCCAAGTACCTCTGTATCGTTTTCCTCATAGGCATGTAGTAAACAGTGATTAATATGATCGCTGAGTATTATCTTTCCAGTACTGTTTATGGCTGAACGGACAGCAGATAATTGAATTAAGATATCGCTACAGTCAATATCATCATCAACCATACGTTTTATTCCCTCCATATGGCCAATGATTCTGGAAAGTCTATTAATGACACTTTTTTTATGGGGATGCTGATGAGAGTGGGTATGGTCAGCTGCTTTCACATAAGACTCCCCTTCCCAAAAAATTAGTTATTATGTATATTATTTTATCATAAATAAAGAGATATAAAAAAGAATTAAATTTCACAACTAACAAGTTGATAAGTTTTACTTTATCACGCAGTAAGCGTCCGTAAAAATTGGAACAACGGTCGCTAACTTCCTGATTGGTGCAACTAAACCAACAAGTTGGTAAGTTTTACTTTATCACGCAGTAAGCGTCCGTAAAATTGGAACAACGGTCGCTAACTTCCTGATCGGTAAAACTAAACCAACAAGTTGGTAAGTTTTACTTTATGTTTTGGGATTTAAGAGTTTGGTCAAACTATAAAAAAGAGATTAAAACTTGAGAGAAGTTGTAAAATAAAATGATTAATAGAAGAAAACAGATTATTTGGGGATTAATACTAATCTTTCTGTTATCGCCTTCGCTTGTATTTGCTGAGCTATCTAAAATAAATAATAGTTCAAAGGATTTCACACTGTTCTTAAATTCTGGAATAACTCATTGTGAAACCGCAACTGTTAAATACACTCTTTGGACGGATGATAGCAGTGAATTAGAAGTGATTTCTAAAATAACTCAGAACAGCCCCCTTGTATGGCAGAAGGAAGTAGTTAGTGATTTTACAGGGAAGAAAATTTACAAATATTTTTCAATAAATCGAGTGGATAGAAAAGGCGAAAAACTAATTTTTAGCCAGCTTGAATCTATTGAGCGACAGATAAAAGGAACAGGGATTCTTTTATATTTTTACCAACAGGTAGATGAAATAATTGATATTTGGGATTATCTAAATCTGAATAAGCTAAGAGATAAACAAAAGACGCAAACAGATCAGTTGCTTTCTATAAATGGGTATAGTGATATAATTGGTGGAATAGTACAGTCCTCGCCATTCAATACCAATGTTCAGATTATTACGAATAACCAAAATAAGAAGGGCAAAAGTTTGATTGCTATACCTGCCTTACTTGACGAATTTTAAAAAATGGAATAATTTTGATGAGGAAGAATTTTAACCTTATGCAGGAAAAATCTAAAACAAAAAGAACTATTTAGCTTAAGGTTAAATACTCACTTGTCACTTAACTTGTTTTATTTGTTGAAGCAAGAGATTTGAACAGGTGGAATATATCAGGGAGATGACTAAATTTGAGCAAGTTTTTGGTGACAGGCGGTAAGGAACTGAATGGTAAAGTTGATGTTAGCGGTGCGAAGAATGCTGTTTTACCTATAATCGCAGCCTGCTTATTAACATCAGATAAGATAATTTTGGAAGAGGCGCCTGATTTATTAGACGTACAAGTTATGAGCCAGGTGATTGAATCTCTCGGGGGGAAAATCAAAAGAAATGGCAAAAGAATGCATGTCTCCATCAGAGAAATAAATAGCGTGGAAACACCTTATGATCTTATTTCTAAGATGAGAGCATCTATTGTGATTATGGGACCGATGTTAGCTAGAAAAGGACGGGTACGAATTTCGCACCCCGGAGGGTGTGCCATTGGTTCACGGCCAATAAACTGGCATCTAAAAGGTTTAGAAGCATTAGGAGCACAAGTTAGAATGGATCACGGCTTTCTAGATGTTAGTGCTACCAGACTTAAGGGTGCCCGTATTTATCTTGATTTCCCTAGCGTAGGAGCCACAGAGAATATTATGATGGCAGCTGTCTATGCAGAAGGTCAGACTATTATTGAAAATGCAGCCCAAGAACCGGAGATAGTTGATTTAGCTAATTTTATAAATGAAATGGGTGGGAAGATCCGAGGAGCAGGGACTAATATTATTACCATTGAAGGGGTTAGAGAACTACACGGTACTACGCATACAGTTATCCCAGATAGGATTGAAGCAGGAACATTTATTTTGATGGCTGCAGCCTGTGGAGGAGAGGTATTGGTAAGTAACGTAATTTCTGCCCACCTAAAACCTCTTTTAGCTAAGCTTGATGAAGCCGGAGTCATTTTTAAAGAAGAAGATGATGGTATCAGGGTTATAAGTAAGGGTAATTATTCTGCCGTTGATGTTAAGACTCAAGTTCATCCAGGATTTCCAACTGATCTGCAAGCTCCTATGTTAGCGATGCTTACTAGAGCAAAAGGAACATCGGTAATAACCGAGACTGTTTTTGAGAACAGATTCATGCACGTTGAAGAACTAAAAAGAATGGGCGCAGATATCAAGATTGAAGGACGCAGTGCTATTGTTCAAGGAATTGATAGTATGTATGCAGCTCCAGTGGCTGCAAGTGATTTAAGAGCTGGTGCAGCCTTAGTATTGGCATCTTTGACAGCAAAGGGAACATCGGAAATTAGAGAAATCCATCATATAGAGCGAGGATACGAAGATATCGAACTAAAACTTAAGGGATTGGGTGCAGAAATAATTAAAGTGGAATAATTTTATATATTTTTATCATATCTAGATTTCCCATGCATACAAATTAACTGAAATAGCTTGTACTGTTTCTAAAATTTTGTACTGCATAGGGGAGGCAAGAAAAAGTGAATCAGAGAATAATTAGAATAACGGCTGGAATTTTAGCCGTTATATTATTAATTATAGTAATCCCTTTTGTTATAAATACTATCTTGGGTTCAAACAATAAAAAAGAAGACTTACAAATTCGTTTACACATGGGGAATAATGATATAGAAACCTTACCTCTGGAAGAATACATTGTGGGAGTCGTTGCTGCCGAAATGCCTGCAGTTTTTGAACCTGAAGCTCTTAAGGCACAAGCTATTGCAGCAAGAACGTATGTGCTTAAAAGGAAAAATGAAACAAGCTCGAGTAAAATATTTGATGTTGATACGACAGAGAAAACTCAAGTCTGGATATCTACTCAAGAAATGATAAAAAAATGGGGTATAATTAATTACTGGAAATATCATAGTAAGATATCTAGAGCCGTAGACTCAACGCAAGGAATGGCCCTGACTTATAATGGACAGTTAATTGATGCTGTTTATCATAGTAGCAGTGGAAGAAAAGACACTGAGAGATCAAGCGAGGTCTGGAGTTCGGATGTCGGATATCTAATTAATGTACCTTCAGGAGAAGTCAACACTTTACGGTTTGTTAAATATGTATCCTTTGACGTTAATACCTTCTTCAAACTATTGGAGTTTCAGCAGATTCCAAAGCAGTTCTCGTCAAACGATTTAGTTGTGTTAGAAAGAACAAAAGCAGGTCGGGTCAAGACATTAGCTATAAAAAATAGAATATATACGGGAACAGATTTCCGGACAAAATTACAATTGCCAGCTACAGACTTCGAATGGAAAATTTCTGGAGATAAAATTGAACTAATGGTCTATGGAAACGGACATGGTGTCGGCATGTCTCAATATGGAGCAAATGATCTCGCTAAAGCAGGTAAAGGCTATAAAGAGATTCTTGCCCATTATTATCAGGGTATCAAAATAAATAAAATAACATGATTATTGTTAAAACCAGATGCAATTACAAATTATTGAAATACGGGTAGTAATTACCAAAAAAGACATCCTTTCTAGGATGTCTTTTTTGTATGTACCAGCATATAAATGAACTAACATTAGCTGGTATAAAGGGGAGAGGGAGCGTGCAAAACCATATTAAGAAAAGGGCGACGGATATCGGCAATTATATCATAGAATCTAGCTCAACCGTCAGACAGACGGCAGATGTATTTGGAGTATCCAAGTCTACGGTCCATAAGGATGTTACGGAAAGACTACCCCAAATCAATAAACAACTTTCTTCACAGGTTAAACATATACTTGATAGTAATAAGGCTGAAAGGCACATTAGAGGTGGCGAAGCTACAAAGAAAAAATATAAAAGATTAGAAGACCATCCGTAAAAAGAAAAAAATGTAAAAAAAAAGTAAAAGTATGCAAATTAAAAAGGAAAACACCGAATGACAGCGAATATGTTAGAAAAAAATATCTCCCATTTTTTTTGGGAGATTGTATTTTTAAATTGTTGCGGACAAGCCAGGGGAAGAACAACGAAAGGAGTATACCTAATGTTTGGAACGGATTTAGGAATTGATTTAGGTACGGCTAGTGTCTTGGTATATGTTAAAGGAAAAGGTGTAGTTCTTCATGAGCCATCCGTTGTTGCAATTGACAGGAACACGGGTAAAAGGATAGCGGTTGGTGAAGAGGCTAGAAAGATGCTCGGCAGGACACCAGGAAATATCACGGCAATTCGACCAATGAGAGATGGTGTTATTGCAGATTATCAGACTACCGAGATGATGTTAAAATACTTGTTGAAAAAAGCGGGTATTAGATCATGGCCATTTTTTAAAAACAGAGTTGTAGTATGTATACCCTCGGGAGTTACTGAAGTAGAAGAACGAGCGGTTAAACAAGCGGCATATAAAGCTGGTGCAGGCCATGTAAAAGTTGTTGAGGAACCTTATGCAGCTGCCCTTGGTGCAGGATTGGATATCAATGGTCCTGAAGGCAATATGGTAATTGATATTGGTGGAGGAACAACTGATATTGCTGTTCTTTGCCTTGGCGGCATAGTGTGCAAGAGAAGTATACGTGTCGGTGGGGATAAGCTGGATGAGTCTATAATGCGTTATGTGAGAAGAGAACACAATCTCATGATAGGAGAACGTACAGCTGAAGACATTAAGATGAATATAGGCTGCGCTATCCCAGAAGGAAGAAAAGATAATGATGAGTTGGACGTCAAAGGAAGAGATCTAGTTACAGGTCTACCTAAAACAATAATCCTTAATTCGAGACATACCTTCAGAGCCATGGAAGAGTCTATTGATGCTATAATCGCAGGAATCAAAGATGTCTTGGAGCGGACACCACCAGAACTAGCGGCTGACATAATGAGCAAAGGTGTTGTCATGACTGGTGGAGGAGCGATGGTAAATTCCTTAGATATTCGTATTTCCCGAGAAACTGGTGTAGCGGTAACATTGGCAGATAACCCGATATCCTGTGTTGCTATTGGAACGGGAGAGGTACTTAAAAAGAGTTTCGATTAAAAGCAATCTCATGAAACAAAATAATTAGATAATGTATTGAAAATTTATAAATAACTTATATGTGGCAGTAAAACCTTAATGCTATGGGAATAATATATATTGGCGTCATAGCGGAGAGATGTAGCCACATTTTCATTTTCAGCTTAATTGATGTCAGAAGAGGAAGTATACATACAACCTAGGAGAATTTTAATGGAAAGATATAAGATTCTAGGTACCAATATCAATCCGGTGAATCTCGAAGAGAGCATTCATATCATAAAAAAGACCGTCAAGGACGGAGACTCAATTCGTGTAGTAACCGCAAATCCTGAGATAATCTATCAAGCTACCGAAGACCTCACTTTACAGACTATCATCAATACTGCAGACCTAGTAGTCCCTGATGGTATTGGGGTAGTTTGGGCTGCTCGTCAACTGGGGATAGATATCCGAGAAAGAGTAACAGGTATAGACTTAACCGAAAAAATTCTAGAAGCAGGAAATAGAATGGGGTGGCGCATTTTCTTATTAGGAGCTAAACCAGGTATTGCAGAAATCGCAATCTCTAAGTTATATCAAAAATACCCTGGTAATACTTTTAGTTGTTATCACGGATACTTCACTCAGGAAGAAGAGCCAGAAGTAATAAGAAGAATAAAAAATTTTGATCCAGATATATTGTTGGTTGGTTTAGGTGCCCCTCTACAGGAATATTGGAACAATGAAAACAATGGGTTAGCAAAGGTTAATATGGGGATAGGTGGAACGATTGATGTCCTATCAGGTCATATTTCCAGAGCCCCCAGATGGATTAGAGCTGTCGGTTTAGAGTGGCTATATAGGTTAGGAAGAGAACCCAGCAGGATCTCCAGACAGAAAAAGCTACCTAGCTTTGTAAAAAAAGTATTTGAACAGAAAAAAACAAAGCAATAATAATTATTATGCTTGTTACTTTGTCTTGACTTGAGAACACAGGAGATTCTTAGCGGCCTTTGTTTAGGATAGTATCGTAGAACGAACTAGTTTCCTCAGTCATAGTTTTTTCGTTTAGAGTATTTGCTCGTTGAGCAGCATTAGAAATTAAATGTTTGCGTAGACTTTCGTCTTGAAGGATTCTCTTGCAAGCCGCTGCTATTTCTTCAGGTTCGGCAGGAGTAATTAAGAGAGCACTAATTTGGTTTTCCCAGATTTCAGGAATCCCGCCTACTCGAGAAGCAACTATAGGAACTTCTGCTTGGGCAGCTTCTAAAAGGACGAGACCCATACCTTCACTTAAAGATGGAAGAACAAAAATATCGATGGCAGGAAGGGCTCCCCAGGCAGGAAAAACATGACCCGTCATTGTATAAGGTAGATTTGATTTTTCTAACTCCCTATGTAGCGAATTGCGTATTGGACCATCCCCAATCAACAACAAATGAAGATCGGGTATTTCTTGGGATAGAAGCTGAAGACCCGAGATAAGATAACTATGCCCTTTGACAGGATGGAGCCTTCCTATAGTACCTACGACTATCTCATTATCGGATATATCCCATTTATTTCGGAAAGAGTTCCTCATTTCGTTGTATTTATCAAAATCTAATTTTGGATACCCATTATAAACTGTTTTGACAGGGAGGTTCTTTATTCTCTTTCCGTACCTTTGATAGAGACTTGCTTGCAAACTGTTGGAAACAGTTATGATTCCCGCTGAGAAAGGAACAGTCATATTATCTAGCATCAAAGCAATTTTTGCTTTCCAGCCTGAAGTATAATCATGTTCAGGTAGACTATGCATAGTTGTAATACAAGGGAGCGAGATTAGTTTGGCGACTAAACGTCCAATAAGATTAGCTCTTGTTCCGTGGGCATGGATAATATCTATTCTATTAGTTCGGCAGAATTGAGCGATAGGTAGTACAGGGGTAATGTCCACAGGAAAGCGCATAGAAATGACAGTTGTATGGACCCCTAGAGATTGTGCTAAAACTGCTAAAGGAGAATTGGCAACTAGACAAACCAGGTAGGGCATCACTCTGTCTTGTTTGAAGTTATTGAATAAGGTTAGAACATGCTGCTCTGCGCCTCCTATTTCACCTCCACCTATCAGGTGAAGAACCCTGTAGCTCATCTAATATCCTCCTCCCATGGGGTCTAACTTCACTACCATGGACTGCACGAAGAAGTAAATGTCCACGGTCTAATGCCTAATCTAAACTTTATAATAGAGAAATATCAGGGGACTTGCAAGTAATTCGTTACACCTGAACAGTGTTGGAGCCTGCTGCATATTATAGGGGAAGAAAGGCAGGTTAGGAGTTATGAGTGTTTTTTCTCTGTTCATTCTGATATGCGGGATTATAGGTGGATGGATCATTGCTGGAAGGTATGAATACCAAATTCCCATAAGTCTGTCAAATAGAATAGTATCATGGAAGCTTCTCGAAAGGAACAGGGAAGCACTTGATGCTCTAGTGGTAAATATTGAAGCAAGAGAATTCATTACTGAAAATATGGAGAAAGAAATTTACATAGTAAGGAAATCCAGAAAACCCAGAGACGAACATATGCTAATGAATGTTGGAATCCAGATTGAGCAGAACCCACCTGATAACGAAGAGATAGAAAAAGCTAAACAAAGGTTGGAAAAAAGGTTCCCCGGGTTAACGGTTAATTTCTCTTCTCAGGGACAGGAGGATAACAATGCTGTTCTATGTTCTGATTGACAAGGAAGAGGTGATGAGGTTTTCACCTGTTCCGGAAATGGACAAGCTCTCTAAAAAAGTACTAAGACCAGGTCTACCCTTAAGCTATCTGCAGTACTACCTGAAAGACCTTATATCTTCAGATAAGATAACTTTTAAGAAGAAATTACAAAACATAGAGACAAGCATTATAAATCAACTTGTTAAAGGATTGAAAAAAGACGAAGCAATAGTTGAAACGCAGTTTAATTGGCAAGAGGGCTTTCAGTCGAAAATACATCTTAATGAGGAAATTTTTTCTAGAATTATTACGGCAATTCAGGGGCGGTTAATAACTGAAGGTGAACTTCCAGTCATTGCGAGAACAATTGGAATTAGTGAAAAAGAGCTTCTCGTAATACTGAATGAAGCAGTATCTAGGGGATTTGGAGATTGGCTGCCTGCTATAAGTAGGAATCAAGCAGGCTGGATATGCGAACGGTGTAATAGCAATAATCGGATACAAGAATGGCCTTCATTGTATGGTCAAGCAGCTACTTGCAAGGAATGTGATATACTGGGTGCCCAGACATCTCTCCAAACCATATTTAAATTTAACCCTGCAAACCTTCATTTAGAACAACCTTTATTATTAGATCATGATGAAGATCAGTTAGACGAAAAATGGTCAATACAATTCACGACTGCTCAGGCTAATGCTGCTAAAAAACTTATCGAATATACCGAGGAGCAAAAAGCAAGAGAAGTATTACTATGGGCAGCCTGCGGGGCGGGGAAGACAGAAGTTAGTTTCCCTCTGATAGCGAGGTATTTAGCCCAAAAGAAGAAAGTGTTATTTACTGCCCCGCGGCAGGATGTAGCCCATGATGTTCATCCCCGATTACTTAAAAATTTTCCGAAAGTTTCAATTAAGCTTATGAGTGGTGCAGTTGTTCAAGAGTTTAAAGAGAGTGCATTGACAGTCTCAACTACCCATCAGACTCTAAAATTTTACCGCTATTTTGATTTAATTATTTTTGATGAAGTTGATGCTTACCCTTATAGCGGAAGTGCTGTTTTGAACCATGGCCTAAAGACGGCTTTGAGTGAAAGTGGACAAATAGTTTACTTAACGGCTACCCCTTCGGATGAATTAATTAAGAAAGCTTCTAGCGGGCAATGCCCAATAATTAGACTGCCAATTCGACATCACGGCCACCATTTACCATTACCTCAATGGGTAAAAATACCATTAAAAGTTGACAATCCTCTGAAAACAGAACCCACTCTCTCAGGGAACGTAACTGAAAGTTTAGATACCATCTTGAGAGAAGTTATGCTGAAAGGTCCATTGCTTGTATTTGTACCCCTTGTGGCAATGGTAACTGAATGGATTAAGATTTTGCAAAAAATGTTTCCCTTGAAAACAGTAGACGGTAGTTGGAGCTATGATCCGAAACGAAGAGAAAAAGTAAACTCTTTCCAAGAGCAAAAATATGATATCTTCCTAACGACATCCATTTTAGAAAGAGGTATTACAGTTCCAGGAGTTCAAGTTGTAGTTTTGTACGCTGACCACCAGATATATGATGTAAGATCATTAGTCCAAATGGCGGGGAGAACTGGACGGACAATTGATTCACCAACAGGTACAGTGATTTTCCTGGCATCTAGTGAAACAAAGTCAATGAAGGATGCCAGGAAATGGATACAAGAACAGAATACTTTTGCTAAACAAGAGGAGGTTCAGAATGCTTAGCCAAATCTTACATAGAATCAAAGAAGGTGCTGCTCTTATTTGGTATGAGCAGGAGGAAGAGTGTCTTCTTTGTAGTAATTTAGCCAAAGAAATAATCTGCCAATCATGTAGGGATCTATATTTTAGACCTGAATTAAATCGTTGTAATACCTGTGGTAAGCTGATTGGAGATAATAAGATACGGTGCAGCGATTGTCAGGAAGGTAAAGGGCCGAAGTGTTTAACAAGAGCGACAGCGTTAGGGCATTACTCTGGAGCATGGAAAGACTTAATCCAAAATGTTAAATTCAGAGGCCAACCTTATCTCCTTGCTTACTTGAGAGGCTACGTGGATGATTGGGTTATAAAGAATTTTCCTCCTCCAGATGTCATAATTCCTGTACCTATGCATCATTCTAGAATAGCTCAAAGAGGATTTAATCAGGCTGATGTTTTAGCTTCAATTTTAAGCGGGCAGTTAGGAATTGAATATCAAGATGCTCTTTACAGAAATAGAGCAACAACTGCGCAGACATCCCTAGGTCGTCATGAGAGGCTGAATAATGTGCAAGGAGCATTTTCCCTCAAAAAGGATGTTGACATAAAGGGACGGATTATATGGTTAGTAGATGATGTAGTTACTACAGGAACAACGCTTGATGAGTGTGCTAAGGCTTTGAGAGAGCATGGTGCAAGTGATATCTATGGGATCTGTCTCGCGGCTGGAATAGAAGAAATTCTAGAAAAATGACTATACAAAATGATTGTTATGTGAACTGTGAGAAAAGTCGTAGGACTACGGAACCAAAAAGAAAACGGAAAAAAAAGGATAGCTTTTCTACCCACAAAATTATCCACATCAACAATCGCAAAACATATCAAGTAAATCAAAGTTATCAACAGTATCCACAGGCTCCTGTGCATAACTTTTCGTAATTCGAAAAACAAGAAAGTGAGAAAAAGAGACTAAAATTAAATAATTGGTATTGTAGAATAATTCACTGAGAGGTATAATTTTCAAAGAAAGAGCTTGTTTTATTCTTAAAAACAAGGGAAGAAAGGAAGGGGAAAAAGTGAAAAAAGGTCTCTATATAACTATGGTTATTATGTTAATTGTATCTTTGGTTGCTGTTACTGGATGCAGTAATAATGCTCCCGCACCAGGAGGAGAGGAAAAAATACTTAAAGTAGGTTCAGATATTGCTTATGCACCATTTGAGTATTTTGATGAGAAACAGGAGGCAACCGGGTTTGACATCGATCTTATGACTGCTATCGCTGAAGATATGGGTTATAAGGCTGAGTTTGAAACCGCTGCCTTTGATGGTTTGATTCCGTCCCTTCAGGCAGGAAAATATGACGCTGTGATTTCAGCGATGACCATTACTGAAGAGCGTGGGGAAGTCGTCAAGTTCAGTGATCCTTATTTTAGTGCTGTACAATACATTGCCTTTAAGAAAGGCGAAAAATATGAGAAAATTGCAGATCTTGAAGGCAAGAAAATCGGTGTTCAGCTTAATACTACCGGCCAGTTTGCAGTTGAAGATGCGGGTTTAACTACTCAGAAGTTTGATACAACTCCTGATGCTCTGAATGCCTTGCTTATTGGCGGGGTTGATGTAGTAGTTGCAGACAATCAGCCTGTACTGAGCTTTATTGAAGCTAACCAAGCCAGTGATATCGAATGTGTTACTGCCGATACCGAAGATGAATTCTATGGTATTGCAATGCAATTAGAGAACACAGAATTAGCTGAAAAGATAAATGCAACGCTTAAAAAGTTTAAAGAAAATGGCAAATACGCAGAAATTTATAGCAAATGGTTCAAAGGAGAAGTTCCTAAATTCTAATCTGAATTTCACAATGAAAAACCTCGCTCCACTTAGACTATGGAACGAGGTTTTTTCTTACGTAAGCTGAGTAACTAAGAGAAAAAGGAAGCTTACAATAATTTCATTCTAATACATCTTGAACTGAAAAGTTAATAAAGGTATAATGTCGAAGAATAGTTAAATAAATTTCTTTTGAAGATAGATTTCCTTTTTCGAAGAAGCCAACAAGTTGGCAAGCTTCACTTTATTTTAGTAGGGGAGGATACCACTCGTGACTATCGGGGTTATCAACTGGGGGCTTGCTCTTGATTCCTTTCCCGTTTTACTTCAAGGAGCAAAAATAACGCTTCAGTTCACTGTTGTATCAGTATTCTTTGGCATGATACTGGGGCTAATATTTGCCTTAGGGCGTATGTCTAAAAATAAGATTATTAAGTTTCTTTCCGCAGCTTATATCGACTTTTTCAGAGGAACACCGCTCTTAGTTCAGATATTTCTAATTTATTTTGGTATTCCGCAGCTGATTCCCTTTACTCTGCCTGATAACTACCAATATATTGCAGGGGCTATTGCTTTGAGTTTAAACTGTGGTGCTTATACTGCTGAGATCTTTCGTTCGGGTATTCAGTCAATCGATTATGGGCAGGCAGAAGCTGCCAGATCGCTTGGAATGAGTCATTTTCAATCCATGAGATATATCATTCTTCCTCAAGCATTCAAGGTTGTTGTGCCTCCTTTGGGGAATGAATTTATTGCCATGCTTAAAGATTCTTCCCTGCTGGCGATTATTGCTATCGAAGATTTGATGTATACAGGTAAGATCATAGCCGGACGAACTTTTCAGGCTTTGCCTATTTTTATGATGGTGGCAGTGATGTATTTAGCAATGACTATGGCGTTGTCCATGCTCGTAAACTATACAGAAAAGAGGTTGAGCAAGAGTGATAACGGTTAGTAATCTTCATAAATATTTTGGAAAACTAGAAGTCCTTAAGGGTATAGATATGCAGGTTAAGGAACGCGAAGTGGTTGTGATAATCGGAGCCAGTGGTTCTGGAAAAAGCACTTTGCTGCGCTGTCTTAACAAACTAGAGGATACAACCAGTGGGGAAATAATAATTGACGGAATTCCTCTTAATTCAGAAGCTAATGTCAATGCTATCCGCAGAGAAGTAGGAATGGTTTTTCAGAGGTTTAACCTTTTCCCGCATATGACAGCTCTACAAAACGTTATTTTAGCACCCCAAATTGTTCGTAATCTGAGCAAGCAAGAAGCAGAAAATATAGGACTTGAGCTTTTAAATAAGGTCGGTCTTGGCGATAAAGTTAATGAATACCCGAGAC
This sequence comes from Gracilibacter sp. BRH_c7a, assembly GCA_001516055.1. GTDB lineage: Bacteria > Bacillota > Desulfitobacteriia > Desulfitobacteriales > Syntrophobotulaceae > Gracilibacter. Next base: position 135,996 of record LOEZ01000061.1, read on the forward strand.
GCCTATCAGGAGGGCAGCAACAGAGGGTTGCTATCGCCAGGGCATTAGCAATGAGACCCAAGGTTATGTTATTTGATGAAGCCACATCAGCTCTTGATCCAGAGATGGTGGGCGAAGTATTGGCAGTTATGCGTGACCTTGCTAGAGAAGGAATGACTATGGTTGTCGTTACGCATGAAATGGGTTTTGCCAGAGAAGTAGGAGACAGGTTAATTTTTATCGACGAAGGGGTTATAGTGGAAGAAGGCCCACCGGTAGAAGTGTTCAGTAACCCGAGGAATCCTAGAACCCAAGCATTTCTAAGTAAAATTCTCTAATAATAAAGAAGATATAAACATCCTTGATTAAGGATGTTTTCTTATAATTTGCAAGCCAATAAAAACCTTGGATTTCTATTGATAAAGTTCAACTTTATGGTAATAATATACTGAATCCTTAAATAAAAATAGCAGGAATTTTATGATTAGAGGTGAATACCTTATATATATCAGGCGAAAGGGGTTGGGACTATGAATATTAACGTAAGAGGCAAACAGATTAAAGTAACAGATGCACTCAAAGACTATGTAGTCAAAAGAGTCGGTAAACTTGAAAAGTATTCTGATGATTTCATCGATGTTCAGGTGACTTTATCCGTTGAAAAAGAACGTCAGAGAGTCGAAGTAACTGCCCCCCTTAATGGATTTATTCTCAGAGGAGAGGAAGAGACTGATGACATGTATTCCTCCATTGACCTGGTAGTTGACAAGCTTGAACGTCAGATGGAAAAATACCGTAAACGTATCGGTAAGAAAAGAACGAAGATTATTAAGGATGAGCCAAGCTATTTATTAGAGTCTGATGAAGAAATTATTGAGAAGGATGCTATTGCTAAGATTAAGAAATTCCCTGCCAAACCGATGTCAATCGATGAGGCTGTTATGCAGATGAATCTTATAGGTCACAGCTTCTTTGTATTCATGAATGCCGAAACTGAAGTTATGAATGTAGTCTATAAACGCAAGTACGGAGACTATGGTCTTATGGAACCCGAGTTTTAATATCTGGAGTTTCGATATAGCTGCAGCCCGCTTGGCGGGCTGCTCTTTTGTACTACCTGGGAGAACTATGGTAGAGATGAGTTGTTTTGATTGAACCTAAAGGCTCCTGGTGTTAGAATATAAAGATAAGACTTGTTTGACAAAGGGTTAACAGGTTTGTTCATTTACGATGAAAATATGGAAGGTGGACCATAATGGGTTTTCTTCAAAGTTTATTTGATGATAATGCTAAGGATATAAAAAAATATCAGAGAAAAGTAGATAGGATTAATCAGTTTGAACCAGAAATACAAGCCCTTTCTGACTCCCAACTTAGCGCAAAGACAACAGAATTCCGTGACAGATTGGAAGCAGGGGAAACCTTGGACGATCTCTTATTTGAAGCTTTTGCGGTAGTAAGAGAAGCCGGTAAAAGAGTGCTTGGACAAAGACATTATGATGTTCAATTAATTGGCGGCATGGTTCTTCATGACGGGCGAATAGCCGAAATGAAAACAGGAGAAGGGAAGACTTTAGTGGCCACTCTCCCCACATACTTAAATGCCCTTACAGGTAAGGGTGTTCATGTGGTAACAGTCAATGATTACTTAGCTACGCGTGATGCTCAATGGATGGGGCAGATTTATAATTTCTTAGGTATGTCTGTAGGGCTTATTGTCCACGGCCTTAGCCACGAGCAGCGCAGAGAAAGTTATAATGCCGACATTACTTATGGGACGAACAACGAATTTGGTTTTGATTATTTAAGAGACAATATGGCAGTTCGTCCTGGATCTGTAGTTCAGAAAGAACCTAACTTTGCCATAGTTGATGAAGTGGACTCTATCCTGATTGATGAAGCAAGAACGCCATTAATCATCTCCGGAGAAGCTGATAAACCAACTGAACTCTATTTTAGGGTGTCCAAGATAATTCCACGCCTGAAGCTTGAGGAAGATTATAATGTTAATGAGAAGGATAAAGTTGTCACCCTAACGGAACAAGGGGTTGGCCGGGTTGAAAACCTGCTCGGAGTGGGTAACCTTTACGATGATTTGCATAATGAAGTAGCTCATCATGTCAACCAGGCTTTAAAAGCGCATACTTTATTCAAACTTGACCGGGATTATGTTGTTAAAGATGGCCAGGTAATTATTGTTGACGAGTTTACCGGTCGTCTTATGTTTGGACGTCGTTATAGTGAAGGTCTACATCAAGCTATTGAAGCGAAGGAAAATGTTAAAATTGAAAGAGAGTCTCAGACCTTAGCAACGATTACGTTTCAGAATTATTTCCGTATGTATAAGAAACTAGCTGGTATGACAGGAACAGCGAAGACGGAAGAACAAGAATTTATGAATATTTATCGCCTTGATGTTGTTGAGATTCCTACCAACCTACCAATGATTAGACAAGATATGGCTGACATAATTTATCGGACAGAGAAGGGTAAATTTGAAGCTGTGGTAGAAGATATTACGACCAAGAATATCAAAGGACAGCCTGTGTTAGTGGGAACTATTTCTATCGAAAATTCAGAGAAGATAAGTGAAATGTTAAAGAAAAAAGGAGTTCCTCATCAAGTTCTAAACGCCAAATATCATGAACTTGAAGCTCAGATTGTATCTAAAGCGGGAGAACCGGGGATGGTAACAATCGCTACCAATATGGCCGGTAGAGGAACTGATATCGTACTTGGACAAGGGGTCAAGGAATTAGGTGGACTTCATATTATTGGGACAGAAAGACATGAGTCACGCAGAATAGATAATCAGCTGCGAGGCCGTTCCGGAAGACAAGGCGATCCAGGATCTTCTCAGTTTTATATTTCCCTTGAGGATGATCTCATGCGTCTCTTCGGCGGGGATAACATAGCTGGACTTATGGATAAATTAGGTATGGATGACAGTATCCCAGTAGAATCCAAAATAGTAAGTCGTAGTATTGAAAATGCTCAGAAGAGAGTAGAGAACCGTAACTTTGATATCCGTAAACACGTCTTGAACTACGATGATGTAATGAATCAACAACGTGAGATTATTTATACTCAACGTCGTGCTGTGCTTATTGGTGAGAATATCAAAGAGCAGGTAATTGATATGATTGAGAAAGTAATAGCCGATACTATTGCTCGTTACAGCGGTGCAAGCCCTCATCCCGAAGAGTGGGAACTGGAAAGTTTCTTAGAGTATGTTGAGAATGTAATCTTACCTAACCATAACATTACGGCAAAGCAGGTTGCCGATATGGCTATGGAAGAAGTAGAAGAACTGCTTTTTGAAGAGTCTAAAATACTATATACCAATAGAGAAGTACAATTCGGTCCGGAATTAATGCGGGAAATTGAAAGAGCTGTTACCTTGCAGGTTGTAGATACGAGATGGAAGGATCATCTTGATGCCATGGATCAGCTTAGAGAAGGTATTGGTCTGAGAGCATATGGTCAACGAGACCCACTTAATGAATATCGTAAGGAAGCCTTTGATATGTTCCAAGGTATGATTGAGGCGATTCAGGAGGACGTCGTCACATATATAATGAGAGTTACACCTCAGATAACTACCCAAGTACCAGAGCAACCACAAAAAGTATCGGAAAACAGATATGAGGATCAAGAAAAAGTTCAACAACCCCGTCGCATCGGAGAGCAGACTGGTCGTAATGAGCCTTGTCCTTGTGGTAGTGGTAAAAAGTATAAAAAGTGCTGCGGGGCTAAAGACTAAGTTTATTAGAATTATTAATAGGCTAAAATCAATAAAGATAGGGTAAAATCAGTGTAATAGAAAAGATTAATACATTTAACTTTCTAATTTATTAGAGGGTTAAGTGGTTTGGGAGTGGTAAGATGCTGACTGACTGGAAAAGAGAAATTGAGAATCTAAAAATGCGCTTAGCAGATTTGAGGGTCTCCCTTTGACGTTGCTGGACGTGAAGTAAAGATCAAGAATTTGGAAGAAGAAATAGGCAGACCTGATTTTTGGGACAATCCTAATTCAGCTCAAATAATTATGCAAGAATTAACCCGCCAAAAGGACAAGATAGATATTTATGAAGTGCTGAAACAGGAAAGTGAAGATACCACGCTCCTTTGGGAAATGGCGGTTGAAGAGAACGATACAACATTAGAGGCGGAGATAGAGAGAACTATCAAGAAGCTCCAAGATCAGCTTAGCAGTCTGGAGTTGGAGATCCTCTTAAGTGGTCCCTATGACCGCAATAATGCTATTATAACCCTCCACTCAGGAGCAGGCGGGACAGAAGCCCAGGACTGGGTACAGATGCTCTACAGGATGTATGTGAGATGGGGAGAACGTCGGGGATTCAAAGTGGAAACCCTTGATTTGCTTCCGGGAGATGAGGCTGGAATAAAAAGTGTTACCTTCTCTCTAGGAGGTGAAAATGCCTATGGATATGCTAAGTGTGAGAAGGGTGTTCACCGTTTAGTGCGCATTTCACCATTCGATGCTTCGGGACGGAGGCATACTTCTTTTGCCTCTGTTGACGTTATGCCTGAAGTGAACGACGTGGATACAGAAATAACAATTGATAATGAAGAGCTAAGAGTTGATACTTACCGCTCTGGAGGGGCAGGAGGACAGCATGTTAATAAGACAGATTCAGCTGTCAGGATTACACATATTCCCACAGGAACGGTAGTACAGTGTCAAAGCGAAAGATCTCAAACTCAAAATAAAGCGTATGCTATGCGTATTTTACAGGCTAAACTCCTTGAACTGAAAAGAAAAGAACAAGAAAATGAGTTGTCAGAGATCAGGGGTGAACTTAACGATATAGCCTGGGGAAGTCAAATCAGATCTTATGTAATGCATCCCTATAGTATGGTCAAAGACCACAGGACCAATGCCGAAACAGGAAATGTGAATGCTGTCATGGACGGAGAAATAGACATATTCGTTAATACCTGGCTACAGAATAATACCGGCCAGAACGAGTAGGAATTTTGCTTACAACTTTTTAAGGGAGGTCTTGTTAGATGGCCGAAATCAAAGAAATGGCCCGTAAAATCCGTGAGGATATCATAGAAATGTTAACTATGGCTAAATCTGGTCACCCGGGTGGCAGCCTTTCGGCAGCCGATATTATGGCTGTGCTATTTTTTAATGAAATGAGAATTGATCCTGCTAATAAGGACTGGCCTGAACGAGACCGTTTTGTACTTAGCAAAGGTCATGCGGCTCCAGTTTATTATGCCGCATTAGCCAATAAAGGTTTTTTTCCTAGAGAGGAACTCCTTCAATTAAGGAAGACAGGACATTTTCTACAGGGTCACCCAGATATGAAAAAGGTTCCTGGAGTAGACATGTCTACAGGATCTTTAGGGCAAGGAATATCAGCCGCAGCCGGGATGGCCTTGGCAGGGAAAATAGATAAGAAATCTTTTAGAGTATATTGTTTGCTGGGGGACGGGGAGATGGCTGAAGGGTTAGTCTGGGAAGCTGCCATGGCTGCGTCTCATTATAAGCTGGATAACCTGCAGGCAATTCTCGATTACAACGGTTTGCAGATTGATGGTACAAATAAAGAAGTGATGGACTCCTCTCCTTTAAACGATAAATGGAAAGCATTTGGTTGGAATGTTTTAGAAGTAGATGGACATGACATAGAAGAGATAAAGGAAGCCTTAGAAATCTCCAAGAACCTGAAAGGGAAACCGACAATCATCATCGCCAAGACCATTAAGGGTAAAGGTGTATCTTTCATGGAGAATCAGGCCGGCTGGCATGGCAGTGCTCCCAGTCCCGAACAAGCAGAGCTTGCTTTGGCTGAACTGAAAGGTGGAAAATGAGGATGACAAAAATAGAAGAAAAGGTTAAAAAAATTGCAACCAGGGATGCTTATGGTCAAGCTTTGGTCAAGTTAGGTAACGAAAATACAGATATAGTTGTCTTAGATGCTGATCTTTCTAAATCAACCAAAACTGCTGATTTTCTTAAAGTCTACCCGGAACGTTTTTTTAATATGGGTATTGCAGAACAGAATTTAATAGGTTTTTCAGCGGGATTGGCGGCTGCAGGGAAGATTCCTTTTGCTAGCACCTTTGCAGTATTTGCAACAGGAAGAGCTTTTGAACAAATCAGAAATTCTGTAGCCTATCCTAAATTAAACGTTAAAATTGCAGCTACTCATGCAGGGATAAGTGTTGGGGAAGATGGGGCTTCTCATCAAGCTATAGAAGATTTAGCATTAATGCGTTCCCTCCCTAATATGACTGTTCTGGTACCTGCTGATGCTGTCGAAACACATCAGGTTATTCAAGCAGCTGCCAAACATCAAGGCCCAGTCTATATCAGAATGGGAAGATTGGCTGTCCCGGTTTTATTTGATGAGGCTGAGTACACCTTCCATATCGGCAAAGCAAATATTATTAGAGAAGGTAAGGACGTCACCATAATTGCTAATGGATTAATGGTAGGTGAAGCCTTAATTGCGGCAGAAGAACTTAAAGCTCAGGGGATAGAGTCTACAGTGGTGAATTGTGCTTCTCTTAAACCTCTTGATGAAGAAACAATCATTAGATTAGCAAAATCAACAGGTGCTGTAGTTACTGCTGAGGAACATAGTATTATTGGAGGACTTGGAAGTGCTGTAGCTGAAGTATTAAGTGAGAACAGCCCCGTTCCGTTGCGTAGAGTGGGGATTAAGGATACCTTTGGAGAATCAGGGAACCCAGAGGAACTGCTTGAAAAATATGGATTAACAGCTCGGAAAGTGATTGAGGCAGTTAGGGAAGTTCTCAAACAAAAACGTTAATTATTACCATATGATGAACCTTGCCAACTTGTTGGGATAATAATGGCTTGTAGGGAAGAGAGCAATTTGCTCTCTTCTTCATTTATTTGATAAGCAAATAGAGGAGGCGAAGAAACCATTTTATTGGAAATGTTTAATTTTTCTAATTGTTTTTTGACAGGAAATCCAAGTAATATGTCGAAGTAAGAAGTAATAATTCCGTTAGTTTCAGTATGCGGAACAGTTAAATATTGCCGGAGGACAGAATGATTAGTATTAAAAATGTGTCGAAAATCTACTCCAATGGTGCCAGGGCTCTGTCCAATATTAACCTTGAGATTTCTAAATCCGAATTTGTTTTTCTTGTCGGCCCTAGTGGTGCTGGGAAATCGACTTTGATTAAACTTATGTACCGTGAAGAAGAAGCTACTCGGGGACAGGTTTTTATTGATACAATCAATTTGAGCAGACTTAACCCTAAACAGGTACCACTTCTAAGGCGAAGAACAGGCGTCATTTTTCAGGACTTCAAACTTTTGCCTACCAAAACAGTTTTTGAGAATGTTGCATTTGCTCAACAGGTTATCGGTAAATCTAAGCAAGAAATAAAAGTTAACACCCTTAACATACTCGAACTAGTAGGTTTGAGTCGTAAAAAGGATTCTTTTCCGTCAGAACTTTCTGGCGGAGAACAACAGAGGGTATGTGTAGCAAGGGCTTTAGTTAATAAACCTCAAATACTTCTGGCAGATGAGCCTACCGGTAATTTAGATATTGATAATGCTTGGGGGATAATGGAGCTTTTAGATAAAATTAATCGAGAAGGAACAACTGTTGTTATGGCTACTCATGCTATGCACATTGTAGAGAAGATGGCAAAAAGAGTTGTGAAAGTAGAAGAAGGTCGAATCACAGACCATAAGTTAGGGGAGGCATACTGAGTTGCTTAATCAAGTTAGTTTCGTTATCGTACAGGCTTTAGTATCATTGAAACGGAATATCTGGCTTACGATTGCATCTATTCTGACAGTTATGACCGCTCTTATTCTCTTAGGAGGTTCGGTCTTTTTTCTGGCTAACACTTCCAACTTAGCCACTTCTTTTGAATCTCAGATTGAAATTGCGGTGTTTATTAATGATAATCAGAATCGGGAACAAGTAATTGACTTAAGAAATCAGATTCAGGTGATGGCGGGCGTTGACACTGTAGAACTTACAGCTAAAGAAGATGCTATTATTGAATTCCAAGAATCTATGGGAAGTAGTTCTCTTTTAGAAGACCTGGGGGGAATTAATCCATTTCCGGATAAAATAACTGTCAAGGCTACAGATGCCCGCCTGGTAGAGGGCATAGCCAACCAAATAGCTGAGATAAATGGAGTAGATAAGGTTCGTTATGGCCAAGGCATTTTAGAGAAACTCATCCAATTTACCGACTGGTTACGATGGATTGGGATTGCTGTAGTTGCTGCCTTTGCTTTTGCTTCATTCCTTTTAATAACCTTAAATATCAAGACTAATGTAAATTCTAGAGAGAATGAGATACAGATTATGCGACTGGTCGGTGCAAGTAATGGTTTAATCAAATGGCCGTTTTTTATCGAAGGACTATTACTGGGATTTATTGGAGGAATAATATCCATAGGGATAGTTGGAATCGGGTATAACTGGCTTCTCCAATATATTATTACCACATTAGCCTTTCTTCCTGTTGTTGCTGATCAGATGTTCATGATTTCTGTTTTTGCTTTAATGCTCATCGGAGGAATGATTATGGGTGTGTTAGCAAGTGTCTTCGCAGTAAGAAAATTTCTTAAATAATTATATTTAAAGCAGGATTTATCAGCTTTGTGCAGTATAGATAATAAGTGGTTATTTAAAAGATTTTTAAAGAATAATTGCACATGATATGAATTTAAAAAAGATTATTGACGATATAAGCTATATATATTGTATTAATGCCACGGTGAGTGGAGTAATAAACAAATTTTTTATAGGAGGAAAGAGATGGCAAATCATGCACGGGTAAAGATTATACTTATTACTCTTCTTTTGGTTTTTGCTTTTGTAATTCCGGCAGCTGGAGATGACCTTAATGATGCCATTCGCCATCAACAGCAGCTTCAGAATGAACAGAGTAGAGCACAAGGCCAGCTTAAAAGTTTAACGAGTAAGGCTGACCAGATGACAAAACAGATTCAACAGCTTACCCGCCAGATTTCAGCAGCAGAAATCGATCTGGAAAAGAAAGAGAATGCTTATGAGAAGGCTATTCAAAATGTAGAGATTGCCGAAAAGGAAGTCAAAGACAAGCAAGCAGAACTGGATGATAGACAGGAGACTTTGCGTAAGAGGGTACGTTCTATTTACGAAGAAGGTCAGATGAGCTACTTGGAAGTTCTTTTCCAGTCAACCGATATATCGGATTTCATTTCGCGTATTGAGTACTTAGGCTGTTTAGTCGATAATGATCAGAAGATACTTACAGATATTAGAATCCAAAAAGATCAACTTGATAAAAAAAAGGAACAGCTTATCGCTAAGAAAGAGGAAGCTGAACAGCTTAAAACACAAGCGATAGCGGCCAAGAATTATTTGAATAATAGTAAAGCACAAAAAGAAGTAGCCCTTGCTGATAATCAAAAATATCAGGATGAGTTACTTGTGCAGATAGAAAAACTAGAGAAGGACTCTAAAGCGTTGGAGGCCAAGATTAGAGAACTCCAGAAAAATAGTAACGGGGTTATCGGATATGTTGGAGTATGGCCTACTCCAGGCTATTGGTATATAACAAGTCCTTATGGATATAGGACGCATCCGATTACCAGAAAATATACCCTTCACTCTGGGGTTGATATCGCTGCACCCAACAGGGCAAAAATTGTTTCAGCTGGAGCAGGGGTTGTTATTTACTCAGGATGGTACGGAGCTTATGGCAATGCAGTAATTATTGACCATGGTAATGGACTATCTACATTATACGGACATATGTCCTCTATAGCTGTACCGTATGGACGGGCTCTTGTTGCGGGGCAGACTATCGGTTATGTCGGTTCAACTGGTTGGAGTACAGGTCCCCATCTTCATTTTGAGGTGAGGAAAAATGGTACGCCAACGAGTCCAATGCAGTATTACAATTAAACTGTATGCATATAATAGTATTACATGACAAGCCTCTCAAACCTTAGGAGAGAAGGAAGTCTTGTAAGATAATAAAGGAATACTGGGAAGGAGTAAACCCATTGTCCAACAAGGTTTACTGGAAAAAAGCAATAAAACAGGCCGTAGCAGTCGGCCTGCTACTTTGTCTAGGGTTTACTTTTCTTGTGGGAAGTTTTATCCTTGTCAACTATGATAACCTCGGTAGATTAACGCGTGTTATTTATCTGATTAATAGTTATTACCTGCATGATACTCCAAGAGAGGATTTAGTTAATGGAGCTATAGAAGGGATGGTCAAATCTCTCGACCCGTATTCTTCATTCCAGGATGCTGAGGAAAATAAGACATTAATGAACTCCATTAAAGGTTCTTTCGGAGGTATAGGCGTACATCTAAGTACGGCCGATCCCACTCAACTGGTGATAATGCGTCCGATTAAAAGTTCTCCAGCTGATAGGGCAGGACTGGAGGCAGGGGATATAATAATTACTATTGATGATGTAGACGTCTCTACCATAAGTCATGATCAGGCAGTCGCAATCCTACGTGGGGAACCAGGATCCAAGGTTATTGTAGGGATATATAGACCTAAAACTCAAGAGGAATTCTCAGTCAGTCTAATCCGTGATTATATCAGTGTACCTACTGTTGAAGGAAAAACCCTTCCTGGGAGATCTGATATTGCTCTTATCGATATCTCAGGCTTCAGTCTTCAGACAGGAGATGAGTTGGAAAAACTTATTAGCGAGATGAACATAGATCAATATAAAGGAATAATATTTGATCTCCGTTATAATTATGGCGGAGAGGTGCACGCAGCTATAAAAGTGGCAAGCATGCTTGTTCCAGAAGGACCGATTGTGCATATCGTTGATAAAAATGGTGAGACAGATAGTATGGAAGCTACCGGAAAATACATTAATAAGCCTTTTGTTATTCTAATTAACGAATACACCGCATCTTCTGCAGAAATAGTTGCTGGGGCTGTTAAGGATAATGGAAGCGGAACTCTTATAGGTATCAAGACCTATGGTAAGGGCGTTGTCCAGACAGTATTTCCGCTTGATGGCTATACAAGTGTCAAGCTAACTACAGATAAATACCTTACTCCAAATAAAAATGATATTCATGAGAAAGGTATAGAACCCGATGTGGAAGTAGCCCTCAAAGAAGACGAAAAACCAACTATCCAACCTAAAGATAAGGTCTTTGACAGTCAACTGCAGAAAGCCCTAGAAGTATTGCTCACTAAGATTATTTAAGAGCTTATAGTACAGGGTCGAGACAAAAAATATTCTTATGATAAAAGACTGCCGAGGGTGAACCCCGGCAGTTTTTTATGCATAGTATATTTTAAGTTTAGTTGACTGGAGGAATCATAGTGGGAAACGGAGCCGGTGTCCGACATTATTTCATTGAGGCATTTACCCCTTACGGTTACATATCTCTACTGCCAGAATTGTTAAAAGACAAAAAACATACGTACATGCTAACAGGTGGACCAGGAACCGGTAAATCAACTATGATAAAGCTTACCGGAATTCAATTGATCGAAAGGGGTTATGAGGTAGACTATATTCGCTCAACAAGAGAACCTGACTCTGTTGCCGGATTTTATCTGCCCAGACATAAAATATGCTTATTGGATAAGAATGAATTCCAAACAGAAAAAATTGATTTCCAGAGTGAATATCATCGTGAGATAGATTTCAGTTCTTTTTGTAGAAAGAGCAAACTTGAACAGTTTAAACCATTAATTTCTGAAATAGAAAATAAACTTAGCAAGCTAGAAGAGGCACTTATTGTTCAACTTGGCAGTGATTATGATGTGACATCTGGTTCTGAAGGTTACAAGGAGACTAATGCAGTTAAAACATTTTTATCATTAAAAAATTCTCTTGATATGAGTGATAAGGAGAGTACATCACTTAGTGTAGATGAGATTTCGGAAATACTTTCTAAGATTAAGAGAAACCTTCTTACTTTCTATTTTCTCCATGGATTGCATATAGACAGATGGTTAAATCTAGCTCCAAGATATCTTAAAGACTTCGACCGAATATGTTTAGAGGTTGGAAATTCAAAAGAAATACTTAGAAACATCCTTAATGAAGTTAAATGCCTGGGACAGGTGATTGAAATAATTGTTCATCCTCTCAGACCCTATACCATTGTTGGAATCGTTTTTCCAGAGAAAAATCTGGCAGTATGGGAAGGGAATCCTTGTAAACTTGAAGAACAAGGGTTTCAACAAAATAGTTCTAATACTTCTAAAATCTTAGAGGAATATAGGTCTTCAAGAATTCTACTTAAAAGTCTGATTAATGATACTGTGAATTTTCGTGGTCTAGATGATCTTCGGAGTGAATTAGTCAGTAGTATTTTGACAGACCTTAAATCTTAATTGCAATAGCTCCTTTTTGCTATTAATTATAGAATGATATTATAAAAACAAAATGCTATAATAGAGAGAAACTTGCCAACTTGTTGGCTTAGTTGAACCAACCAGGAACTTAACGTCCGTTATCCCCATCATTAAAAAGGGGATTTACGGACGATTCGTGCGTGGTAAAGAGATTATAGCATTATTATATTTCGGAAAGGGTGAAACAAAATGGATTTTACTCTACGGGCCCCTTACGGCCTGTCCGGAGATCAGCCTGCAGCGGTGGACAAGCTAACCCAAGGTATTTTAGAAGGGGATAAGCATCAGACATTATTAGGGGTCACTGGGTCAGGTAAAACGTTTACCATGGCTAATATTATACAGAAAGTCCAAAAACCTACGTTGGTCTTTGCTCATAATAAGACATTAGCAGGACAACTTTACGCTGAGTTTAAAGAGTTTTTTCCTGACAATGCAGTAGAGTATTTTGTTAGTTACTATGATTATTATCAGCCGGAAGCATATGTTCCTTCCAGCGATATTTATATAGAGAAAGATGCCTCAATCAACGAAGAAATAGAGAAACTTCGCCACTCAGCTACAGCTGCTCTTTTCGAGAGGCGGGATGTCATTGTTGTAGCAAGTGTTTCCTGTATATATGGTATGGGTTCACCTGATGAATATCGTGATATGGTACTCTCATTGAGGCAGGGCCAAGAAATTGAGCGTAACCAAATACTTCGTAAGCTGGTTGAGATTCAGTACGATCGTAATGATATGTCTTTCTTGCGGGGGACATTCCGAGTAAGAGGGGATGTAGTAGAAATTTGCCCGGCTTCTTCCAGTGAGAAAGCTTTGCGAGTCGAGATGTTTGGAGACGAAGTAGAACATATCTACGAAGTAAATATTCTGACCGGAGAAATCCTAGGGGAAAGAAAACATGTATCTATCTTTCCGAACTCTCATTATGTTACTGAGAGAGAAAAACTGCTCTTGGCATCACAGAATATTGAACAAGAGCTTGATGAACGTCTAAGCCTACTCCGCTCTAAGGATAAGTTACTCGAAGCACAGAGGCTAGAACAGCGGACCCGTTATGATATCGAGATGTTGCGAGAAATGGGATTTTGTAACGGAATCGAGAACTATTCACGTCATCTTACTTTTAGAGAGCCCGGAGAAACTCCCTATACGTTACTTCACTTTTTCCCTAAGGATTTTCTTATGTTTATAGATGAATCGCATCAGACTATACCACAGATCAGAGGGATGTTTGCAGGTGATCGGTCTCGAAAAGAAACTTTGGTGGAACATGGTTTCCGTCTTCCTTCGGCAATGGATAACAGACCTTTGATGTTCAATGAATTTGAAGTCATAGCTCCTCAAAGAGTCTACGTCAGTGCTACTCCAGGACCGTACGAGCTCGAACATAGCAAATATCCGGTGGAACAGATTATCAGACCAACCGGGCTTATCGATCCAGAGGTAGTTATCAAACCTACCAAGGGGCAGATAGATGATCTCTTTTCGGAAATCAATCAAAGGATTGCCCAAGATGAAAGGGTTTTGGTCACCACTCTTACTAAAAGAATGTCTGAAGATTTAACGGATTATCTTAAGCAACTTAATATAAAAGTGAGATACCTTCATTCCGATATTAAAACTTTGGAAAGATTGGAGATATTAAGGGAATTACGTCTTGGAGAGATTGATGTTATAGTAGGGATTAATCTGCTCAGAGAAGGTTTAGATTTGCCGGAGGTATCTTTAGTAGCTATACTTGATGCGGACAAGGAAGGATTCCTAAGGTCTGAGCGCTCCCTCATACAGACCATCGGGAGGGCTGCACGTAATGTGCAAGGAAAGGTCATTATGTATGCTGATAAATATACCCGATCTATGGAAATTGCTATTGAAGAAACGAATCGTCGACGCCAGATTCAGATGGAACACAATACTAGACATGGAGTTGAACCTCAAACTATACGCAAACAGATTCACCTTGTCCCTGAAGCAACTAAGATAGCAGAGAAAAGTGCCGCTTATAATGGGAAAGGCAATGATCTTTCTCTTGAAGAACTCGACAATCTCATAAATTCTTTAGAGGCCGAAATGTTCAAAGCAGCTAAAGAATTAGACTTTGAACGAGCAGCAGATTTGCGTGATGCTGTTATAGAATTAAAAGGTAAGGTTAATAAAACCAAAAAAACTACCAAGAGTAGAAAAAGAAAATAAGGGATAACTTAACGGAGGTAATTATGGTCCAGGAATTTATTAAAGTACGCGGAGCACGTGTGCATAATTTGAAAAATATTGATATCGATATTCCCAGAAATAGCTTAGTAGTAATCACAGGATTATCTGGATCAGGAAAGTCATCATTGGCCTTCGATACTATCTATGCTGAAGGACAAAGGCGCTATGTAGAATCTCTTTCAGCATATGCACGACAATTTCTCGGGCAGATGGATAAACCGGATGTTGATTATATAGAAGGGTTATCTCCAGCCATCTCCATCGATCAGAAGACCACCAGCCGTAATCCGCGTTCCACCGTAGGAACAGTGACGGAAATATATGATTATCTCAGGCTTCTTTATGCGAGGATTGGACATCCTCATTGTCCAAAATGCGGTAAGAAGATTAGCCAACAAACAGTCCAGCAGATGGTTGATCAGCTTATGACTTATCCAGAGAAGACAAAGATACAAATACTTGCCCCCATTATCAAAGGAAAAAAAGGTGAACACACCAGAACATTGGAGCAGATAAGAAAGAATGGTTATGTCCGGGTAAGGGTTAATGGAGAGGTTCGTGACTTAAGTGAAGAAATAGTTCTGGAGAAAAATAAGAAACACTCGATAGAAGTGGTAATTGATAGAATTTCTCTGAAACCGGATAGTACGTCAAGGTTAGCTGACTCCTTAGAAACCGCCCTGAAACTGGGCGAAGGAACAGTAATCGTTGATATTATAGATCAAGAGGCATTACTATTCAGTGAAAACTTTGCCTGTCCGGATTGCGGGATAGCCATCGAGGAGCTTTCTCCAAGACTTTTTTCTTTTAACAGTCCTTTCGGTGCTTGTCCATCCTGTACAGGTCTTGGTGCCAATCTGGAAGCAGATATAGACCTTATCATCCCTGATCGTTCTAAAGCAATTAATGAAGGGGCTATCCTTCCTTGGGCTAAATCAAATGCTACCTATTACCCCGCTCTTCTTAAAGGATTATCTGAGAAATTTGGATTCAGTCTTGATACTCCTGTCCAAGAATTAACTGAAGAACAGTGGAATGCCTTAGTATATGGATCTGACATACCTATTAAATTCAACTATTATAATATCTTTGACGAACTCAAATATTGGAAAGCCCCTTTTGAAGGATTATTACCTTATTTTAATCGAAGACATAGGGAATCAAGCTCAGACTATGTACGAACAGAAATAGAAGGTTTCATGACGGAAAAGACCTGTCCTACCTGCGAAGGTAGGAGACTCAAACCGGAGGCTTTGGCTGTAAAGGTTGGTAACCTTTCTATCTTCGAACTAACCAGACAGACAGTGACAGAGTCCCTGGACTACTTTATGAATCTGGTGCTCAATGAGAAGGAACAAATTATCGCTCGCCAAGTTTTGAAAGAGATTAAGGAAAGACTGGGATTCTTAGTTAATGTTGGCTTGGACTACCTAACCCTTGACAGGGCGGCAGGCACTCTTTCTGGTGGTGAAGCTCAAAGAATCAGGCTGGCAACCCAGATAGGTTCCAGTCTTACAGGCGTGCTCTACGTTCTTGATGAACCAAGTATTGGACTTCATCAGCGAGATAATGATAGACTCCTAACAACATTGAAAAATCTTCGTGATTTAGGTAATACCTTGATAGTTGTGGAACATGATGAAGATACAATGTTGGCAGCAGATCATATCATTGATATAGGGCCGGGTGCTGGTGCTCATGGTGGACAGATAGTGGCGCAAGGGACAATGGAGGATATTATTAACTGTGAACAATCAATCACGGGACAGTATCAAAGTGGGCAGAGGAATATCCCAATACCTGAAGTAAGACATCAACCCAATGGTAAATGGGTGGAAGTTATAGGAGCGGCAGAGAATAACCTAAAACAGATTCATGCCAAGATCCCATTGGGAGTATTTACATGTGTTACCGGGGTATCCGGTTCTGGAAAAAGCACATTGGTTAATGAAGTATTATATAAAGGGCTGCTAAGTGAGTTGCGTCTGAGTCATAAGGCCCGTCCTGGCTCTTATAAGGAGATAAAAGGATTAGAAAATATTGATAAAGTCATTGATATTGATCAATCGCCTATAGGTAGAACGCCAAGATCCAATCCGGCGACATATACAGGGTTATTTGATTTTGTTCGTGACCTTTTCTCTCAGATACCGGAATCTAAGGTTAGAGGCTATAAAGCTGGAAGATTCAGCTTTAACGTTAAAGGAGGCCGTTGCGAAGCCTGTCGAGGTGACGGTATCATCAAGATTGAAATGCACTTTTTGCCTGATGTTTATGTCCCGTGTGAGGTTTGCAGAGGTAAGCGTTATAATAGAGAGACTCTGGAAGTAACTTATAAAGGCAAAAATATTGCCAATATCCTTGATATGACGGTGCACGAGGCTGTGGAATTTTTTGCTGCTGTACCGCGTATAGCCCGAAAACTCCAAACAATGGAAGATGTGGGTTTAGGATATATTAAACTGGGGCAACCGGCAACTACTCTTTCAGGTGGGGAAGCTCAGAGAATTAAGCTTGCTTCTGAACTCTGTCGCCGCAGCACAGGTAAGACTTTATATATCCTAGATGAACCCACTACCGGTCTTCATATAGCAGATGTGGATAAACTGCTGACAGTTTTACACCGCTTAGTAGAAGCAGGGGACACAGTCCTGGTAATTGAGCACAATTTGGAAGTAATAAAAACTGCAGATTATATCATTGATCTAGGGCCAGAAGGTGGGAAGAGGGGCGGAGAAATAATCATATCAGGGACTCCTGAAGAAGTAGCCAGCTGTTCTGATTCCTACACCGGTCACTATCTACAGAAATATCTGTCGAAAAAAACTTCCGATCTATCGGGAAATATTAGTAAAATTTCATGAAAGGCTAAGCGAAAAGATTAAAAAATGAGAAAAAAAGCTTAAACCTCCTTTCTTTTATATGAAAAAGGCAGGGAAAACCTTACAAACTGTATCTCCCTGGTGGAAAAGTGTCGGCAAGGGGTAGACAATAGTAGCTTGATAGTATATATTATATTGGTAATTAAGCTGTTTTTTGAAATTGCGATAAACGATTTGGAGGAGAAAAATATGAGATCCAAAGTTACTATTCAAAACTTGCATAATAAAGTCGAATCAGGTCAAAAAATCACGATGTTGACTGGGTATGACTATCCAATGGGACTTTTGGAAGAGAAGGCAGGAATCGATATAATTCTTTGTGGGGATTCCATAGCTATGACAGTCCTAGGTCACGAATCTACCCTTAATGTAGATATGGAAACAATGATTATTCATGCTAAAGCAGTTCGTAAAGGAGCACCTACAGCTTTTCTAGTTGGTGATATGCCTTATATGTCTTACCAAATAAGTAAAGAAGAAGCTATCCGTAATGCCGGACGCTATATGGCTGAAGCAGGATGTGATGCGGTTAAGCTTGAGGGTGGCGCCAATATGGCTAAAACTGTCGAGGCTTTGGTAAATGCTACGATACCAGTAATGGGGCACTTGGGATTAACTCCGCAGTCTATAGCTCAATTAGGAGGATTCAAATCTCAGGGCAGAGATTGTTCTGGGGCTTTGAAAATCATTGAAGATGCCAAGATTTTGGAAGAGGCAGGAATCAGCCTTTTACTACTCGAAGCAGTTCCGCCTGAAGTTGCTCAAATCATAACTGAAAGAGCTAATATCCCCGTAATTGGGATTGGAGCAGGGCCTTATGTCCATGGACAACTGCTTATAGTCCACGATGCTTTAGGTTTCTTTGACGCTTTCACCCCTAAGTTTGTTAAGAAATACCTTGACTTGAATTCTGTAATTCTGGACGCACTTGGTAGATATAAAGAAGATGTCGAGCAAGGGCAGTTTCCGGAAGAAGAACAATGTTACAAACTTAAAAAAGGTGAACTAGAAAAGATTCAAAAGGAATTGGCAAAATAATCTGCTCCCCATTAATTCTGTCATAATTCTGTCATATTTTATGAATATAATAGTGTTGAGGCTATATTATAACAGAATCATTATATGGTAAGGAGGTACAAAATATGAGGAAAATACTTATCGGGCTTATTGTCGCAGTGCTTCTTCTAGTAGGGGCTAATAGTGTATTAGGAGCAACGTTCAAATCCCCTGCTGAGATATATGCTGAGCTCAAAGGGATAAGCGTTGAAGAAGCTTATGCAGTGAGACAAGCAGGAAGCGGCTTCTGTTTACAGACTGAAAATCCTGATATCTCTGAGGAGTTTAGAGCACAAATGCTTGAGAACAGAAAAGCTGTTATCCAAGAAAAGGTGATAGCCGGAGAACTCACCCAGGAACAAGCAGATAGTTTTATCGCTAATATGGAAGAGAATATGGCTAACCGTGATGGTTCACTTGGCCGAGGGGGAATGGGATTCGGTCAAAGAGCTGAAGGCTATTTACCCGGAGGTCGCGGTAACAGAGGTGGCTGCTGGGGAGCACAAGGCTTATAAAGAATATACATTATTCCCTGCTATTAAAGTAAAATAATTAATAGAAAATCCAAAAAAAATCTAAAAACTAACTGCTTTCAAGCTGAAACTTGGAGGCAGTTTTTAACATTTAACTGGTACTGCGATTGAGCTTTGCTGCTTTCGTACTTTGTTCCTTACATATATAGGCTTGCCAAAAAGATACCCAGGTTTTCTTCATATATTTCACTAAATTGAGATAACGGCAGGGGGTTAGAACCTTTCCCTAGTTCTATCGTAAAGCCGGGGCGTCTCCATTCTTGAATAAACCAGTCTTTAAGCCCTGCATAGCTTTGAACATAACGCACGGCCTGATAGCCACTTACCCGAGCAAATTCATTGACAATAACCTCGGATTCAGTTGGCTCATACCCTTCAAATCCCCAATAGATTACTTTTCCTTGGGTATGATAAGCTAATACCCTTACAAAGTTACCTCCCCGAATAAGATTAGCTACGGCGATTGCCTCTGGTTCGGTCAAAGGGGCGTATCCAGGAAAGTCTCTTGCTGCAGGTTGCTTGGGTTTGACAGCAGCTTCCCTTTCCCAGAAAGCAGGATATTGATTATTGAGGTCTACTCCCCTGATGTTGGCTCTCCAGCCAGAAAAATCTGAATTTCCTTGATTGATGGATAACACTGTACTCCGATAAGGTTCCTGGGCAGGGGGGCCGTTGATTACCAGGTCGACACCATCGGGATTAACCATTGGAACAACAGAAAGAGACACACTATTGTAATAGGGCAATACTATTTGGCCACGAATAGTTTGATTATTTGTTATAGCTAATAAGTATTCATTAATAGTCTGCATAAGAATTGGGGTGGTAATCCATTCCTGAGCATGAAACGAAGCATTAAGATGAACTCTTTTTGCTCCTCTCCCTATACGGATCTCATCAATTCTTTTCCCCATAACAGAGGAACCGATTTGCCTTCGAACAATAAATGGATAGATATCTACAAGCTGGGCTAAATCCTGTTGCAGAGCTGCATAATCATAAGTACGTCTACCCCTGACTAGGGGAGTAACAACACGTGTAGGAATATTGATTTGTTGACCAATTCTTAAGGTGTTTGGGTTTATATTAGGGTTAACACGTAAAATGGTATTCTGTGCTAGGCCTCTTTGTTGAGCAATCATCCATAATGACTCACCAGCTCGTATAGTATGAGTTTGAATTCTGAAACCAGGAATACGTACAATCTGACCAATTTTTAAGTCAGTGGCATTGACATCTTTGTTGGAATCCAGTAACAAATTAAATGGAATCTGAAATAACTGGCTATAGGACCATAAGGTATCTCCTTGACGAACACGGATATTCACACTAAATCCCTTCTCTCGCTTGATACTATAATATGTTATGTTATCGGGAGATAAAATGACTGCTTTATTTTTGACGGACCAAGGGACTCTAAATTGAAGGAATTAGATTATAAATACTGAATATATAAAATGATATAATTATTCGAAGATAGGGATTACTTTTAAAGGAGTGAAACTATTGATACGACTTGTGGCAACAGACCTAGACGGTACACTTCTCAATCACGAGTGGAAAATTTCTCGTAATAATATCCAAGCTATTCGCCAAGCTCTAGTCTTGGGGGTAAAGGTCACCTTAGCCACAGGAAGGATGGCGATCTCAAGTAGAAAATATGCCAGAGAAATAGGGCTGGATGTCCCTATAATTACCTACCATGGGGCTTTGGTGGAGCAAGCTCTAAGTGGAGAAATCCTTTATCGGAAAGTTGTTCCAGTAGAACTCGCGGCAGAGATTGTAGAATGGTTACATAAAAAAGATATTCATACTCAAATTTTTATAAAAGACAGGGTTTTTACCCGTAAAGCGAATGACCATTCTGAAGCTTATGCCAAGATGTCTGGAGTAAGAGTGGAAGAAGCTGACCTGTTTAAGCTTTTGGAACAAGAACCAGAGGGTCTAGAAAAAATACTCTGTATCGGGGGAGAAGATTTATTGAAATCGACTTCCGAGGAACTTAAAGAAATATATGGAAATAGATTACACTTTACTTCCTCCAATCCCTATTTTTTCGATATGATAGATAAGGAAGTTCATAAAGGGAATGCCCTTAAAGCATTAAGTGAGCGATTCAATATTAGGCCGGAGGAAGTGATGGCTATAGGGGATAGTATTAACGATACGGAAATGATTACTTTTGCCGGTCTGGGGATTGCTGTTGAAAATGCTCATCCCAGTATTAAAAAGGTAGCAGATTATATCACGGCATCTAATAATCAGGATGGTGTTGCCAAAGCTATACATAAATTCATATTAGCAAAGGTTTAGTTGGTAAAAGTGAATTTAAGGGAGGCGTAAGAATGGATATCACTAGCGTACGTAGAAGTGCCCTTCAGAAACTCAGTCCACATTGTCGGGTCTGCAAGGAATGTAATGGAATAGCTTGTGCTGGAGAGATGCCTGGCTTAGGGGGGACAGGCAGCGGGGCTTCTTTCAAGAACAATATCTTGGCCCTAGCAGAGCATAAGCTCAATCTTCGAACTTTACATACAGCCAAGGAACCGGACACCCAATTCTCTTTTTTTGATAATCTTCTTTCTGCACCACTTATGGCTGCCCCAATAACGGCAATAGGTCTCCAGACAAATGGGAAACTTAGTGATGTAGAATGGGCGGAATCCGTAGTTTATGGTAGTCAAAAATCAGGAACCATACCTTGGACAGGTGATGGCCCCGATCCTCTTCACTTTCATTCAGGGCTGGATGCGCTTAGAAACTCTGAAGTTCAGGGTGTTCCTGTCATCAAGCCTCGGGAGAACAAAGCAATTATTGAATATATTAAGAGAGCAGAAGAAGCTAAAGCTATTGCTATAGGAATAGATATTGATGCAGCCGGGATAATCAATATGAAGCTTAAAGGTCAGCCCGTAGAGCCCAAGGGGAAAAAACAACTCCAGGAGATTATCAGCAGCACTAGCCTGCCCGTTATCTTAAAAGGAATAATGACTTCGGATGAAGCGATATTAGCTGCGGAAGTTGGAGCGGCTGGAATCGTAATCTCTAACCATGGAGGCAGAGTACTGGATCATACCCCTGGCACTGCCGAAGTATTATCCGAGATTTCTTCCCAGGTGAGCGGAAGGATGATGGTGATTGTTGATGGCGGAGTAAGGTCAGGGGTAGATATACTCAAGATGCTTGCCCTAGGTGCTGATGCAGTTCTTATAGGTCGCCCACTGCTTATTGGAGCTGCTGGAGGAAGTGCAGAGGGTGTATCATTGATTCTCAATAAATTTATTTCTGAGATGAAAGCAGCTATGACTTTAACAGGCTGTGCATCCCTTGCTGACATATCCAATGAAATTCTACGCTAATTTTGAGATAGAGATGCTTCATCATCTTAAAGTACTGATTACTGCGGATTTGATAAATGTAGACAAGCGGGGAAAGGGGGGTTACTATTCCGTTAATCGGGGGAGTATTAGTAAGGTAAACGAATTGCTGAATGATATCTTTGATGCAGAAGGCAAAAATCATGGTATTATTGTCTGAAATATTGATTGTGATAACTAAAACCGTAATGTTTGAAAAGAGGGTAATACGTTGCGAATCTTGTTGGTTGGGTTAAATTCTCGTTATGTGCATACTAATTTAGCTCTAAGATGTCTAAGAGAAGCGTTGAAAGAAGAAGGACAAGCAGATTGGAACATTAGCATAAGGGAATTCTCTATTAATGAACAAATTGATAATATTGCTGCAGAAATATATGAAGAGAAACCGGATCTCATCGGTTTCTCGTGTTATATCTGGAATATAACTCAGGTCTTAGCGTTGAGTAAGCAGTTACGTTTGGTTATGCCTCAGACATATATTCTAGTGGGCGGACCAGAGGTGTCTTACGATGGGGAGAATCTCCTTAGCTACAATCCCCAAATAGACGCTGTCATTATAGGGGAGGGAGAGTGTTCTGTCCCTTCCTTGATAAAGGCCATGTCATCAGAGAGATTACTATGGGAGGTTAGCGGGGTTGTCTGGCGTTTAAGGAAGGGAGTACAAATGGTTAGACAGGAAATTGTGCCTCCAGAGTTTAAAGGGGAAATCTTGTCTTACCAAGAAGATTTTATTGTTAGTAATAGGAGTACTACTTTACCGGATATAAATAAACTTCCCAATCCTTATGCTGTAGAAGAAGATTTAAACGGACGGCTTGCTTATATAGAAACCACGCGTGGATGTCCATATAATTGCAAATTTTGTATCTCTTCCACCTTTACAGGAGTTCGGTTCCTTGAACCCGAAAGATTTAGAGAAACGATAAAAAAATTATTCCAATATGGAGCGGGTACAATCAAGTTTGTGGATAGAACTTTTAATGCAAATAAGAAACATGGGTTTGAGATCCTGAAAATATTTAAAGAAGAGGCTGAAAGATATAGCGAAGAAGAATCTCCCAAGGATCTAAGTATGGAAGTTAAGCAGAAAGCTCCGTTTTATCCCCGAGCTCACTGTGAGATGGCTGGCGAACTGCTTGATGAAGACTGGATTCAGTTCCTTAGAGACTATCCATCTGATATGATTCAGCTGGAGATAGGAGTACAGTCCACCCATCAACCCACTTTGGAAGCAATCAGCAGACCTCAAAGTTTTGCGACTTGGAAAGAAAAGGTGCGTTATCTTCAGCATACTTGTAATATTCCAATTCACCTTGACCTTATTGCAGGGCTACCTTATGAAGGCTGGAGTGAATTCACCCGTTCCTTTAATGAAGTTTATGAAGTTAAACCTGACAATCTCCAACTAGGTTTTCTGAAAGTGTTAAAAGGTTCAGAAATCTGGAAGAAAAGTGAAGAATTTGGATTGGTCTACTCCCCTGACCCGCCATATACTGTCCTTGAAACCAAGGAGTTGAGCCATGGTGATATTCTTGCCTTAAAAAAGATAGAAGAGGTTTTGGGGAAGTACTATAATTCGGGCAGATTCAAATATATTCTGGAATATGTCTTAAGTAATTATAATAGTGCGTTTGATTTTTACCACGCCTTCTCTGAATACTGGCAGAGTCAAAACTGGTTTAGACGGGAGTGGAACAGAAGAGATCTTTTCAGTAATTTATGGGAATACTTATCCAGGTCTGTTGGGCTGATGTCGAACAGATTAAATGGTTCTTTGGCTAGCGAGCCTAGAGAGAGACTAACAAGCGTCTGGAAAGAAGCATTGAGATTCGATTTCTTGATGAACGAAAGACCAGGACAGATACCTGAATTTCTCATAAGTGATTATACTTCGAATAACATAATCCCTGCGGACAAAATACTGGAGATATCAGATAGAATCAGAAAAGATCCTATCTGGCAGGAGATTATCCCCGAGTCCAAACTTATGGATAGAAGGCAGTGGGCTAGAGCAACGGCAGTGGAACGTTTTGGCTTCGAAGTACCAAAGTATTGTTCAAGACGATTATTAGAGGATAGTCCAATTAATGAACAAGGGGCCTGGTACCTTTTCTACTATACTGGAAAAGAGGTTAAGTTTTTTATCTATCCAGAGCAAAAGAATTAACCAGGGCGAAATACTCTCTAAGTAAATTTGCAGGTAAGACATTAAGAGGGGTAGGAGCCGGAATATTGCCAGAGATAAAACCATTTCTATTGGCTATCATTGAGGCGCGGAACAAATGAAAATTGCTGGTGACAATTAAGATTTTAACCGGAGGAATTTCTCCTCGTTGTTGGAGTATTTCTGCAGAATACTTGAAATTTTCCGAAGTGCTACGTGAATTTTCTTCCAGAATTATTCTGTTAGCAGATATGCCGTTCGCTTTAAGAAAGATACTCATGGCCTTAGCTTCACTAGTAGTTTCATCTGTTCCTTTTCCGCCTGAGACAATTACAGGGATCTCGGGATGTTCTTGGAGATAAGTAAGTCCCACCAGTAGACGTTTTTCAAGGGTTAAGCCGGGCTGGTCACCATCAAGAGAAGCACCTAAAATCATTAAGTATTCAGGGTTATCAACCTTTGTGGGCTGGGCATTATTCATCAACATGAATGCTACGAAAAATAAAGACACTAACCAGCAAAGGAAGATAATCATACCCACTTCTAATACTTTCCATACTCCTTTTAAAGAAGCATGGTTTTTTTTGTAATATAAAACAAAACCAGAAAGCATAAAAGCTAAGCATAATAGTCCTGTTAGGACTACTCCGAAGCTGAGATTTCCCGGTAAGCTTAACAAGAAGAAAAAGTATACTAAACTTAGTACTCCTAAAAAAAAGGAAATTTTACTTAAAACTGCTACTTTTTTCATTTAATAGAACCTTTCAGAAAAATGGAATAAGAAAAACAAAATTCCATTTTTAGATATTTGTAACTTAACGCTCGATAAATTAGAATAGTAAGAGAACATTAGAAAATAATTTTAAGGGGAATAGTGAGATGTTAAAGAGATATCCGATTATTTTAATGTGTATTCTCTTAATTATAAGCACTTTAACAGGATGTATTCAAGCACCTGCTCAGGGGGACCCGGGTGGAGATGCTCAGGCAGTCTTATCAGTTTGGTATTCTTTAAACGGTAAAGAAGAAAAGGAACTGCTTAGCCAACTTGAACGTATAAGTCAAGAGAATAACGAATTTGAAGTAAGAGGGGAGAGGATTCCCGAGACTGACTTTGTGGATTATATTTGGAAGATACAAGCGGGAGGACAAGGGCCGGATATTTTGATTTCTACCAGACCGATTCTCTCTGCGCTCTATGAGAAAGGAGCTGTCTCTCCAGTCCTTGCAGAAAGAGATAAGGCATTTAGCTCAGCCGAAGAGTTATTCACCTTCAACCATGAACTGTATGCCGCCCCGTGGCTTACGGATGTCCCGTTATTATTTTACCGCAAAGATCAGGTAAAGACTCCCCCCTATGACATTAATGAAATATGGATAAAAAAAGCTTCTATTGCAGTGCCTGCACCGAGTACCGTTTTTCTTAGCCCCTGGTGGAAAGCAGAAGGAGGAAATCTTAGTATGGCAGGGATACCGCAACTAAATTCTCCAGCTAACTTAGCTTTTCTGAATAGATTAATATACCTGCGTGATGAAGGGCTACTTATCTTTGATAACCAAGCAATGACCAGGCTTGTTAAAGGTGAAGTGAACTATGCGATTAGCTGGGCAAGTCAAAGTCATGTTCTGGAAAATTCTCAGATAGAGTGGGATTGTGTATCCCTGGAAACTGTGTTTGGTAATAATGGTAAGGCGTTATTGGACAAGACAATAGGTATAGCTAATTCTTCTTTGAAAACTACCCCTGCTAGGGAAAGTGCTATACTTATAATACTGGAAGAACTGTTGAAGACAGATACTCAAATTGCTATGTCCCAAGCCGGGAATAGAATCCCGGTTAGCAAGGAATATTTTGAAGGTTCCCCGATTACTATTAAAACTAAGATAGCTAAGACTATCAGCAATTCCTGGGTACCGTCAACAAATCTGCTAGAATGGCAATTTATGAATATTCAAGATTCAAGCTGGCTTAATATTCTTGCCGGGTCTGATACCGAAATTGAATTGGAGAAAGCACAACAATCAGCTCTTGAATTATTGGAATGAGCAACTATGACCATTAAGGCATCATTTAGGGAGGTGAAGGATTATAATAATGAATAAAATGAACCTGGTTATAATAACAGGACTCTCAGGAGCAGGAAAAACGCAAGCATTACAAGGATTAGAGGATATGGGATTCTTCTGTGTTGATAACCTTCCTCCCAGTTTGCTAGAAAAATTTGCAGAGCTTTGTTATAAATCTCAGGGGAAAATTGATAGAGCTGCCGTTGTCTGTGACCTGAGAGGTGGCGAATTCTTCTCTTCACTCAATCAGGCTTTGTCGGATCTGTTAAAAGATGGATTTAATTACGAGATTCTTTTCTTAGAGGCCTCTGACGATGTTTTGGTAAACCGTTATAAAGAGTCAAGAAGAAGGCATCCTGTTTCACCGCAAGGTAGTATTTTGGAGGGGATCAGCTTAGAAAGAGAAATTCTGACAGAATTAAGAGGGAAAGCTCATAAGATAATCGATAGCTCTGATCTAACTACCTCCCAGATGAGGGAGAAGATAAGAGATTTCTTCGGGAAGGAGCATGATCCTTCCAGGATGTCAGTCTCTATTACATCGTTTGGGTTTAAGTACGGTATCCCCTTGGATACCGATCTCATCATGGATGTCCGCTTTTTACCTAATCCACATTATGTAGAAGAACTGAGACCACATAACGGTAAGAACAAGTCTGTAAGAGACTATGTTCTTACGAATAACATAGCGAGTGAGTTCATGCAAAGGTTTCTGCATATGTTGGAATTTGTTTTACCTCATTATTTACAAGAAGGCAAAAGCCATTTAGCTATTAGTATCGGTTGTACGGGCGGGCAACATCGTTCTGTAGCCATTGCTGAAAAAACAGCTGAGTTCTTACGTGATAAGAACTTTTCCTGTACAGTCAATCATAGAGATATGAACTAATGGAGTCTAGATTATGAAAAGAAAACCAAAAGTATTTTTGGAAAACCTAAAATGGCTCTATCCTAATATGCGGATTAAGAGGTATTTCCTTTTAGCTGTATTTGGAATATTCCTTGTAGCTTGGGGCTTTGCAGTCATGAGTTTCGGAGGAACTCTTGGCTATTTAGAAAATCAATTCAGAGAATTGATTTATCAGCTTACAGGTAAACAGACAGCCTCTGTTGTTCCTGCTGGAATAATAATATCTTTGTCAGGCATGGCCCTTATCTATGTAGGATTTAAAAAGATGCTTAAGTCTATAATTACGATTTTAATACCTGGTAATGA
Source organism: Gracilibacter sp. BRH_c7a (assembly GCA_001516055.1). Taxonomy (GTDB): domain Bacteria; phylum Bacillota; class Desulfitobacteriia; order Desulfitobacteriales; family Syntrophobotulaceae; genus Gracilibacter. The sequence goes on from LOEZ01000061.1 coordinate 163,865, forward strand.
AGACAAAATAGTTGATGTGATGTTCTCTCGCTGTCAGCTAAAAAGAGGGCCTAAAATAGTAGTTGTAGGTGGAGGAACGGGTCTTTCGGCACTTTTAAAAGGACTTAAGGAATATACCAGTAACCTTACGGCAATCGTAACAGTAGCAGATGATGGTGGTAGTTCCGGTCGCCTTCGTCGGGAACTTGGGATTTTGCCGCCAGGGGATGTCCGAAGTTGCTTGGTGGCTCTGGCTGAGAAAGAAGAGATAATGGAAGATCTTTTTTCTTATCGGTTTGATAATGGCGTTTTTGCCGGGCATAGTTTGGGGAATCTTTTTTTGGCTGGATTGGCTGGAAGGTTTGGAGATTTTCAAAAGGGTATTGAACAAGTAGGGAAAGTATTTGCTTTACGTGGTGAAGTATATCCCTCGACCCTTTCTCAAATAACTTTAGAAGCGTATTTCGAAGATGGCAGATCTATTAATGGAGAAACAGCCATAAGGACTACACCTGGTAAGATTAAGCATCTAAAAGTTGCTCCCCAGAATTGTAAGCCGCTTCCGGAGGCTCTTAAGGCTGTGGAGGAAGCTGACTTGATAGTTCTAGGACCGGGCAGCCTGTATACCAGTGTTCTGCCAAACCTTTTAATAGAAGGACTAAGGAGTAAGATAACTACAGTCAAAGCCCCATGTGTTTATGTGTGCAATATCATGACAGAACCAGGAGAGACTGATAATTTTACGGTTGCTGAGCACCTTCAGGTAATTATTGAGCACGGAGGCCAGGGGTTGGTAGATGTAGTTGTTGCAGCTAAAGATGATTTTCCAGCAGAAGTTAGAGAGCGATATCAGGCTGAAGGTGCAGAACCAGTTTCAGGAGACGCTAAGTCCGTTGAAAATCTAGGGGTTCATTATCATGAAAGCAGCTTTTATACTGGAGGAGAAGTGGTTAGGCATAACCCTGAAAAACTGGCTAAAGAACTCTTAAGAATTCTTTTCCGCCTGAAGCCAGTCAATGAGCGTATTGCTATGGTAGATTCCTATTTATTAAATCGTAAAATTAATACACTCTAGATTTTATAGAAGTTTTGGTAGTATACTAGCTAAAGCACTACTTTTTCTGAGCGGAGTGAGAGGGATGTCGTTTAGTACAACAACCAAAGAGGAACTTGCCAGGCTGCATGGTATAAAGAGATGCTGTGATTTAGCAGAGCTTGCATCTCTAATCAGGATGGATGGGACCTTACAAATCAGTAGTAATCAAAAGTATTCGCTGAATGTGACTACAGAGAATGCTACAGTAGCTCGGAAAATTTATAATTTAGCTAAGGATATGCTTAAACTTCCAGTAGATATCGTTGTAAGGCGTAAGCTGCGTTTGAAAAAGAATAACTCATATTTGGTGAAGATATATCCCCATGGAATAGAAGATTTACAGAAGATCGGGCTTGTTAACCAAGATGGTGAGATACAAGCAGGGATAAATAAGAACTTGGTTAAAACACGTTGTGACAAGAAAGCATATTTGAGAGGTGCGTTTCTGGCAGGAGGATCCATAAGTAATCCGGAAGGTAATTATCATTTAGAGATTATTACTAATGATTCAACTCTTGCTCAGGATATAAGCACTTTACTGAATAACTTTAAGCTTAATGCTAAGGTAAGCACACGCAAGAGATTCCATGTAGTTTATCTCAAAGAGAGTAACCACATTTTTGAATTTCTTGCTTTGATAGGAGCACATCAGGCTGTTTTAGAATTCGAGAATATCAGAATTTTAAAAGGTATGCGTAATCAGGTTAATAGAATTGTTAATTGCGAGACTGCTAATTTAACGAAGACAGTGGATGCCGCTGTGAGACAATTAGAAAACATCCGCCTAATTGAACAGACTTTAGGCATAAAAACCCTACCGGAGAACCTACAGGATATCGCAAAGATTCGTCTCCAGTTCCCTGATTCTTCTCTCAAAGAACTAGGAGAGATGCTTTGCCCGAAAGTTGGGAAAAGTGGTGTAAATCATCGTTTGCGTAAAATTGAAGAGATTGCTGAAAAAATTCAAGCGAAAAAATAAGATATTCTTTGAAATGGCAAAATAGAAATCGCGGAACAGGAGGGAAAGTATGAGCAGTAAACAAGGACTATATCTTGAACAGCAAAATAAACTTATTATGACACCGCAAGTTTATCAGGCTATTGAAATACTTCAGCTTTCCATTCTTGAACTTGTAAGTTATGTGGAAAATGAGTTTAATGAAAACCCTTTACTTGAAGCCGTTGAAGACTCAGAAGAGAATGCTGAAGAGGAGAAAGAAGATCATAAGTTAGATCAAATAGTGGATGGAGTTTTAAATGAGGAGAAAGATTACTGGACAGCAGGTGCTGCGGTAGAGACAGAATTCCCTGAATTTAATAGTCCATATCTGGATAATAGCAGTCTGCAAGAATACCTTATGGAACAACTGAGGTTTATCCAGCATAGTTCTAAAATTTCTGATGAACTTTTTCATACTGCTGAGTATCTTATCGGTAATCTAGATAATAACGGTTATCTTGCATCAGCAATCGATGAACTTGCAGACTCTCTGAAGATTTCTAAGAACGATATAAGCAAGGCACTCTCTATAGTGCAACAGTTAGATCCCCCGGGAGTAGGAGCCAGAAACCTGAAAGAATGTCTTGCTTTGCAATTTTTCCTTATTCCTAATCATCCTCCCCAGCTGGAAGACATTCTTGATTATCTCGATGATTTAGCCTCTGGACACTATAAAAAAATTTCTACTGCCCTGAAAGTTTCAGTGAAAGAAGTAAGAGAGATGGGGGAATGGCTTAGACTACTTGATCCTAAGCCGGGAAGCCGTATCAGTAAAGATAACCCTCTTAAATATATTGTGCCGGATGCTGTTATTAAAAAAGTGGGGGAAGACTATCTCATTCTGGTAAACGAACGAGACGTTCCTAAGATTAGTATCAACGATACATATAGAAAACTATTACTAGAAAACGAGGATGAAGAACTTAGGAAATACGTGAGAAAAAAGGTTACCTCTGCTGTTAACCTCCTCAAGAGTATTGAGCTGAGAAGGGTAACCATTCAGGAAGTTCTAGAGGCCATAGTAAAAAGGCAAAAAGATTTTCTTGATGAAGGAGTAACAGCTCTCAAACCATTAACAATGAAAGAAATAGCAGAAGAACTGAATATTCATGAATCGACAGTAAGCAGGGTAGCAGCTAATAAATATGTGCAGACACCCCGGGGCTTATATAGTGTTAAATGTTTTTTTGCAGGGAGTATAGGGCGGGAGCAAGAAGTCACGCCTGAAAAGATAAAGGAAGATATTAAGAAACATATAGCTCAAGAAAATTCCAATAAACCGCTATCTGACAAGGATCTTACGGATATATTTCAACAAGCAGGTATTGAGATTTCCAGGCGTACTATCGCTAAATATAGAGATGAGCTTGGAATACCTCCGACTACTCTAAGAAGAGGAAAACCAACTAAATAGCCTTTCCAACTTGGAAAGGCTATTTAATAGTATAGAAGGGTACAGATATACCCATGCTAACATAGTTTAGGTTAATAGCGCATTAGCGGAGGCCGGAAATATGATAACTATAAGTATGGTTATGCATTTCTTAGGTGGCCTGGGTTTGTTCCTTTATGGAGTGAGCACTACCTCTGATGGATTACAGAGGCTGGCCGCCAACAGATTAAAGAATATTTTAGCATCATTAACAAAGAAAAGCTGGGTTGCCACTCTGTTTGGGATAGTAATGACAGTTGCTTTACAGAGTAGTGCGGCCACTACCGTTATGGTGGTGGAGTTTGTTAATGCTGGTCTAATGACCCTTGTTCAAGCTCTTGGAGTCTCCCTGGGTTCTGCAGTGGGAACTTCAGTGGTCATTCAATTAATCTCCTTCCCCATTCTTGATATTGCACTTTTTCTATTATTTATAGGTTTTATACTATACCTTATAATCAAGACTCCCGTGGCTAAGAATTTAGGACGGGTTTTTATTGGATTCGGCTGCATATTTGTAGGAATGGCTTACCTTTCAGGGGCATTTGCGCCTTTAAAGAATTCTCCTGAGGTGTATAGTTTTCTTTCTCAATTTGGGCAACAACCCGTTTTAGGAATTCTGATCAGCATTGTATTAACAGCCTTGATGCAAAGCAGTGCAGCCTTTCTCGCAATTCTCATTTCCTTATCCAGCCAGGGATTATTGACTATTGAAGCAATTGTCCCTTTAGTTATGGGCGCGCATATTGGTGGAACTATGACAACTCTTATTTCTTCTCTGGGAGCTGAAAGGATAGATGCTAAAAGAGTTGCTATTGCGAACAGTATCTACCGAATATTCGCAGCAATTTTATTATTGCCATTTTTTCCTTACTTTGCCAAGCTAATTGAGTGGTCGGCTGCAGACCTGCCCCGGCAAGTCGCTAATACGCATCTTTTTTCAGCTGCTCTTATGGTCATCATTTTCCTTCCATTAAATAGTATACTAGCTAAAGCACTCATAAAGTTTGTTCCTCAACATAAAATTAAGACTCAGGAACGCAGTTTAATCTATATAACTAAAGCATCCTTGGAATTGCCTACCGTGGCTCTTAACCAAGCAAGTCAAGAAATACGTTGGCTGGGAAACAGGATCCTATATAGCATGCTTCAAATTATTCCTAGAGTTATGTCCGGTGGGGAAAATCGTTATATTTCGGAAATTCAACTGGCGAGAAAAGAAGTTGATTGGCATTACACTCAACTCACAAACTTTTTAAACGCACTTTCAAGAAGAAGTATGACGCGACAGCAAATTGTAGAGAATCATGACTTATTACTTATTGCTAAAGAGTTGGAAAATATTGCTCATAGCCTGGAGAGCCTAGCGTTACTAGGTTTCAAGATAAACCATAATAACATATATATAGCCGAAAACAATTGGATCAGACTTGAGGAACTGTATGTAAATGTATCAGAGAATTACCTAGCTTTTCTTCGTTGTCTAGATAAATGGGATATATCAGTTGCTATCCAAGTTATAGAGAATCACAAAGGGATTATCAAAGATTATAATATATTGCAAAGTAATATATCATCCTGTGATGTCCCATCCCAAGAAGGGCTTTCTGAAGGGCAAAATGCTTTAATCGATTTGGCTAATTGGTTATATATTCTAGCCGAGCATATAAACAGCATGGCAAAAGTCATCCAAAGCTGGCAGAAAGAAAAATGAAATAGTGAGAATTAATAAAAATGGATTGAAAAAAAAGCATAGTTGGTATATTGTTTTGTCTATAACCCGTGAAATATTATATTAAATCGGGCAAGATAAGGTTACCAAAGGAATAACACTAGGATAACGAGAAAAGCTGATACCATATATGGCAAGGAGTCTTAAAGGTTCAGATAAGATTAAAAACCCTACCTGAATCAAGAATATTGTTAATACTGTGGAGGGATCAAGGTGCGTGTAGTAATAGTTGGTGCAGGGAAGGTCGGTTTCAGTGTTGCAAAATATCTGGTTGAAGAAGATCATGATGTAATAGTGATAGAAGAGGACGAGACACGGCGTGAGATAATACAAAACAACCTCGATGTTATGACGATTGAAGGTAATGGGGCTAGTCCTAGAGTTTTAACTAACCCTGACGTCAAAAAGGCTGATCTTATGATAGCGGTTACGGATAGTGATGAAGTCAATATGGTTGTTTGTATGGTAGCAAAACAGGCAGGGATTCGTCAGACATTAGCGCGTGTTCGGAATATGGACTATATCGGGAAAGAAGAAGCAGAATTCCATGCTTCTATTGGGATCGATATAACAATTAACCCTGAGTACGTAACTGCAGTGGAAATTAGTAAGATTCTTAATATCCCTGCCGCTATGGATGTCGAGGATTTTGCTAACGGTAAAGTCAGGCTATTGGAAGTTCGCATCCGTCCTGATTGTGATATTATCGATATACCCATTACAGAACTTGATTTCGGGTACAATGTTTTAATAGCTGGTATCCTCAGACTGGGTAAAATGATAATTCCTCATGGTTATGATGAACTGAAACCGTATGATAATGTTTTCTTTGTTGGAGCACCAGAGGATATTAAAGAAGTAGCCAATAGATTTAGGGATACACTTACTCCCGTGAAGAGAGTGGTTATTATTGGAGCTGGGAGAGTAGGGCGGAACCTGGCCAATATCTTGGAACAGCAGGGAATGTCGGTTAAGGTTATTGATAAGAATTCTGATCGCTGTCACCTGGTAGCAAAATCCTTAAAAAAAGGTACTGTTTATTGTGGAGAAGGTACTGACATGGATTTATTACTGGATGAGGGAGTCGGAGAAGCAGACGCTGTTGTGTGTCTGACTGATGATGATAAACTTAATCTTTTGCTAGCATTGCTGGCCAAGGAGATAGGAGCCCAAAAAACTATCGTTAGGGTAGGGAAAACGGAGTATATCCCGCTAATGGAAAAAGTGGGAGTGGATGTAGTATTATCGCCTAGGACTTTAACAGCAAGCGTGATCCTCAGTTATGTTAAAAAGAATAAATTTGTCTCAGTCTCCTTATTAGAAGGGGATAAGGCTCAGGCAATTGAAGTGATTGTCTCATCTAAATCCAAGATTATCGGCAAGAAACTGAAAAATGCTAACTTGCCGAGGAATTGCTTGGTGGGAGCAGTGGTACACAATGATCATGTTTATGTTCCTAACGGAGAGTCCATTCTTCAAGAAGGGGATAGGATAGTAGTTTTTGCCCTTCCGGATATAATTAGTAAAGTGGAAAAATTCTTTTAGAGGAGCATAACTGCAGTGAACCTAACCTTATTGAAAGCTATAACGGGAAGATTCCTTATGGTCTACGGAGTGATATTGTTAGTTCCCATCATAGTTGCCTATTACTACCAGGATTCATCCTCTACAATATTGTCTTTTGCTCTAACGGGGTTATTTACTTTACTTCTAGGATTTTTTCTGTATAGAAGAGGACGGATTGATAGTTCAATGGGGGTGCGAGAAGGCTTCATGGTGGTAGCCGGTATCTGGATACTGGCCTCAGTTATCGGAGCGATTCCTTTTTATGCTTCTGGTTCTGTAACTAATTTCTTTGATGCCTTATTTGAGACAACATCAGGTTTTACGACTACCGGAGCCAGCGTAATCTCGAATTTGGAGATATTGCCCCAAAGTATTCTTTTCTGGAGAAGTTTAACTCATTGGCTTGGTGGATTAGGTATTATAGTATTATTTATAATTCTGCTTCCTAGATTTGGTATGGGAGCAGTTCATCTTTTTCACACCGAAGTTCCGGGTCCCATGAATCAAAAGGCTTTTCCTAAAATACGTGATGAAGCTCGTGTCCTCTGGCTGATATATCTGGGGCTCACTTCTTTGGAGGTATTGTTTCTCAAATTTGCCGGGATGTCACTATTCGATGCCGTTAACCATAGTTTTTCTACTTTAGCAACAGGCGGGTTTTCTACTAAGACAGCCAGTATTATGGAGTATAACAGTTTAGCCATTGAGCTGATCATTGTTTTCTTTATGGTTTTGGCTGGGGTGAACTTTAATCTGTATATTCAGGCGTGGCGTCGTGGCCCGTCAAATGTTATGCTGGATCTGGAATTCAAGGTATATATGCTTCTTCTCTTAGGAGCTACTTCTATTATTGTTATCACCCTTGTCCAGAAAAGTGGATTTGATATGGGAACTGCTTTACGTCAATCACTATTTCAGGTTGTCTCTATCACCACAACCACGGGTTTTGTGACAGCAGATTTCAATCAGTGGCCAGGACTGGCTAAAGCAATTTTACTCTTTCTTATGTTCATCGGAGGATCTGCGGGTTCCACCGCTGGAGGATTGAAACTGATAAGGATAATCCTGTTGGTCAAGGTAGGATGGAATGGAATTAAACAATCATTACATCCTCGTTTAGTAACAAGTATTGTGGTTCAGGAGAAATCGGTTGATGCGTCAGTATTAACCGGAATATCCCGCTACTTTTTTTTGTTCATCGCAATATTTGTAGTCTCATCCCTACTCTTAGCGGCAACAGGGCTCGAACCGTTCGATGCTATGTCTGCATCTATAGCAACCCTGGGTAATGTTGGGCCTGGGTTTGGAGTAGTTGGTCCAGTCGCTAATTATGCTTCAATTAATGCTTTCGGAAA
>LOEZ01000062.1 GCA_001516055.1 Gracilibacter sp. BRH_c7a
AGGCACATTCAGATATGAATATCTATTTACAGAATCAGTAAATCCATGTACTGCCATGTTATTTAATTCAATCATTTTTTTGGTTAATGTGTTCCGATAATGGGGTGGAGCAATCACAAAATTGATGATATTTGCTGTTACAATCCCAATCAGAATGGCTACCGATCTCATCAAGGCATGTTCTACAAATTGTTCTTGAGGTGAAGCTATAATAAATATTGCAGAAATGATAGCTAAAACAATTTGATTCTTTGCTTGGAATACTTTAGTACAAAATAGAATCACTATAATAGTTGCAATGGCCATACTAAGGAATAAGATGGGAACGGTTAATCCTAATACGATTCCTACAGCAATAGCCGCAAGGTTAACAATAATCTGTTCCAAAGAATTTCGAAGCCCTTTGCCCAGAGATTGCTGCATGCAAACTACAGCTGAGGTAGCCGCAAATAAAGGAGGTTCTATCTTAAGAATCATACATATGTAGACACTTATGGCTACAGCCAACCCCGTCTTTAATGTTCTCGCGCCAATGTTCATTAAATTCATCCTTATTTGGTTATTACAGGAAATATCATACCATATATTTGTCCAAGTATCATCAAAAAAGGGGTAGGCAAGTCCTTATCCCCTTGTCTGCCCTTATCTCACTCGACACTTAGGATAAATTTTCCATAACATCCTTTCTCCATATCCTTTAGCGGGATAAATCGGAGAGCTGCTCTATTGATGCAGAATCTAAGCCCTCATTCACAGGGGGTCCATCTTTGAATAAGCCGTTTCGACATGTCCGGTATTACGGTAGCAAATATCCTCATAGGAAGAGTTTTCCGTAGAACCATTTGCTTAGCCGACGGTTACATCGGCAACCCCATAAATCCTGGACATATATGCTACAAAAACTTTAATTTAAATAGCTATTCTTTGGGGATAGACGGAGTGAAAAGACAGACGGAGAGAGATCTGGTTGTCTTAGGAAGCGAAAAGAGCTGTTTCGGTAGTTAGCCCAAACAGCTCTTTTCGGGATTTCACATCTAACTTAGACAAGAGATTACCAACATGATAGTCGACCGTACGCTTTGTAATCCCCTGATATTCTGCGATTGATAAAAGTGATTCTATTTCCCGTTTTATTTTTTGTTCTGTATTCATATTCCTCCTTTTCCCCTAACATGGTCTTGTTTGGCTAAGAAACTGCTTGGGCAAGATGCTCAAGCAGTTTCTTAAATTTACACTTTGTCCTATTTTTGCACTAATTCAATTCCCAAACGGAGGGTTACTGTCACGCCTCCCCTCTCATCATTTCTAATAACAAGTCCGTAACCTTCTCCATAGTACAAGCGGATGCGCTCATCCACATTTTTCAATCCTACCCCTCCCAGACGGGTATTGCTATTCTGCCATATCGTATCAACAGTTTTAAATCCTATTCCGTTATCTTTCACAGATAATAGCAAAGCATTTTCCGCCCTAGCCGCCGTGATTCGAATCAAACCGGTTCCCGGAAGTTGTCTGATTCCATGGTAGATAGAATTCTCCACTAACGGCTGTAAAAGGATTTTAGGAATCGTAATATCAAGTAGGTTTTCATCTGAAACAATTTCATATGCAAGTTTATCTTGATAGCGTTCTTTTTGAATGAATAAATACTGCCGAACATGATCGAGTTCCTCCCTAACCGTAGTCAATTCACTGCCTCCACGCAAGGAAAGACGGAAAAAGCGGGCCATGGCCTTACTCACCGATACTACTCGTTCCATGTTGCCGAATTCTGCTAACCACACTATGGTATCAAGAGTATTGTACAAGAAATGAGGATTAATCTGACTGTAGAGGGTTTTTAGTTCACTAGCCCTCAGGGACTGCTCTTTGCTACGGATTTCATCCATCAAATCGCGAATTCGGTTCATCATGTCCTGGAAATGATTGGACAAACTTTGAATCTCTGCACTACCCACGACAGATACTTCAGTATCCATTACCCCTTGTTCAACTTTGGCCATCGCTTTTTCTAATTTACGGATTGGCCGGGTTACACTGTTCGCAAAGATACTACTGCTGCCGAGAGCTACGAGAAGCATCACCGAGGCCAAAATTCCTAGCACCATAATGATATCTTTTTGCATCCGTTTGACCCCATCTAAGGAAGCTACACCTAACAACAACCAATCCGTATTCTCAAGTGCAAAGCGATGGATAAGCATTTGTTCCATAGAAAGCTCTCCATCCTCCATCTCCAATACGTTAATCAATTCTTGCTGTTTATCTTCCTGGCTAAAGAACTCAGGGTTAGGATGATAGACCACTTGCTTATTTTGATTGAGAATAAACGCATAACCTTGCTCGCCAAGATTTAAATCCTTTAAGATAGATTCAATAGTATCATATCTCAAATCAATGCGCAGGACTCCGATGTGCTGATCTTGTTCATCTTTCAATTCCCGTCCGAGCGATATCACCCAATTGTCCTTGTCCATGGAAAATTCCTGCATCCGGGCAGAAGTAAGCACCGGCATATTACTACCCAGGGCTGCTTTATACCATGACTGATCACGGATATTTCCTGTAAACTTCATATCAAGATTCTCTTCATTGGTGATAAGCCGTCCGTCGGCGCCGATCAAAATAATAGAGGCAATCTCTTGATTGGTCTCCAAAATTGTCTCCACAAGCGCTTCTACATCTGCCCGATATTCAATGGAAACTCCGTCTTCAGCAAACGTCCCACCAAAATATCTATTCACTTGCGGATTATGTGCCAACAGCTCGGAAAGACCATTTAATTGCTCGATATACATTTCCAATTGACGGCCGCTTTTATCGATGGCCATAGCAGTAGTATTTGCTGCCTCTTGCCTAATGATATTGGTTGTGCTGAGGAACAAAGCTACTCCCATGACTCCCACTATTAGGACGGAAGCAGCTATATAGTAAGCAAGAATCTGGGTACGTATGCCTAATAAGTACCATTTTTTCATGACGGATCTTCTTGAATGGAATCCCTGTACCTGTTGGGAGAAACTCCAAAACGTTTTTTAAAACTGGTACTAAAGTAATTCGGATCATCAAATCCAACGTTTTCCGCAATTTCATACACTTTATTGGAGGTAACCAGGAGGAGAATCTTTGAACGCTCTAAACGCATGGTTGTAAGATATTCTTGAAAGGGAATGCCAAATATCTGTTTAAATAAGGCACTGATATATCCTGAGCTTAGATTGACTGCTCTGGCCAGCTTTCCTAATGAGAATTCCGGATCAGCCATGTATTCGTCCATCGTCTGTAAAATCTCCTCGCGGTACTCAATATTTAATGTTTTTTCTCCGTTAGCCAGTTGCTGAATACTAGCCAATGACTTAAGAGCCCGTAAATGTGCCTCATCTTTTTGAATAATGGTTACCAATTTACGTAATAATTCTTGGATATCATTTCGCGATACAGGCTTCAGGACAAAATCATCGACACCGGCCTTTAAAGCAGCTACAGCATAATCAAAATAGTCATAGCCTGTAATCATCGCTACGCGGATATTCCGGTCATGTTCTTTGATAGACCGTGCTAACTTCAAGCCATCTATATTGGGCATATTTATATCCGTAAGCACTATATTTGGTCGCTGCTCGTGGACAATGGCAAGTGCTTGCTTTCCGTCGGAAGCCTCATAGACCTCGTCAATAGAAAGCGCTATAAAGTCAATTAATTGTCTAATCCCTTGCCGGATAATCGGTTCATCATCCACAATGAGCAGTTTATACATTTTTACTCACCTTCCGTTATTGAAAACAGCTTATTTTAATCGAATATTACTTTACATACATAACTAATTTTCCATATCCTTCTTTTTCCATATCTGCCAACGGAATAAAGCGTAAAGCCGCACTATTGATGCAGTAGCGGAGCCCTCCCTCGGAAGATGGGCCGTCATTGAATATATGTCCGAGATGAGAGTCTCCAACCCGGCTGCGAACCTCGGTCCGCTGGAGGCCAAAGGCATAATCCTCGTGATTATTTACTACTTCCGTTGCTATCGGTCTGGTGAAGCTAGGCCAACCAGTTCCTGAATCGAACTTGTCTCGGGAACTGAACAACGGCTCACCGGTAACCACATCTACGTATAATCCTGCTTCGTGATTATCCCAATAAGCATTAGCAAAGGGAGGTTCCGTTCCATCCAGCTGGGTTACCTCATATTGTTCTTCCGAAAGCATTTTACGCAGTTCGGTATCTTCAGGCTTGGAGTAGAGTGCAGAATCTACCTTCACAATCTTTTGGTCTTCAAGCGGTGAAAAATCTATATGAGAATAACCGTTTGGATTCTTTTCTAAATAGTTCTGATGATACTCCTCAGCTTCATAGTAGTTTGACACAGGTAATATTTCAGTTACGACTGGCTTCTCGTACTTCTTTTGTTCTTCCGCTATCACCGTTTCTATCACGGTCAGATCACTATCATTCAGATAATAAATCCCCGTTCTGTATTGTTGTCCTATATCATTTCCTTGCTGATCGACAAGCGTTGGATCAATAATCTTAAAAAAATACTCAAGTAAGGTTGTTAAGTCTACCAGTTCTGGATCATAGCTCACATATGCCGTTTCGGCATGGCCGGTATTACCGTAGCAAACATCTTCATAGGAAGGGTTTTCCGTAGAGCCATTAGCATAGCCAACGGTTACGTCAGCAACCCCATAAATCCGAGACATATAAGCTTCAATATCCCAAAAACAACCCCCAGCTACCAATATTTCTCTTAGTTCCCTATCCTCATAGTTAATAGCCAGATTGGGATTGGCAGGAAACCTCTCCGAAGATTGGATGGGCATAGTAGCTTGACTGCAACCTACAGCCACTAAAGCAACTAGAGTTAGCAGCAACGGAAGAGTCCTGCGACAGAGTTTATGTTTCATGGTAAACTTCCTCTTTTCTCTATGGTAATACGACTTACCAGAATGAGTCAAGTAATGCATTTCACAGCAATCCCAGAGAAATCGAGCTTAGAATTACTTACATGGAGTTCTATTTCATGCTGTCTTTTTCCATCATGTCATCCTTCATATCGTCTTCTTCCATCATGTCATCCTTCATGGCGTCTTCTTCCATCATGTCATCCTTCATAGCGTCTTCTTCCATCATGTCATCCTTCATAGCGTCTTCTTCCATCATGTCATCCTTCATAGCGTCTTCTTCCATCATGTCATCCTTCATAGCGTCTTCTTCCATCATGTCATCCTTCATAGCGTCTTCTTCCATCATGTCATCCTTCATAGCGTCTTCTTCCATCATGTCATCCTTCATAGCGTCTTCTTCCATCATGTCATCCTTCATAGCGTCTTCTTCCATCATGTCATCCTTCATAGCGTCTTCTTCCATCATGTCATCCTTCATAGCGTCTTCTTCCATCATGTCATCCTTCATAGCGTCTTCTTCCATAGTATTGGTTTTTTGGGGAACATTGTCTGAACATCCGCTGAATCCTAATAGTATAGCTGTTATTAAGATCGAAAATAGAATTATTCTCCAGCTTGCCCCTCTTTTTAGTTCAGAGTCGTTTCTTTTTACATTCTCATTTTTCATCTTGTTTCCCCTTTCAAATCGTTTTATTTAATCCGCCCTTTATTCGAGTCCTTTATGAACAGGGCGTTTATAGTACTAATTCTAGTCTCTATACAATAATAAGGAATCGATTGTAAATAGATAAACCTTTAATTTAAATAGATATTCTTTGGGATAGACGGAGTGACAGAGGCAGATGGGGAGAGACCTGGTTGTCTTAGGCAACGAAAGAGCTGTTTCGGTAGTTAGCCGAAACAGCTCTTTCGTTGAGTGATTATTGAATATTAGAAAAAAGTTCAATACTATTTTTGTAAAACCTCATAATTAAGTAATCTGGAAGATTCTTTGGCAAACCAACGGATATTATAAGTAATGACCGAGACCTGATTCAAAGAGTGCATGTAATAAGTGGTTGAAGAATTTTTTTTCCTGCCATTCATTAAATATTCTATTTAACTTACTCCAGACCCTAGGCTCCGGATAGATTTGGGCTTCTTCTCCGTTTATTTTTTTCTGCAGCTCTAAGTTATACGTAGTTGCATTAAATATCACATTAAAGAGCATTTCGAAGACTTGGTTGAATTCATAACTGATTGTCGGATCATCAGCCTCTTGGCGCCGTATTTTTCTTTCTTCTGCAAGATAAATTATGTCTTGACCTCTATGCCAAAGCCCACGAC
>LOEZ01000063.1 GCA_001516055.1 Gracilibacter sp. BRH_c7a
GATATTCCCTTAAAATATATAGCTACCAGTATAGTATGCAAGGAGTCACTAAACTATGGAAATAAAAAATTGGCAATTAGAGGTAGATAAATGGATTTCCCAGTTTGAAGAAGGCTACTGGCAGCCTTCTTCCATGATGCTCCGGCTTATTGAAGAAGTCGGAGAACTCTCAAGAGAAATCAATCATCACTATGGGCAAAAACCTAAAAAGCCTACTGAACCTGAAGGGGATATAGCTTTAGAATTGGCAGATATTCTGTTCATTATCGTATGTATGGCCAATTCTATGCAAATAGACCTGGATGAAGCTTTTTCTCAGACCATGGAAAAATACCGTCTCAGAGATAGTGACCGTTGGACCAGAAAACTACCGGAATAATAATCTGCCTAACAAAGGTTTACTTATATTCACTGCTTTGTGCGGACAAAGTTCATGACAACAGAAACAACGGATACAAGACTGCAGGTCTACCTGTGGTCTTTTATTCTGCATCACAATAACCTTCGGTGGACAATTGGCTGCACAATCTCCGCAGCCTACACAAATCTCTGGACTGAAAGTGGGAAATGGTCTCACCTTTCTAATGATTGAATCCTTGATAACTTTCGGTATCGGGATATAATCTGAGAAATCCACCGACATGGTCTTAGGCAAGATAAAGTCTCTGATATTCCAGATTCCTATGTCATCCCCCTTGAGGCTAACCTGGTCAAAGTTAGAGATTAATCCTCTTGCTTGAGCTGCTCTAATGGTTGGAACCATTTCTGGATTCAGATTAATAAGTTTACAGGCTACGACATCCATAGCATAGGGATCTGTACTTAATAAAAGAGCCCCAATACTCCGCGGTTTTCCTCCAGAGGGACCGTCACCTTCCATCCCTACGATACCATCCATAATACTTAAAGAAGGTTTAACCCATTCACAGATATCTACTAAGAGGTTAGCAAAATCATCTAGGTCAGGCATTCTAAAATGATATTCAGCCTTGAGAAGTCCTGGTATTACTCCGAAAAGTATTTTTACAGCACCAGTGAAAGTCATCATAGCATGAGTCTTCAATTTGGATAGAGGTATGATAACATCGGCATCCATGATGCTCTTGGTAACTGTCAGGTTCTTGACTACCTTGCCTTCAGGATAAGATACTGAGACCTGTTCCACATCTTCATTCAGGATTGCTCCTGTTCTCTCAGCTACACCTTGCAACCCCGAAAGAGCATAAATATTTCTTAAGGCTTTAGCTGTATATACCCCGCCCGGGCTATCGCCGATAATGGGTATCCCCCCGGCTTCCTGAACCAGTCTGACGACAGCTTCAACAACTGCCGGATGAGTAGTAACTGCTTCTTCAGGGGCTTTCTTCATCAGAAGATTAACCTTAAGAAATACTCTCTGCCCCGGACTGACAAATCTCTCCATCCCGCCAATCTCCGCAAGACCTTGTTGCATGATATCCTTTAAATTATCTGAGTACTCAGGACAATATTTTAAAATGACTTCTGACAAATAATCACACTTCCGATTACAGATTAAATATTAGTATAAGTATTATATTATATCTTTTTCTTTCATTAGTAAAATTATTTTGTTCCTTAATTTTGTTCTTAAATAATGCTACAAATATATTGACCGAAATATTTCATTATGCTAAAGTATTCTGTAAATACATAAACTTCAGATTATTGCAGAGTCATACTAATTCTCCTGGACGCAGGAGAATTTTTCTTTCTGAAGCTTGCGCGAACACGCTATTGATATGACAATATCACTTAAATCAAAGAAGGTCATGTAAAAAGCATTGCACTTTTACATGACCTTCTTTACTATAATTTGAGAATTATTAGATGTTCTCCAATATCCCGTCTAAGGTACCATCTACAGAAACAGAACACATCGCATTAGGATCAATGGTTAGTTCGAGCAGATACGGTTTCTTGGCCGCGAATGCTCTTTCCAAGGCAGGACCGATATCGTTAGGGTCTTGAACCAATTCTGCACACATTCCCATCCCTTTGGCAGTTGAGACGAAGTCTATACCTCGGAAATGGCTGGAGTGGTTATTATTATAATGCAGATCGGTTGAGATCCAGCGTTTATCATAGAACATATTCTGCTGTTGACGGATAAGACCTAACAGAGAGTTATTAAGCAGGAATACAACTATCGGTATATTATGCTTGGCTGCCGTGGAAAGGTCGACAAGAGACATACCAAGGCTGCCGTCACCTACCAGGTTGATGCATTGTCTGTCTGGATAAGCAAGTTTGGCTGCCATCGCAGCACCCAATCCCCAACCCATAGTCCCAGCCCGACCGGTAATAAGATAAGTTCCCGGTTCGTAGGCTTCAAATAATTGCGAAGAAAGTATCTGGCTGATACCACAGTCATGAGTTATGATGGCGTCACGTTTTATATGCTTGCGCAGTTCAGCTATAGCCCGTTGTGGTTTCATTGGGAAAGTATCAAAATCTGTCTGACGGCCGTTCTTTTCCTTTTCCATCTTCAGTTGCGGGATATCCCAAGCATAACTTGACTCAGGCTTATTTTCTTTAATTCTGGCACAAAGCTTTTCTAAGAAGACTTTGAGGTCAGAATGAATCGCAAGTTCTGTCTTAACTACACGGTTAAGTTCATGGGGATCGATATTGATATGGATAAATTTTCTTTCTCCGGAGAAAGCCCCAAGATCACCTGTAGTTCTATCAGAAAAACGACCGCCAAGATTAATGACTAGATCAGAGTCCAGCAAGGTCTTATTGCCTAACGGTGTATGACAGATAGTTCCAATCATTCCGGCATAAAGAGGATTGTCATTAGGAAAAGCATCTTTACCCATCAGACTTGAAACAACTGGTATCTTCAACAGGGTAGCAAATTCTAACAGTTCCTGAGCAGCACCTGCCAGAGTAACCCCACCTCCGACGAGTAAGACAGGAGTCTTTGATGTCTGCAACAGGCTAATAGTTTTCTCGATATCATCTGAGCTGGCCTGAGGAATTGATGTATCTTCATCGTTTAACTGATCAAGCCATTCTTCAATATTCATCTCAATCGAGGTCTTTTGAACGTCTAGCGGGAAGTCAAGCAGGATAGGACCTCTTTTACCCGTAGTTGCTTTCTTCCAAGCTTCTATTAAGATTCGAGGTATCTCGTTAATGTTATCAAGTAGATAAGCGCCTTTCGTAACAGGCTTCGCCATCTCTACCATAGGTGCTTCCTGAAAAGCTTCTTTGCCTAGCAAGCTCATAGGAACTTGACCGGTAATCGCGATCAAAGGTATAGAATCAGCAAAGGCACTATAGAGACCTGTTAAGAAATTTGTTGCTCCAGGTCCTGAGGTTGCAGCACATACTCCTACTTTTCCGGTTGCTCTGGAGTAGCCATCAGCCATAAAAACAGCCGTTTGCTCATGTCTCACATTATACGACCGGATATTTCCTCCTTCAAGAACTGCATCATATACTGGGAGAATAGCGGCTCCAGGTATACCATAAATCTGGTCGACCCCTTTTCTCTCCAGGAATTTCACTAATAGTTGGGCACCGGTTACCTTAGTCATTGATGATTGTTCTTTCTTTGTAGTCTCTCTTTCGTCTCCCCACAAAGCCATGATATCTAACCCCCATTTATTATGTCTTGTTTCACTATACAAAACTCGGTTTCACATAGTGAACTTTGATATATCATATTATGATTTTCGTCATGGAACAACAATTATTCTGCCAGTTGCAGAAAACCGGAGACAGAATGCCCTTATAAGTGGTTAAAACGCACAAAGGGAGTGTCGCAAAACTACTTTATAAGTAGCTAGCGATACTCCCCTTTGTTTATTTGGTTTAAAATATACTTAAGTATTTATGTTAATACTTTGTTGTTCTTTGCTTCCCCAATTTTAGGGTATAGTTAAATAAACCTTAGCTCTATAAGGCTTTTATTAGGAAAATTACTAGGCTGTTTTTAGCTGATGAAGAAGTTTTCCGACCCGTTCATTTTGTATTTTCGCATGTAGTTTATTAACGTTGTACCCAAAACACAGTAGAATAAACTCATTTCTCACGCTGTTTTTACCACGTGTTAAAAAACGGTTGAAATTATAATCATTTTTTAGAACTCCAAAGGCTCCTTCTACTTGTATAGAACGGTTCATTCTTAATAAAGTTCCTTCTTCCGATGTGATGTTTTCATAGGAGACTTGGCGTTTTTCTACGAACTTTTTGGAAACCTGCATTTGTCGGTTACCCTTTGCTTTTGTACACTTTGCTTTATGCGGGCAGTCTCTACAGTCTTCACATTCATATATGGTTATTTCCGATCGGTAACCGGTTACCGATGTCCTATGGGTGATTGTTGCAGGTTTGAGCTGCTTTCCGTGATGGCAGGTATATTCATCAGTCTCTGCATTGTAAAACATATTTTCTCGTTTGCTAATGTCTTTTTTAAAACTTACCTTTTTCCATTTTTCATAAGTTTGGGGCTTTATGTAATAGGTCTGTTTATTTTCCTCGAGGTAAAGATAATTCTCTTCACTCTCATACCCAGAGTCTGCAATGATTTTCTGGTAATTACTTTTTAGATTAGACTCCATATATTTTAGGAACGGAATGAGGGTGGTGGTATCATTTCTATCCTGAAATATCCCGACTCCTGTTACATACTCTCCTTCAACTCCGATCTGGACGTTGTAACCAGGTTTCAACTGAGAATTTCGCATATGGTCATCTTTCATACGCATGAATGTTGCATCTGTATCTGTTTTGCAGTAGCTGTTTCTTCCCTCGAACAGTTTGCTATGAGTATCGTATTTTTCCTGACGTTCATAGAAAGACTGAAATTGTTCTATGAACTTCTGTAGCATTGACTTCCGTTTGCCAATACCATGAACGAAATCTATCTCCTCATGCTGCCTTTTTTCTTCTAGATAAGTGAGAACCTTCTTGAGATCACCTAGCAAAGTTTCTTTATTGACTATAAAAGAATTCTTATAGGCCAGGTTAATTTCTTCTATACAGGACTGGATTCTCAGAAACATCTTGGCCTTATTTTTGGTTACAACCTTTTTCCAAACGAAAGTATACCGATTAGCGTTAGCTTCAATTTTCGTCCCATCCACAAAGAGATTCTCAAATTGCACTTCGCCAATTTGATGTAGATATTCAACCATTTGATAAAACAGATCTTCAACTGCTTCATCTAAATATCCCTTTCTAAATCTGGCAATGGTGCTGTGATCTGGAGCCTGGTTCCCCTCCAATAACCACATAAAATTGATGTCTCTTCTGCATGCTTTTTCAATCTTTCTGCTTGAATAAATGTTGTTCATGTAAGCATAAGTTAATACCTTGAACAGGATTTTCGGCTCGACTGCAGGATTTCTTCCGATGGAAGAGTATGCCTTGTACAAAACTTTGTAATTTAATCCCTCCAATATAAAGCTTAGCAGTCGGACTGAGTCATCCTTAGGTATTAAGATTTCATGATTTAATGGCAAAACTAATTGATAGCTTCCATTAAATCCAGTATAATTTTTATTGTGTAATTTTGGTGTTTGCATACCTTAATTATACGTTATTTGCGGGTTCTTCGGGACCTGCAAATTCTTTTTTATGAGCTTCTATTATAAAAGATTTTTAGTGTGTTTGTGCATTGCTTAGCGAACCTTTAGAGCAGAGAATCGTCGAGAACGCAGCTGATACAGCGTTAAGCTGCACCGTGGTTAACATCAGGTATTACCCAGAGGTTTAGGTGCAGTAGCTGTATCAGCAAGTGAACAGCTTCGGCGCGCGGTGAGCGGGTAATGCACAAATATACGATTATCTGACATTTAAAGAAGGAAGGAGCTGCTGCACCGACCAACTACGTTGGTTTATTGTGCAACAGCCCCTTTTTCTGTCCTCATATTAACTACAGAACCTTTACTTTGGTAGTATCATCTGCGTATTGGGTATAGTTGATAACCTTGAACATTAAGGTCATATCAGGACTTTGACCTTCAAATCTATAAACCCTTTCCACTGCTTTCGGACTGACTGGTAGTTCGGAGTAATCACTTTCATCCACCGCTTTAACCTGTTTATCGTTGCGGAAAAGTCCCATGATAGGTATTCCTTTGCTCTTAATTACTATACAAGTGTTATCTCCTTCTTGATAAACCCTTGTAATTATAAGGTCTTCATCCACTACCAGGTTTCTAGTGTCGAAGGAGATGTCCACAGAATTATCTGCCATCTTCATCTGAACAAGCCTGAAGTTGCGAAAATCTATCCCGTTGAATTCCAAGGGTAACCCTCTGACTTCTGTTTTAAATTCTTTTTTATTGCTGAAGTTAACTCCAACGTAAGCGGTATCATAGAAAGCATCATCGACAAAGATATCAAATTTTAATGTTGGCTGCTCCTTGCTTTCCCAAACACGGACTCCTTGACTATTTGTCTGTAACGGTTCTATCAACCCTCCGATGGTGGTGTTCAAACGGGAGGCAGTAAGGGTGAGAAAATTGATCTCCAGATTCTCTATTTCTACTTGTTTCCCTATATCTTGTTTCACTATCCGTTTCATAGCCTTACTTCTATCGAGGGTAAATTTGATAGATCCCTGTTCCGAGCTATTGTTATGAGCGAGCATGGTGATATCCAGACTTAGCCATTTCTCATAGAACTTAGGTGCTTCGAAAGAATGCACCCAGAACTGGGTCTGATTATCGATATGCACTCCGCTTCCGCCTCGGGCTGAATATCTGATAGGATTGAGACCGTTAATCTCCATTAATAATGATATTTCATCGATATTGAGTCCTGTACTTTGTATCTTATAAAAAGCAACCAGTTCATTCTCATCGAACATAATCCCTTCAAGCAAGACTTCTACTCCATTACTGAAGGTATGACTACGTTGTATCTCTTGTCCAGCACCCTCTTCGTTGAGTTCTGAGATGCTGCCCTGAGCGATTGTTTCGTATCCCATCATTTTTTTACTATAATAAGCCAAGGTATCAAAATTGTAAGAGAACAGTAAGACAAAAGCGATTGCGGCTGCAATGAATCCTTTATTAATCCTTATCTTTTGTAAGGTTGTCTTATTCAAAGCAGTTCTTAACCTATCTTCCAGTTCTTCAGGTGCTTGTAACTTCTGCAATTCTACCTTCTGGCTGTTCAATACATCTTCTATATCTTTCAAGAGTAGTCACCTCCTAATAATTCCCGAAGTCTGGCTAGTCCGGTGGAGATTCGAGATTTAACCGTCCCCAAAGGAGTTGCGGTCCTCATTATAATCCTGCTCTTCGATATCACTTAGGTAAACCATTTTGTTGCGTTTTTTTAGAGTCTGGCGGCAACAATTAACCAGGATGGTTTTACTCCAACTAAAGAAGGCTTCGTCATTTTTAAGTGATTGTATATTCTTATAGAGAATAATGATCATATCTTGAAGTGCATCTAGAGAATCTTCTTTTTGTTTGAGATAAACATAGGCCAATCTATAATATTCATGTTGACGGGCCATCACTAACTGAATAAGTGCTTCTTTATCTCCATCTTTAGCTTTATTCACCAATTCGAGTTCTGTCATCCCTCCACCCTCCTTTCAATTGTTAGAGTCACCAGTAAGGTATTTGGTTCATTTTATTTTTGCACAAATATATGATTACCATCAATTATAAGGAAATCAAATCTTTTAGATAAAATTACAAAAAGAAATAATTTATAATTTTCTTTACTTCAGAGAATTCTATAATTAAGGGTTTTTATATTTTCAAACCTAGAGGAGGAATTATTTATTATGATGACACGTGAAGGTACTATACCTGCTGCCCTAGGTACAGTAGTGACTGCTGCCGGGGTAGCGATGAGGGCTATTGATATGAAGAAGAAGAACGGTACGAGGAAGAGTGAAATAATGCCGATGGTGGGTGCAGGTATAATCGGGTTCGGTCTGGCTCATGTTATCCTGGGCGGAATAGATCTCTGGGAACAAAAGTTCTAAGAAAATATAAAACCGGCTTAAACTAAGCCGGTTTTGTCTTCCATTATCTATTTAGGCATCTTAGTAAGAATATCATCTAGTGATTGATATATCCTTTCTGTGTTTTTGGCGATTTTATTTTCCGGACTGGCAGAGAAAAGAAGATATTTGGTGTAGAAAAAGTCGATTGTTAGTGTTTTTGTATAGTTTTCGCCGTTATCTCCCTGATATGTTAGGGTGCAATCATACCTTTTGTCAGTATAATCACCCGCGGGCAAGGCACTCATTATTTTTTGTGAAGGGGCTAAAAAAGGAATAGTATAATCAAAGAAAAGCGGAATGGGGTTATCTTTGGGATATTCAATCTTAAGCTCCGGATACGTATTTACTCTAATATTATTTGCCACAACTTTCCCGAAGTTCTCAAGCACCACGTAATTAACTGATTCATCGTGATTTAGCTTGGTCAGATATAAGACTACATATGGTTTTGGTACTTCTTTTTGATTCTTAAGGATTGATCGATAAGAAAAATGAGTAACTATAGCAAATATAATTATTGCCAACATAGTTAAGGCCCCACTATAATCTCGCAAATATGAAAGAAAAAGCTCCATAAACTATTACTCCTCTCTAATATATAATGGTAATATTTACATCTTTTTGCTATTGTAATTGTATTATAAAAAAGGCTCTATAACAACACGATATACATAGGCTTATAAATGTTTTCTTTTCAAGTCCAATTATTGTATAATATTTGACTAAATAAACAATTAATCCAAGTTGCCGAGTGTGGCTAAAACAATCAGTTAATATTATATTGAAATATGATAAGGGAGTTGGAATCGTGCCAAAAAGAAGTGATATCCATAAGATACTAATTATAGGCTCAGGTCCTATTGTGATCGGCCAAGGAGCTGAATTCGACTATTCGGGTACTCAAGCGTGTAAAGCTTTGAAACATCTCGGTTATGAAGTTGTTCTCGTCAACTCAAATCCAGCAACGATTATGACCGACCCAGCCATGGCTGATGCAACTTATATTGAACCCTTGAATGTCAAAAGGTTAACCGAAATTATTGATCGTGAGCGTCCTGATGCCTTACTACCTAATCTGGGCGGTCAATCAGGTCTCAATCTTTCTTCGGAACTCTCCAAAGCAGGAGTTCTGGAAAAATACGGTGTAGAAGTGATTGGCGTCCAATTAGATGCGATAGAACGCGGAGAAGATAGGATAGCTTTTAAAGAGACAATGGCTAAATTAGGTATCGAGATGCCCAAAAGCAAACCGGCTTACACCTTGGAAGAGGCGGAAGAAATAGCTCAAGAGCTTGGATATCCTCTGGTTGTACGTCCAGCTTATACCCTTGGAGGTACGGGCGGGGGATTAGTCTACAATATAGAAGAACTCAGAACCGTGGTCAATCGTGGTATTGCTGCCAGTCTTGTTGGTCAGGTACTAATCGAAGAGTCCGTCTTGGGTTGGGAAGAATTAGAGTTGGAAGTAGTAAGAGATTCTAAGAACAAGATGATAACCATCTGTTTTATTGAAAATATCGATGCTATGGGTGTACATACCGGTGACTCTTTCTGCTCTGCTCCGATGCTGACCATCAGTACGGAAGTGCAGGAAAGACTTCAAAAGCATGCCTATGATATTGTTGAGGCTATTCAAGTTATAGGGGGAACAAATGTACAGTTCGCTCACGATCCTAAGACAGGCAGGATTGTAATCATTGAAATCAATCCTCGGACTTCTAGATCTTCTGCTCTGGCTTCCAAAGCCACTGGGTTCCCGATAGCTTTAATATCCGCCCTGTTGGCTTCCGGATTAACCCTTGATGAGATACCTTATTGGCGTGAAGGAACTCTGGATAAATACACTCCTTCAGGTGATTATGTGGTCATCAAATTCCCCCGTTGGGCATTTGAAAAATTCCCAGGAGTAGAAGACAAGCTGGGCACTCAAATGCGTGCTGTCGGAGAAGTGATGAGTATCGGCAAGAATTATAAGGAAGCATTCCATAAAGCTATACGTTCTCTGGAAATAGGTCGTTATGGTCTAGGGTTCGCTAAAGACTTTCATAACCGCACTCTCTCTGAACTCTTAGAGATGTTGTCCGTAGCTACCAGTGAGCGTCAGTTCATTATGTATGAGGCTCTGCGTAAAGGCGCAGCAATCGAGGATCTTCATCAAATAACGCATATTAAAGAATGGTTCATCCAACAGATGAAAGAACTAGTCGAATTAGAAGAACAGATCATTCAATATAAGGGGAAAGAACTCCCTGACGAATTATTGATCCAAGCAAAAAAAGATGGTTTTGCCGACCGTTATCTGGCAAAGATCTTAGAACTTCCGGAAGCTGTAATCAGGAATAGACGGATAGCTTTAGGTGTCGTGGAAAGCTGGGATATCGTACCAGTTAGCGGTGTTGAAGACGCTTCCTATTACTACTCTACTTATAACGCTCCCGATAAAGTTCCCGCCAGTGACAAGCAAAAAGTAGTTATTCTCGGTGGCGGACCTAACAGAATTGGTCAAGGTATAGAATTTGACTATTGCTGTGTTCATGCTGCCTTTACTATGCGCGACTTAGGTTATGAAACGATCATGATTAACTGTAATCCCGAAACGGTATCTACCGACTATGATACCTCTGACAAACTTTATTTCGAACCTTTGACTGTGGAAGATGTTCTGAGCATTTGCTCCAAGGAGAAACCTGTAGGGGTTATCGTTCAGTTCGGTGGTCAGACTCCACTTAATATAGCCGATGAACTGGAGAAAGCAGGGATTAGGATTCTAGGTACAGCTCCTAGTATTATTGACTTGGCAGAAGACAGGGATATGTTCCGAAGAATAATGGAGAAAATGAATATTCCCATGCCTGAAGCCGGCATGGCCAGTAATCTTCCTGAAGCCCTTAAAATTGCTGAGCGCATCGGCTATCCCGTTATGGTGCGGCCCTCTTACGTCCTCGGAGGGCGAGGGATGGAGATCGTCTATGATGAAGAGATGTTGAAGAAATACGTAGCTGCAGCAGTCGATGTAACGCCAGAACGCCCTATCCTGATCGATAAATTCCTGGAAAATGCCCTGGAAGCAGAAGCAGATGCATTAGCAGACGGTAAAGATGCTTTCGTCCCTGCTATCATGGAGCATATCGAACTGGCCGGAATCCATTCAGGTGACTCAGCTTGTGTGATACCATCTTTGAATATCTCAACTAAGCATAGTGATATTATTGCTGAATATACTAAAAGAATCGCTAGCGAACTGCGAGTAGTCGGGTTAATGAACATTCAATATGCTATCGCTAATGATAAAGTCTATGTACTGGAAGCTAACCCTAGAGCATCTCGGACCGTACCTTTAGTATCAAAGGTATGTGATATACCGATGGCGCGGATAGCAACAGAACTCATAGCAGCTGATTTGGTAGGAAGAACTACTGATATAGTTCAGAGCTTTGTTCCTAGAAATGTCTCACACTTCGGAGTGAAAGAAGCGGTCTTCCCTTTCAATATGTTCCCCGAAGTAGATCCTCTCTTAGGTCCCGAAATGCGTTCTACTGGTGAAGTTTTAGGACTGGCTGACTCCTTCGGCTTAGCTTACTTCAAAGCTCAAGAGGCAACCCAATCCTCACTGCCCGGTGAAGGGACAGTTCTAATGAGTGTGGCTGAACAAGACCGCAGTGCCATTGTTGTGGAAACTGCTCAAGATTTTATCCAACTCGGCTTTAAGATTATAGCCACCAAAGGAACTCAGGCCTTCCTAGCCGAACATGGGATTAAGGCTGAAATAGTCAATAAAATGTTCGAAGGAAGACCCAATATCCCAGATGGTATCATGAACGGAGAGATCCAACTTGTTATTAACACCCCTATCGGCAAACAAAGTCAGCACGATGACTCCTATATCCGCAAAACTGCTATCAAACATAAGATTCCTTATATCACCACCATTGCAGCAGCCAATGCCAGTGCTAAAGGGATAGTCGCTTATAGGGAGGCAATGGCCAAGAATACCGTTGTCAAATCACTGCAAGACTATCATGCTGAAATCAAGTGAAACTTCCATTTGGTTAAACTAATCAGAGAGTTAGCGTCTGTTACCGCCCAACTAGAGTCAAAGGGGCTGTTGCACAATAAACCAACTAAGTTGGTCAGTGCTACAGCTCCTTCTTTAATGTCAGATAATCGTAGATTTGTGCATTACCCACTCACTACGCACCTAAGCTTTTCACTAAGACATTTTTTTTGAAAAAGCGGCCTCTTTTTTTAACTGTCTATCTTATAGGGTTCATTTTAGAAAAGTAGTTTTGCAACACCCAGTTATTATTTCGCCAAATTTTTTATTAGTTTTTTCATAATGAAATTGACACTCATCAATTTGAAATATGGAGTTAAGCAGTATTCGGAAAAATAATAAGGTCTAATCTATTTATTACAACATTCCCATTATAATTATGTCCTTTTTTGCACTTAAGACTACCCTAAATCCACAAGAAAATGTTGGCATGGTTCTTGCTTTATTATAGAGACATAGTAAATAAAATGCTTATCTCTACTTACATTTCTTACAACATAATATACAAAAAAATCTAAGGAGGTGCCCTAACATAATGTCTATCATATCTTCTCTTATTCGGAGCAGTGGATAATAATCTCTTAAGGATACACCTCTAAGTATAACCTAATAGAAATCGATGTCAGAAAGGAAAAACTAACATGCCTAAGTATATGAAGAGCGGAATGAACCAAGACGAAATTAAATCCATGGATTCTAAAGTCTATGAATCTGTACGTGATATTATAGATGATATTACGCACAACGGTGATGAAGCAGTCTTAAGATATTCTAAAAAGTTTGATAATTGGGCACCAGAATGTTTTCTGCTTTCCAAAGCACAAATTGAAGAAATTGTACAGAGCATCCCTGAACAAACAGTTGAAGATATAAAGTTCGCCCAGACTCAAATCAAAAGATTTGCTGAAGCTCAAAAAGCATCTATGCATGATTTGGAAATCGAGACGCTTCCTGGAGTTACTTTAGGTCATAAAAATATTCCTGTGAGCAGTGCCTGCTGTTATATCCCCGGCGGCCGCTATCCAATGGTCGCCTCAGCTCATATGAGTGTCCTCACTGCCAAAGTAGCAGGAGTAAAAAGAGTTGTAGCTTGTACCCCTCCCAGTAATGGAACCATTCCTAAAGAAACGGTGTGTGCCATGGCCTTGGCTGGGGCAGACGAAATCTATATTTTAGGTGGGGTTCAGGCCTTAGCTGCTCTTGCAATCGGAACCGATACAATACAACCGGTTGACGTTCTTGTGGGACCGGGAAATGCTTATGTGGCTGAAGCGAAAAGACAACTCTTCGGTAGGGTTGGTATTGATCTTATTGCCGGCCCTACCGAAACCCTGGTCATAGCAGATCATACAGCTGATGCCGAAATAGTAGCCTGTGATTTACTTGGTCAGGGCGAACATGGTACAAACTCTCCATGTGCTCTTATAACAACATCAGAAGAACTCGCTTTAGAAACCCTGAAAGAAATTGAACGGCAATTGGAGGTCCTTCCAACAGCAGACGTTGCTAGGATTTCTTGGCGTGATTACGGAACTATCATTCTCGTAGATAGCATTGAAGAAGCAGTAGTAGAAGCAGATAAATTGGCATATGAACATGTAGAAGTTCTTACTAAGGATCCCCGTTATTTTCTTAAGAATCTATCCAATTATGGTGCTTTATTTCTTGGACCGGAAACAAACGTCGCTTATGGCGATAAAGTCATTGGTACTAACCATACTCTCCCTACAGGTAAGGCAGCACGCTATACTGGTGGACTATGGGTAGGAAAATTCATCAAAACATGCACCTATCAACAATGTACGCCTGAAGCAAGTTCATATATTGGAGAATATGCAGCCCGCCTTTGTGAGATAGAACACTTCATGGGACATCGAGAGCAGGCCCTGCTACGTGTTAGGCGATACCGTAAATCAAAATAATCATATGCCCTCCCTAACCCTATATAAAAGCCAGCGAGCACTCGAGCCGCTGGCTATTTTCTTGAATATGCTTATTTGTTATCTTCCTCTATTAGGGTAATAGAGGAAGGATATCTCCTCCCTGGGGTAGGACAGTCACCTCAGATTCCCTTCCAAGTTTTGCCCATGCTTTGTCTAGTGCTTCCTCAATCGTCGCAGCATGTGAGAAGCCCAATTTAGCCGCTTCATCTTTGCCAATTCCCCCCGATACCAGGCACACTTCTGCATGTTGTCGGATTTTCGACCAAGCTAGGCCTAATGCTCCGGCAACTTTGTCATTAATGATTCCCTCCCGGATCTGTTCATCGATTATATCCGGATGTTGTGAACCGAAAGATAACAATTCTGGGTGTGTAACCGCAATCCCTTCCGGACAAGGAGTAACAATAATCATCGTACCTCCCGACTCCACAAGCATATCGCACGGGTACAAAGTTTTGTGTGCTTGCCAAAATTCTATATCGCAGGGATATGAACTCGCCAAGACGATGGGCGTTCTACCGGGAGCTTCTACCCCATAGAGCTGACGGCTCGCGGTTACCCCTTGACGAAAAGCTTGACGGGTATCCCCGAACAAAGCTTTAATTATCCTTCCCTTTTCGTCTAATACGGTATTAAATACATATTTTACTCCAGCCTTTTCTGCAATCTCATCCATCTCCTCACGAACCGGATTTTCCGCTATACCCAACATAGATCTTCGTGAGCGGACACTTAACAGATGAGTTTCTGCAGTAGTATCTTCTCCACAGATTCCTGGCTGAACAATTTTTGCTCCTCCGCTAAATCCGGGAATATGATGAGGTACAATGGAACCAATGCCAATAATGACATCGGATTCTAAGACAATCCTGTTTACTTGTATCGGAGTGCCATTGGGTGTCGTGCCAAAATCATAAAGTACATCCGGATTGCGAAAATCATGATTGAGAATTTCCAATCTTGAAACTACTTCAATCCCGAACTTAGCAATCATTTCTTGCCGATTCATAGGACGGTGCGTCCCTAAGGCAATAAGAATTTTAATTTGTTTATCCGATACACCCCTACGATTAAGTTCCTTGAGCATAGCTGGCACTATTATATCTGTTGGTGTCATTCGAGTATTATCATCAGAGAGTATTAGTACCCGAGTTTTAGGGTTAACCAAATCCGACAGCATTGAACATCCTATTGGATTGTTTAGGGCCCGGTTAATCTCTGTCACCGGATCAGGAATATGTTCCGGTGTATTAGGGTATAATATTGCTCCCAAATTATTCGACCTTATAGAAACCTCTATTTCGGTTAATCCGTATTGTACTGTTATCTTATGTTTTGACATATCGTGCTCCTTTCTAAAAATAGAAATAAGGTTTGCCAAAGTCTAAACCTCAGCAAACCTTACTCTATACATAATCAGAAGAGATTTATGGATTCAGTATTAACTTTTTTGAATTTTATATACTGAACGAGGAGTACAATTCCTCCCAATCCGAATCCAAGACTATCTGTTAAAATACCAGGATAAATCAAAAATATTGAAGCTGCAAAAAGCATTACTCTTTCTAGTAAGCTGGTTTTCGTTATTAGCCAGTTTTCACTGGCCGCTGCTAAGAAGAATACTCCAACGAGGGAAGTAATAATTGCTCCAATCAATTCCCAATAGTTGTCTCCTAACAAAAGTAAATTAGTATTGAAAATAAACATGAATGGAACAATATACGCTGCTAAACCGAGCTTAAAAGCTTGTATACCCGTTTTGAAAGCATCATCATCTGCAATTCCTGCAGCAGCGTAGGCTGCCAAGGCTACAGGAGGAGTAATGTTAGCAAGATTGGCAAAATAAAATGCAAAGAGATGTGCAGCAATTAATGGCACTTGCAACTTGACTAATGCTGGTACCATTAAGGAAGCAACGATAATGTAGGCCGGAGTGGCAGGTAAACCTGTTCCTAAAATGATTGTTGCTACCATGGTAAGCAGAAGAGCAATTTGCAAGTTATTATCTGCTACGACTAACATAAATGAAGTAAATCTCAACCCGAGGCCAGTGTAACTGGCGACACCAACAACTATTCCTGCTGCTGCACAAGCCATCGCTACCCCTGTAGCTGAACGAACACCATCAATAAGTGCGGCGGCTATCTTTGACATACCCATTCTTGTTGCCTTACGGAAAGCAGCAATAATGACGATGGAAACCAGGGAAATTAAAACAGCGAACATCGGACTGTAACCTTTAATAAGAATTGCAACAATAATAATTAAAGGAATGAACAAATAAAAACGTTTCCAAAGATCTTTGGGTCTTACATATACTTCATCTTTAGCCAAACACCCGATACCGGTTTTTACTGCCTCTAGGTGAACCATAAAGAAAATAGAAACATAGTACAAAATAGCTGGGAGGAGAGCATGTTTTAGGATTTGTAAATACGGTATACCGGTGTATTCACTCATTATAAAAACTGCTGCACCCATCACAGGCGGCATAATTGCCCCCCCCGTCGAGGCTACGGCTTCCACAGCACCGGCGAAGAAAGGTCTGTATCCAATCTTTTTCATCATGGGAATAGTAATTTGACCGGTTGTAGCTACATTAGCCAAAGCACTTCCTGATATACTTCCGAATAAGCCGCTGGCGACAACCGCCATTTTTGCCGGGCCACCACGTGATTTCATAGTTAAAGCTGACGCAAAATCAATAAAATAGTTTGCAATACCGGAATGTTGGAGGAAAGAACCAAAAATGATAAACAAAATTACATAAGTTGCAGATACTCCTAAGGCAACTCCAAATATTCCTTCAGTTGTAAAATAGAGTTGATCGACAATCTCAACCGGAGTTATCCCTGCATGCTTGAACGATCCGGGCAAATATTGTCCAAGAAAAGCATAGAACAATGCTACAAGGGCAACAATCGGCAGAGCAAGTCCCATAGCTCGTCTTGTTCCTTCCAGTACTGTGACAATTAACATAGTTGCAAAAACATATTCATATGACTTTAATGGAGTGACATAGTACATCCTATTCAAAATAGCATCATGATTAAATAGAACATACCCTACTGGAATAAGGATACAAAGAATCATCACTACATCGATTTTGCCAAGCCTTTTCAAGCTGAACTTTTTACTTGCAGGGATAAGTACAAATACTAGAATTGCTGCAAATAATAGATGGATAGACCGCTGCCTGAGAGAATCTAAGTTCCCAAAGGCAGCAGTATACAGCTGAAAGGAAGCAAAGGCTAGGCAAAAGATACTCAATATTTTGTTTCCAATTGTTCCAAATTGCCTTTTGGCCCCTGTTTCACTCATAGAAATTCCCCTTAATTTACTTTATAGCGCCAATTTCTTTATAGTACTTTTCTGCACCGGGATGCATAGGAATACCGATATCCATTCCCATTATTTCAGGCGTTAATCCCTTATAGGCAACATGTGCTTCTCCAAGTTTTTCTCTGTTTTCTACAATGGCTTTAGTTAATTTGTAGACAATTTCATCAGACATTGTACTGGGAACCATCATATGGGTGGCCGTCCCAATAGTTATAACATCACTATCCTGGCCTGTATATGTTCCTGCTGGAATTGTCCTCTGAATGTAGGCTCCATTATTTTTTTTCATAGTCTCAATCGTTTTAGCATCTAGGGAAATAATTTTGACATCACGAACTGATGCTAAATCCATTAGTACAGAAGCAGGGATTGCTGTTGCAAATGTAAAAGCATCAACAATACCATCTTTCATCTGTTGAACAGAATCCTCATAACCAACCTGTGTTACTTTCTTCAGATCATCATAGGTTATGTCTGAAGCGGCTAAGATATTTCTAGTCATATCTTCAGCTAGATTTCCCTTCACTTGAGTTGTAAGGGATTTTCCTTTAAGATCGGCAACAGAATTTATTCCGGAATCAGCTCTTACTACTAGATGCCATGCTTCGTCGTATAAATAACCCATATTACGAACTAAATCTGTCTTCTGAGTAAAAGGAGCCTCTCCATTCAATCCTTGGAATGTAGCTGCAGCTTTACCTATCGCGAAATTAGAAATTCCACTCTGAATCGCTTCCACATTGGACTGTCCTGCTCCAGGTGTTACAGTAATTGTCAGGCCGGGAATTTCGTTAGGGAGAAATTCAGCCATAACCCCGCTAGCAGGATACCAAGTACCGGAAGTGGATCCACTACGATGTTTAAGTTCAATCATCTCGTCTTTCGGAGCATCTCCTCCGCTACTCTGGGGTGCTGGTTGACTGCATCCAGACAGTGTTACAATTAACATAATAACCAGTAATAACGCTATTAATTTACTTTTCTTTTTCATGTAAACATCACTCTTCCTTCTTTAATAATAATTTAATATAGGATAACACCTTGACTTTCTAAACTGCTTTGCAGTTTTTTTACATCAACCTCCTTTACAGTAATATTTTCTTTGGCTGCCATTGTTGCTGCTAGTCCTGTTGCTTGTCCCATAACCATACAAGCTGCGATAGAACGGACAGAAGCTAAGGCTTTATGAGTAGTAGATAAACATCTTCCTGCGATAAGAAGGTTCTCTACTTTTTGTGGTAGTAACGTTCGGAATGGTATTCCATATGATCCATCACCGCCAATTGGAGTAAAGGTCACATTTCCACCTTCAGGGTCATGCATATCTAATGGGTAAGCAGCTAAACCAATATTGTCATCGAATTTACGTCCTGCATTGATATCCTCTTCAGTAAGTTCATAATCTCCTACAAATCTCCTTGTTTCTCTGACTCCTAGGAAATGAGCACCAACCATATTGGATTCTGCAAAGCCCGGAATATATTTTTTCAGAAATTCATAAACGTTAAATATCTGTATTCTGCTCTTGGCTTCGGCGTTTGTAACATCGTTATAATCAGTTCCATCCACTCCGACCAACCTTGAAGTATTTACAGTTGCTTCGGTCGACCAAGGAGCTAGGCAGAACATCTGATGATTTTTATCTGTAAATAGTTGCTGATACTCTGGTGTTTCTTCCCAGGGAGTTAATACTCCCCTAAAATACACTGGTGTCTTTACTTTACTTCTTGGTTTATCTGCCCAGAGAACTGGTGTTTGAGTCGGTACTTCATTAGCAAGCTTTATCAGGTCAACATTGGTAAGACGCATCATTAGACTTACAGGCTGCATTTTCCCATCCTGCCGCCCTTTATTAAAGGGTGCTCCCGCCATATACCCAATATCTCCATCTCCGGTACAATCAATAAAAGTCTTGGCACTTGCGCTAAAGGTATCCGCTTTTGTCTGGATTACAATAGAATTAATTCTATTACCTTGCATTCCAATATCTTTAATCAAGGAGTTAAGCATGATATCGACTCCGGCATCCATTACCATCTGCATGAGCACGACTTTAAGAATTTCACAATCAACAGGAGTATGGGTGTAAAGATGTCCTCCTTCATAGCGAAGATGCCCTAGAGAGCCTTCCCTTTTGATAAGTTCGTCAATGATTTCTTGAGGTAACCCGCCAACAGCTTTCTTACCGCTATGCGCAAAAAAACTGTGCGGGTAGAACCCCATTACTGAAACCCCGCCAAGAAAAGGCCCTCTTTCGATAAGCAACGTTCTTGCTCCATTTCGTCCGGCGGAAATAGCAGCTAACGCTCCCGCTGTCCCTCCTCCACAAATGACTACATCATAGTCTCCTCTGTGTTTTATCACCATTATTTGCCCTCCTCAATAATGTAATAGGCTCTTCGAAAACATTCCCTATGAATTTCCAAGAGATATTTTTGGTCTTCATCAATTTAGAATTTAGTATACCCCTGCCTGATAAGCGCTTGTTTCAATAATGAAAAATCAAGCTCCTTCGGTGAAACTTTTTCTCGAACAGATACAGCTGCTGCCGTACCAGCCACTTGACCCATTCTCATGCAAAAAGGCATCAACCGGGAGAAGGATTCAATGGTGTGTGTGGTTGACATAGTTCTCCCTGCAAAAAGGAGACAGTCAATTTTCTGGGGAAGCAACATACGATAGCTGAATCGTAACTTCTGTAAGACTTGAAGTACCTTTTTTTGATCTCGCTCATACAAATCCTCCGGAGCACCCTCAATAGGAACAGGCGGATGAATGTCAAGTGTATCCTTATCCTCATATCTCGGCAGCTTCCTCTCAAGGGTCATGAAACAGTCATCAAAATCTTTCCCGCTGTAAACATCTTCTTCGGTCAAAAAGTATTCTCCTACGAAGCGCCTTGTTTCGCGAACTCCAATGGATGGTGCAACATCAATGAGAAATGCATTCTCACCACCTGGTAAATATTTTTTTATAAATTTGATTATTTTATTTATCTGATTGCGACCGAGAATCTCACCCTTGGTCAAATCCTGTGGATTAGTGCCATCTAAATAATAGATTCTAGAAGTGTTACATAGAGCAATTCCTTTATCGATGTATACCGCCTCAAAACGCAGATAATGAATCCATTCATACAGGTCATTATTTGCTTTTGCTTTGTTAACCAAATCGAAGAAACCACTGAGTCGGTTGATAACCGAATCATCACCAATTTGATGGGTGTGATTGTTCTTGTGCTGAGGCTGCCACTCGTTTGGATGCTGCTCAACATACTCTAATATTTTCTTAACATCAAGACCGCCAACTCTAAAGAGTAATGCAAAAGGACGCATCTTATTATCGGAATCACGCCCTACACTATAAGGTGCCCCCGCCCGATAGGCAATATCTCCGTCTCCGGTACAGTCAACTACTCTCTCTGCCAGAATTGCTTGTCTACCGCCCTTGCTTTCAACAATAACTCCAACGACAGTATTGTTATTAACAATTGGCTTACAAACTCTGGTATATAAATACAATACTACGCCTGCCTCAAGGCACATCTCCAATGCAGTCTCTTTAAAGCACTCAATATCGAAGGTGATTGTTTCGTTCACATACCCATCCTTCATCTTCTCTAAGCGCTCTTGATAATCCCACTTGGGTGCACCGCCTTTTTTATTCATCCGGTCTACCAATTCCTCCATAATGCCGCTCATACCACGACAGCCACATAGTGCCTGCATCATATTACTGGTCGCAACACCACCAAGGAATCCATTAGTTTCAATTAAAATAGTCTTAACACCTTCGCGAGCGGAAGCGATAGCCGCACCCAATCCGGCTACACCGCCACCTCCAATTACAACGTCAGCCCTGTCTAAAATAGATATTTCTTGCTGCGGCTCTGTTATAGAATGTTGATTCAATACATAATTATTTGACATTTCCTACTCCCCTTTTAAATAATATTATCCAACTTCTTAATTTTTTCAGTAATTTTTATTGGCTAGAAATGACGCCAAAATCAAGGCATCCATCATGCTCTCAGGGTTGGCAACTCCCTTCCAGGCTTGATCAAAAGCTACACCATGATCCACTGATGTGCGAATTATTGGTAACCCTAAGGTCACATTAATTCCTGCCACAGAAGCCAAAGTCCCTGTACTATCCTCATATTTAAATCCAATGACCTTAGCAGGAATGTGCCCTTGATCGTGATACATCGCTACAACTGCATCATATTGACCCCCGTGCAATTTCACAAATACAGTATCGGGGGATATTGGACCTGTTACATCAATCCCTTGCTCCTTAGCGTCTTTGACGGCAGGTTCGATTTGTTCTATCTCTTCAAAGCCAAATAGTCCTCCATCCCCTGCATGGGGGTTGAGTCCGGATACAGCTATCCGAGGAATAGGGATACCCATTTTAACTAAAGCTTTATGAGTAAGATCTATTACCTTTAACACCCGTTCTTTCGTAACAAGCGAAGGAATATCCCTTAAAGATACATGGGTTGTTACATGAGATACACGAAATTTTTTATCAATCAACATCATACAATAATCTTTTGTATTAGTAAGATCCGCAAATATTTCCGTATGACCTGCGTAACAGTGCCCCGCACTATTGATAGCTTCTTTGTGAATCGGCCCTGTTGTTACAGCATCGACCTTTTTAGCTAACGCAAGTTCTATGGCTTTTCTTATATATTGGAAACTGGCTTCTCCACCAAGGCTACTTATTTTGCCATATTCAAGCTGACTGAGATCAACATTTGGAATGTCTAGGATATCTATACAACCCTGTGTATATATTCCGTCTTCAGGTTTTTGGACGATGTTAATTTCAAGACATGCTCCTGCAATTTGGATTGCTCTCTTCATCAACTCTGCATCGGCTATTACTAATGGACAAGATTGTGAATAAATATTGTCCAGTGCTAAGGTTTTGGCTGTGATTTCCGGACCGATTCCTGCTGGATCCCCAACACTTATGGCGATTATAGGTCTTCGTTTAAGCTTCATAATAATTGTATCCCTTCTGCATTATTATCAAATTCACTGAACATATTATATATCTTCACAAAAGCATCCGGTGTACCAAAACCACCCGCTTTTGTTACTATGGGCAATCCGTCGAGCTTCTTTCCGTATAAATACCCGAAAGGTATTCCATCAAGAAGTTCTGTGACCAAATTAATTCCTGCGACATCCAAAGAATTACAAATATTTAACGCTGTATCACCGCCGGCTATAATCAATCCCTTGATGTTTAGGATTAGTGATAATTGATTTACAATAGTTCCAATCGTCTTGGCTATTATGGATCCTATTTTGACATACCCTTCAGAAACAGCCATTTGGTTCCCGACAGTGATGATAACTGTATTGGAATAGTATAAATTATTTAAAATTATTTTCATAACCCGTTCGATTTCTTGCTTTCTTTGTTCAATATCTATCATAGCCGCTGGATTTAGTGCTACAGGTACACAATTAGTAACCTTTGATAATTCATCTATTTGTTGAGTAGTAATTGGATTCCTCGAACCGGCGACGAATAACGTAACTCCATCATCCGGAATTTTTTTAATTGTTTGTTTACTTGGGTTTCCTTTCACATTCCATGAAAGGTCGATATATGAAGCAAAGCCTGCTGAACCGGCAATAATACTTTTTGATAAAGATTTAATTGCACAAGCGATATTTTCTAAATCCTTTTCTGTTACAGCATCAATCACTAAGACTTCATACTCTTTTTGAGCCTGCTGTATAGCTTCTAACAGCTGCTCAGTACCTTTACGAACATTTTCTAATTCTATTAATCCTACCTTCCTCTTCATTTGCTGTTTTAGAACTTCAGGGATATAACAATGAGTTTTCATATTTAATTCTGCACTAGGTAATCGAGAAGAACTAATTGTATTCATAACGTATAGATTGCCATCACGAACAATTCTGCCATTGGCTGGGAACGATGGAATAACCAAACCCAAGGGTGCTTGCGACGCATCCATTAATGCATCCAATTCCACACCTGGATTTCCACGTAAAGTAGAATCAATTTTCTTATACAAATGGCTGATTTTTTTATTGCGTAAAATTTCTGCGATATTATATACTGCTGTATAAGCTTCATCAGCTTTCATAGAGCGGGAATTTGTGTTAATGGACAGAACTTTTCCGGGATGTACATTTAGATCATTGATAGATGCAGGATCAATAATTACCAAGGTATTAAATCCATGATGGCAAAACTGTACTCCAGTATCATTTGCCCCTGTGAGATCATCTGCTATTATTGCTATGCGTAACATCTAGTCCTCCAAGATAATTACTTTACACTTAGTTTTATAGCAATAAACATGCCAACAGTAAACTGTTGGCCAAAATGCTTTAATATTAGGTTTTCTTCAGAAATTTTTTTAGGAAACTTTATAAATTATTCAATATAGTCTGATAATATCATTTCAATTTGAATACTACTAATTTCATTTAGAAATGGAAAGTGACTATTCCTTTAATCTGCGCCATAAGGTAGTCTTACTTATCCCTAAACGTTTGCATGTTTCATCTCTATCATAATCTGTAAGTTCAAGAGTTTTATGGATAATAGCCTTTTCCATATTTTCCATGTCTCCTGTCAGTGTTAAGTGTAAAACTAAAGAATCAGAAACTTCATTCTTAAGGAAAATCTCTTTCATATGTTTAACTTCAATTTCTCGTCCACTATATAAAATAACTAAACGTTCTAAGATATTTTCAAATTCTCTTACATTCCCCGGCCAGGAATATGATTTAAGGATAAAAAGAATTTCATCATTGATAACTGGCGGAAGACAGCCATTTTTAAAACATATTTTATCTATTAAAGTGTCCATAATAATTGGTATATCTTCCACCCGTTCTCGAAGAGGTGGTAGATTAATCTGAAGTACGTTAAGACGGTAAAAGAGGTCCCTCCGAAAAGTTTCTTTAATTATTGCTTCTTCCAAGTTGCGATGAGTAGCCGCGATTATCCTTACATCTACGGGAAGAAGCCTATCTCCTCCCACTCTCATGATACTTCTTTCTTGAAGTACTCTTAATAAACGCACCTGTAGACTTAATGATAATTCTCCCACTTCATCCAAGAAGAGAGTTCCCTTATGAGCTAGTTCAAAAAGTCCTTTTTTTCCGCCTTTTCTGGCACCAGTGAATGCCCCTTCTTCATACCCAAAAAGTTCACTTTCCAATAAATTTTCTGGAACGGCAGCACAGTTTATGGCTACGAATGGTTTATCTGACCTTCTGCTGGCATTATGAATGCTTTGGGCAAGAAGTTCTTTTCCCGTTCCTGTTTCCCCCATGATTAATATCGTGGCTTCGGTTACAGCATAACGAGATGATCTTTCAAGAAGATCTTGCATGCTTTGGCTATGGGCAACAATGTCCTCAAATGTGAATTGTGCGACATGACCCTTTAGATAAAGTTCTTGTCTAACCTTTGTTTCCACTCTTTCCAAATGACCTACATCTTGGAATGTGGAGACTACTCCTACGATTTCTTTTTCGATGATAACAGGCACTATGTTTTGAACGATTTGCGCATTCCTTGAACGATGTAAATCTCCTAATTTGGCTATCCCGTTTTCTTGGACTATTTCAATGGCATATCCTGGTAGTGCTTCCGCAACCATTCTGCCGATTTGACGTTTCCCATCTATTTTCAATAACTTTTCAGCTGCGATATTAACCAATGAGATTCTTCCTTCAGAGTCTGTGGCAATTATCCCGTCATAAATAGTATTTAGTATTACTCTAAGCTGTTCAGTACGTATTCGCTCTCTTCTACGGACTGACGCTAACTCCTGGGCCTCGCGCAAAGCTATTCCGATAGCTTCTTTGCCGGAATCAACCAAAATCGCCGGTAATCCTAAATTTTTGCAGACACGTACGGATACAGCATCTCCGACAATTACATCAATCCCTTTTTTCATAAAAGCACTTATTGCTTCCGGTACTTCTTCAGCATCTTCGATTTCTATCTCTTCGATTGATACGTCTAATATGGATTCCAGAGTCTTGCTTCCGTAAATAATGTTCCGGAATCCTACTACCCCTATCTTTTGTCCGGATAGTTTCGCCTTCGCTACTGCCCTTACTAAGTCAAACGCACTCACCGCAATAGCAACTACCGGTACATCCACCTCTTTGGCAATAGCAGTCGCTGTCCCTCCACGACTTATTATAACTTCCGCACCTTCAGAAATTAACTCCTTTGCTACTATTAAACCCTCGTCAAGATCGCCATCCTGGATAGTCACGCTAATACCTAATTCATTAGATACTTGCTCTGTAAGTTCTGCAAGTTCTCTATAAGTTGCAACCAATGCGATTTTATATATACTAGGAGTATTTTTTAGATAATTGTCTTTCGCTTTAGCTTTAGCTTTTTTCATAATATACCTCCTATTATATAAATTTCATCTTTATCCAATAAGTAACCGCCTCTAAGGCCCTCACTTCTTAAAGGTTAAACCCACTTGAATCAAGAATATCGTTTATCCTTTAAAATGATTAAATGCTAACTAAATACTTAAGTTATATAATATAATAAACTTGTAAAATTTTCATTACTAAAATATTCATGAAAAAAGTACACCTCCAAATATCTTAGTATTTCATTTGAGGTGCACTTCATTAACCACTCAAAAAAGAACAGAATTCATTTACTATACACCTGGGGCAGGCATATCCAGACCCTTGACATGATGTCTGTGACCATCATCCATTGTGGTATAGAAGTCCCAGTGATGGACATGGTAGCCATTAGGTAGGGGCAGCGAAGGGCCAGAAAATGCTTTGTAGTAATGGGCGTGGCCATATTCATAGAGAACCCAGTTTTCTGATTGATGAATATGGCTTTCACCTCTGGGTATAGCTAAACCGCTGATGTCTAAACACTGATGCGCATGACCATGATCACAAGATGTATGCGTTACACTGCCATGGTTATGTCTCATTTCATTATTTTTATGACTCATCATTGTTCACCCTTTTTTACTAGACTATGAAAAATTGTTTAGAAGGGTAGCACCAGGCCTTATGTTAATTATTTCCTTAAAACTTCTAAGAGCCACCTCAAAATTATGTTTGAGATGGCTCTTATTTTTAGGCTATTCTACAGTTTGCTCAACAATCTGTTCTGTTAAGTTATCAGTTTTAACAGTATTTTCAGTATTATCCAGGTCCAGATAAATAAACAATAAAATCATAATAATAATGGCTAATTCATATACTACAACCCATCCGAAAATAGCAGGTGTGTTTTTTGGATCTAGTTTACAACTGCAATCGCACATTTGGCCTTACCTTCTTTACTTAAGTTTTTACTGGTAATATATTCCAAAGTGTTTGCAGATGAAATTTGTCCGTAAGTACAAAAGCTAACATTTACAATTCTAACCTTAGCCACTATAATTGAATATGATATAAAAATTAACAATTTACAAGAAAAGTTAATAATTCTGGATGAATGATACGGGAGATACCCTCTTTTGGGAGCCGAAGAAGCAAATTGTAAAAC
This sequence comes from Gracilibacter sp. BRH_c7a, assembly GCA_001516055.1. Lineage (GTDB taxonomy): Bacteria > Bacillota > Desulfitobacteriia > Desulfitobacteriales > Syntrophobotulaceae > Gracilibacter. Next base: position 26,897 of record LOEZ01000063.1, read on the forward strand.
TGTCTTCTTACAATGAAACTTTCAGGCAAAAAGACCGTTTCAGGACAGGTTCTCTGGAAAGTCGTAAGACACCGACGGAGCAACACTTCAACAAAGTGGAATCTCTCAGGTAACAGATACAGAGGAGTGACATAAAAAGTCACTCCTCTGTTTATTTTAAGAAGTATTAGGTATTGGAGGGTAATTATAATGAAGAAAACACCTATTTATGATTTACATCTTGCTCTTGGTGGAAAGATCATCGATTTTGGCGGTTGGGCCTTACCGGTAGAATACGACGGTATTATTGCTGAGCACAATAATGTAAGATCTGCCGCCGGGCTATTCGATGTTTCGCATATGGGTGAAATTGAGGTGAAAGGCCCTGATGCTGAAAGATTCCTCCAATATGTATTGACCAATGACATCTCTGCTATGGCTGACCATCAGGTATATTATACCCTTATGTGTTATCCGAATGGCGGAGTGGTCGATGACTTAATCGTTTATAAGTATAATCCCGAATATTATCTGCTAGTGGTCAATTCCTCCAATAGAGATAAAGACTTCCGTTGGCTTCAGGATAATTCTTCTGGTCAGATTGAGATTAATGATCTATCTGACCGTTATGCTCTGCTTGCCTTACAGGGCCCTAAGGCTGAGGTGATCTTGCAAGAGCTTACAGATATTGATCTGGACGGGATTAAGTTTTTTAGATTCCACCCTGAACTTAAGATTGCTGGAATACCTGCTCTCGTTTCCCGTACCGGATATACTGGTGAAGATGGTTTTGAGATTTATGTCAACCCCACCCAAGCCCCCCTTCTCTGGGAAAGCATACTGGAAGCAGGAGCAAAACACGGTTTAAAACCTACCGGGCTAGGAGCTCGGGATACCTTACGCTTTGAAGCTGCTCTCCCGTTGTATGGTCAAGAAATCAGTCAGGATATCACTCCTTTGGAAGCAGGTCTAGGTTTCTTTGTGAAACTCACGAAGGATGACTTTATCGGGAAACAGGCTTTGGTGAGCCAAAAGGAAACAGGCATTAAGCGCAAACTTATAGGATTCGAAATGATTGACCGGGGCATTCCTCGCAGTAAATATGAAGTAGAGGTTAACGAAGAGAAGATAGGTTTCGTGACAACCGGGGGCTTCTCTCCCAGTTTGAATAAAAGTATTGGTTTAGCTTTAATAGATTCCAATTATGCCCAAGAAGGTGCTGCCATCGAGGTCATAATCCGCCAAAAAAGTCTTAAAGCTAAGATTATTGCAAAGCCTTTCTATAAAAAAAGATATAAAGATCAATAATACTTAAAAGGGGGTCTACTAATGAAAATTAATAAGGATCTAAAGTACACCGGTTCTCACGAATGGGTACGCCTAGAAGGAAATATAGCCTTCATAGGTATAACTGATTATGCGCAGAGTCATTTAGGAACTATCGTATTCGTCGAACTACCAGAGGTTGGAGAAGAGATAAGTAAAGGGGCACCTATGGCAGTGGTGGAGTCTGTCAAAGCGGCCTCCGATGTTTATACACCTTTATCGGGAACCGTTACCGCGATCAATGAGGAGCTTATGGATGATCCTGAACAGATTAATAGTGATCCTTATGAAAGCTGGTTTGTATCTCTCGAATTAAGCGATTCTACAGAATTGGAAAGTTTGATTGACGCTGAAGGATATCAAAGACTGTCTGAACAGGAGGAATAAGTTTTGTCACAACAAGAGATGTTAAATCAGATTGGTCTTGGAACTGTTGAAGAGCTATTCGGCGACATTCCCCAAGAGGTTCGTTTATCAAGGGACTTAAACCTCCCTGTGGCCCTCTCCGAATTTGAACTGTTGAATCACACGCAAAATCTGTCCCGCAAGAATTTAAATCTAAATGATCATACCTGTTTCCTGGGAGCAGGAGCCTATGATCATTTTATCCCAAGTGCAGTAGACGCTCTTCTTTCCAGACAGGAATTCTACACAGCGTACACTCCCTATCAACCGGAAATAAGCCAAGGAATGCTTCAAGCAATATTTGAATTCCAGACCATGATTTGTGAACTAACCGGCATGGATATCGCCAATGCTTCCATGTATGATGGGGCGAGTGCTCTGGCAGAAGCTATGCTTCTAGCTTGTCAATCCCAAAAACGCCAGGAAGTGTTAGTAGCTAGGACGGTTCACCCCGAAAGTCGAGAAGTCTTAAAGACCTACGCCAAGTTCCGCGGTCTAACTGTCCGGGAGGTGGGATATCTTGATGGACAGTTGAATATCCAAGAACTGAAAGAAACTGTGACATCCGATACAGCAGCGATTATCGTCCAAAACCCTAATTTCTTCGGCACAATGGAGTCTTTAGGGGAGATTGGAGAAATCGCTCACAACAATAAAGCACTTTTTATCGTTAGTGCTGACCCTATTTCTCTAGGAATTCTAAAATCTCCAGGGGAACTGGGGGCCGATATCGTGGTAGGAGAAGGTCAGTCTCTGGGTAATCCTCTTAATTTTGGTGGTCCTTACTTAGGCTTTTTTGCAGTAAAAGAGAAACTGCTGAGAAAAATACCGGGTAGGATTGTAGGGGAGACTAAAGATAAAAACGGCAACCGCAGTTTCACCCTGACTATTCAGACCCGGGAACAGCATATCCGTAGAGAAAAAGCAACCTCCAATATCTGCTCTAATCAGGCTCTCAATGCCTTGGCTGCAACTATTTACTTAACCCTGTTGGGTAAACAAGGTTTGAAAGAAGTAGCCCTACTTTCCCTTCAGAAGTCCCATTATGCATTTGAACAACTTACTTCTCATGATAATTTCTCACCAGTATTCAGCTCTCCTTTCTTCAAAGAGTTTGTAATCCAAAGTGTCGTCTCTCCGCAAGAACTGAATAGAAAATTACTTGACCATAAAATAATCGGGGGCTACCCGTTAGAACAAACTTATCCTGAACTGACAAACGGTTGGCTAGTAGCTGTTACAGAAAAAAGGACCAAAGAGGAAATCGACTCTTTTGTCCTGAAAGCGGGAGGGCAATAAAATGAAGCAACAACCTCTCATCTTTGAACTTACTAAAACTGAACGTCAAGGTTTTTCGTTACCGACATGTGACGTTCCAACCAAGAGTATCGAGCAGCTCGTTCCCGAGGCTTATATTAGAATTAACCCTCCAGAATTGCCAGAGGTGAGCGAACCAGATGCTGTTCGTCATTTTACGCAATTATCCCAAAGAAACTACGGCTTGGATTCGGGCTTCTATCCTTTGGGAAGCTGTACTATGAAATATAATCCTAAGGTAAATGAAGTGATTGCCCGCATGGATGGATTCCAGAATATCCACCCTTATCAGGCGGAAGATACTGTCCAGGGTTGTCTGGAATTAATGTATGGCCTGGATACTATGCTCTCGGAAATAAGCGGAATGGCTCGGTTCTCTCTTCAACCGGCAGCGGGTGCTCATGGTGAATTAGCAGGGTTGATGATTATCAAAGCTTATCATGAACAGCGCGGTGAAAATCGCACAAAAATTATAGTTCCTGACTCTGCTCATGGAACTAACCCTGCTTCGGCCGCTATGGTTGGTTTCGATGTTATAGAGGTCAAAAGCAATTCTCGGGGCGGGATGGATTTAACCTCACTTAGAGAAAGTATGAATGAAGATATCGCCGGCTTGATGCTGACTAATCCGAATACCCTCGGCTTGTTTGACGAAAATATTACTGAAATCGCTAAGATTGTTCATGATGCAGGGGGTCTTCTCTACTATGACGGAGCAAATGCTAATGCAATCATGGGGATTACTCGCCCGGGAGATATGGGTTTTGATGTCGTTCATCTTAACTTGCATAAAACATTCGGTACTCCTCATGGGGGTGGAGGCCCTGGTTCAGGCCCGGTAGGGGTCAGGGAAGATTTAGTAAGATTCTTACCGAAACCTGTAGTGGAATATGAAGAAGGCAGATATTATCTGGACTACGATAGACCTCTTTCTGTCGGTAGAGTTAAGGCTTTCTACGGTAATTTTAGTGTTCTGGTTAAAGCTTATTCCTATATCAGAAGCAAGGGACCCGACGGTCTCCGTCAGGTCTCAGAGAATGCCGTTCTTAATGCTAATTACTTGCTTAATAGTCTTAAGGATATGTTCGTCTTACCTTATGACCGCACTTGTATGCATGAATGTGTCTTCTCCGGTATCAAACAACTGGTGAAAGGTGTCTCTGTGCTAGATATCGCCAAAAGGTTGCTGGACTATGGTTATCATCCCCCTACCATGTACTTCCCTCTCATCGTCCAGGAAGCCTTGATGATGGAACCTACTGAAACAGAAAGCAAAGAAACTTTGGATGAGTTTATCAAAACTTTGGGAATTATTATGCAAGAAATAGAGACCAACCCTGAACTGGTCAAGTCGGCACCTCATAACACTGTGGTTGCCCGCCTGGATGAGGTGGCCGCTGCCCGACATCCTAAAGTTCGGTGGCGACGTAGCCTTTAGTATATTTGTGCATTGCCCGATCACCACAAATATTACTAATGTGTCTGAGAAGCTAAGATTTGTAGCTTGGAGGAATAATTATGGAAATGGATCTTATCGTAATTGGCGGGGGGCCTGGGGGCTATGTAGCGGCTATTCGGGCTGCTCAGCTTAGTGCTAAGGTGGTAATCGTCGAACAGGATAAAATCGGCGGGACTTGCCTTAATAAGGGGTGTATCCCCACCAAGGCTTTATACAGAAATGCACAGATGCTCAACTACCTAAAAGGAATGAAGGATTTTGGTATAACGCTGGAAGGTTACTCCTTTGATATTGAAACCGCTCAGACCAGAAAACAAGAAATTGTTGACCGTCTACAGACCGGGATTATTCAGTTACTAAAGAGTTTCGGTATTCAGGTTATCCAAGGCAAAGGTACACTTATCAGCCCTTCCGTTGTGGAAGTAACTGATATAGATGGTAAAAAAGAAAGAATCAGTGGTCGCAATATCTTACTGGCAACCGGTTCACAACCTTCAAGGATTCCCGTTCCCGGCCTTGATCTTCCAGGCGTAATCACCAGTGATCAAGCTTTAGAGTTAGACCATGTTCCCAAAGATATGGTTATTATAGGTGGCGGGGTGGTCGGAATCGAGTTCGCAGGAATATACCAAGCTTTTGGAACCAAGGTGACGATAGTAGAACTCTTACCTCGTATCTTGCCTACCGTAGATGAAGAACTTGTTAGAAGGCTGACTCCACTCCTCAAGAAAAAGGGAATAAAAATTGAAACTGGTGTGACAGTTAAAGAGATTATTCAGGAAAACAGCAGTTTGAAAGTGGTGGCAGAAGGAAAGCAAGGACCTCGGGAATACTTCGGGGAATTCATCCTCGTATCTGCAGGAAGAAGAGCTAACACCGAAAACCAGAACTTAGCTGAACTGGGCATTACCTATGACCGTGATGGTATCAAAGTTGATGGCCAATACATTACTTCTGTTCCTGGGATTTATGCTATCGGTGATGTTATCGGAGGTCAGATGCTGGCCCACGTTGCCTCTGAACAAGGGAAATCAGTTGCCGAGAATCTCTTCGGTTCGGGTGCACAAATCAACCATGATGCTATCCCTTCCTGTGTCTTTTCTTTTCCGCAAGTGGCTGGGGCAGGCTTGACAGAGGATGAAGCTAGGAAAAGAGGAATCCCCTATTCTGTAAGCAAGTTTATGTTTGCTGCCAATGGTAAGGCCCTAACTATGGGTGAAACTGATGGTCTGGTAAAAGTGATCTCGGAAGAGCAAAGCAAGAAAATAATCGGAGTTCACATCCTTGGACCTCAAGCCAGTGATCTTATCCACGAAGGTGTTCTGGCTATTCATCATGGGTTGAATGCTGAAGAGATAGGCAAGGTAATCCATGCTCATCCTACCTTAGCGGAGAGCTTTCAGGAAGCGGTATTAGGCTTGAACGATCAAGCTATTCATTTAATCCCAAGGATATAATGTAAAGATTATTTAAACAAAACAAAGCCTTCCCATAGTAGTAACTTCTACTACAGGAAGGCTCTAATTCATTAATTCTTATTATTACTGACCTTTTAGACCATTTCCCTTCTTCATCTTCTCTGTATCAAAAGGTTGGGCAGGTTTCTGCTTATAAGACTTATCTTCGCCGGTACCTCCCATACCCATGATATTTATTCCAGAAGGCATGTCAGGTTGATTGAAACCTTTGTTTTTCTTACTCATGCTAATTTCTCCTTTTAAATTATTTATTAGGATTAAAATTTGGTAGCATGATTATTTTTCCCCTGTTTGAGAATAGCATGTATAAGAAATAGTTCAAATATTGGTTTTTCATTCCATGAAAAAACCGTCTTTACATAATTCGATACAAGCCTCTACCACTTTAATATCATAGATTTTTCCTTTACCTTTAGAAATTTCTTCTAAAGCTTTATCTAATCCTAAAGCTTGGCGATAGGGGCGATGAGATGACATTGCCTCTACCACATCAGCTACAGCTATTATTCTTGCTTCTTGAATAATATCATCGCCTTTTATACCATGCGGATATCCTGAACCATCTAGCCTTTCATGATGCTGTAAGACAATTTGGGCTACAGGCCAAGGAAATTCAATTCCTTGTAATATTTCATATCCTGTCTCAGAATGGGCTTGAATGAGGCTGAATTCATGATGATTGATACGACCTGGTTTACTAAGAATATCAATGGGAATTACGATTTTACCAACATCATGGACAAGCGCGGCTATTTCAATTCCTTCAACTTTTTCTTCTGAAATTCCCATCTTGCGTGCTATACCGGCGGCTAATATGCTAACGCGTTGTTGATGTCCTGCTGTATAAGGGTCTCTTTTCTCAACAGTTTTAGTGATGGCTTCAATAATGGAATGCGTGACGTTGTTGAGTTTAAAGATACTAGCTTTTAGTTGCTCTTCATCCTGTTTACTTTTCGTAATATCTTGTGCTATATGGAAATAAGCTACTTCTTCTCCGGATAAACTATGCTCAAAAGGATATATGGATGTCTTAATCCATTTCTGAATATTATCATCATAGTATTCCTTCTCTACCAGGCTGCCTGTTGAGACTGCTTCTTGCAATGGGCAATGCTCAAATTCAGTATCTAATCCGTGTACAAGCTTAGGGCAATATCCTCCAATCAGATCTTCTGGCTTTAGCTTCAATTCCCTCTCTACTGCTTTATTAGCAAATAGTATTTCATGACTTTTATTGATTATCAAGACATAAAAAGGGAGAGCATCAAGAATTTTTTTAACCTCGGAGCCGAACACTGCCATCGAACTTTCCTCCTCAAAAACTATTTACAGGCAAAATAGGATTCTCACGAGTTCTCATTCTAATTGGTTGCAAAAAATAGTACACCATGTTGAAATAACTTAAGGAAATACTTTTCAAGAATTTCGTTATATTATATCACTTTTTATAATACGCGGATGGATAATTCATAAAATTTTAAATTTTTTTACTTAAATAGATAGTTGCTTGAATGGACAAAAGCTGTTAAACAATTTAGAATGAACAGAAAGATCAGTTAGAAGAAGTAACGAAAAGGAGGTGATTCTCATGAAGGTCATGGATATTATGCAAACAGGAGTCGTAACAATCGAACCCAGTACAGAAATCAAGGAGATTGCTAAAACCTTGTACGAGAATAAAATCTCTGGAGTCCCTGTTGTGAATTCTTCCGATCAGATATTAGGAATTATCAGTGAAGGTGACTTGCTGCATAAAGAAACAAGCCCAAGGGTCCCTGATGTAGTGGGAGTCTTAGGATCACTTATTTATTACCGTGGTGTTAAACAGTATAATTCCGATTTTAAAAAATTGATTGCCTTACAAGCCTCGGAGATTATGACCGAAGATGTGATAACCATCCATAAAGATGCTAAAATCGAAGATGCAGCATCCTTAATGATTAATAATAACGTTAAACTTTTGCCTGTTGTAGAGAATGGAAAAATTATCGGCGTTGTCAGCCGAATGGATATTATAAAAACACTTATGGAGGATTAAGCAAATATCATTAAAGGACCCAAAAGCCGCCTTGAATTACCCACGGTCGACCTGGCATGGATAGTTCATTTGGCACTGATGGGTCCTTTATTTATTTATTTAGTGGAAGAAATTGCCACAGAAATATCCAGGTGATAAAATTAATTTGGAATATTTGCTAAATATGGTTTAAAAAGTTGATATAATAGAAATAATTAGTCGGTTAAGCGAGACGTTGTGAATAAATTGGAGGCGAGATTTGTTTTATGCCTAATACTGATAAAAATGCTAAACGATATTATCCCTTGACTCATTCCCAAAAAAGTATCTGGTATAGTGAAAAGCTTTTCCCGAATACAAGCATGGGAAATATAGCAGCAACACTTCGGATGTTCAGCAATGTAGATTATTCTTTGCTGGAGCAAGCCATTAATACCTACTTGGAAAAGAATGACGCAGTCCGTCTTCGGATTGTTGAAATAGAGGGTGAACCGAAGCAGTACGTATCTGATTACTCATATTGCAATTTTGATCGCCTTGATTTCAACGGTGATTTAAATGAGCTCTTTCGTTGGGATGAGAAACAAACCCGAATGCCAATGAATATTATTGAATCCGATTTATTCTCCTTTGTTCTCATCAAAATAAATGACCATGATGGTGGTTTTTTTGTAAAGTTTCATCATTTGATTTCCGATGCCTGGACCATGTCTCTACTAGGGAATCATGTTATGGAATACTATACAGCACTCAAAAATGGAGAATTGATTTCCGAGGAGAAGAAACCTTCATTTATCGACTACATAGAAAATGATAAGTATAGAGAATCTAGTAGATTCCAAAAGGATAAGGCCTATTGGGAAGAAAAATTCGAAACTTGGCAAGAAATAACAGCTTTAAAGAATAGGAAGATGGGTAATGCAAGCACAAAAGCACGCAGGAAGACATTATTAATTCCACAGAAACTAACTGCTAAAATTCACGAGTATTGCGCTCAACAAGGGGTCTCTGAATTCAGCCTGTTTTTAGCCGCAATCTCTATGTATATAACCAGAGTAACGAACAAAGAAGATCTCGTCTTTGGAACTACTTTTTTGAATCGTTCCAATGCCAAGGAAAAAGATACCGCAGGCATGTTTGCTAATGTAGCAGTTCCCCTAAGATTTTATATCCAGGATGAGATGAATTTCAATGATTTTGTGGAGAGCGTCTCCAAGGAGATAATAACTGTATTGCGGCATCAGAAGTATCCATATGACCTATTATTAAAAGAAGTCAGGGAAAAAAAAGGTACGAAGGATAATCTTTTCGATATTGTGCTGACTTACCAAAACTCTAAATTTATTAAAGATCAGGATTTTGAAGAATATATTACAAGATGGCATTTTAACGGGCACCAATTAGAATCCCTTATTATTAATCTTAACGATAGGGAAAATGATGGCCGTTTAATTATAGACTATGACTATTTGACTGATTTGTTTTACGCAACCGAAATCGAATTTATTCACAACCATGTCATTAGTCTCTTATGGCATGCTCTGGATAACCCTGTTAAAAATATCTCAAAGCTTGAAATATTATCTGAGAAGGAAAAACGGAAGATACTTTATAAATTTAATGACACCCAAGCTGATTTCCCAATGAATAAAACTGCCCAACAATTATTTGAGGAGCAGGTACAACGGACACCCCATAATATTGCTGTGGAGTTCAGGGATGAGAGTTTGACTTATAGGGAATTGAACGAAAAGTCCAATCTGCTGGCAAGGATTTTACGGGAAAAAGGTGTAAGCCCCGATAGTATTGTAGGGATTATGTTAGACCGTTCTCTGGAAATGATAATTGGTATCTTCGGTATCTTGAAGGCCGGAGGGGCGTATCTGCCTATCGATCCGAAAAATCCCCAAGATAGAATTAACTATATGCTTGATGATTGTGGTGCGCAGATTTTACTTACGAATTGTATTCAGGAGAACGCGACCCAATTCAGTGCAGATATAATTAATTTAAGTGATGGTAAACTCTACACGGGAGATCCATCAAATCCTGAGCATGTAAACAAACCAACAGATTTAGCTTATGTCATCTATACCTCCGGGTCTACAGGTAACCCTAAAGGTGTTATGATTGAGCACCGAAGCTTAGTGAATAGGATTAACTGGATGCAAAAGAAATACCCCATAGATGAAAGCAGTGTAATACTCCAAAAGACCACTTATACTTTTGACGTATCAGTATGGGAACTCGTGTGGTGGTCATTTATAGGTGCTAAGGTTTGCATGCTTGAACCTGAAGGTGAGAAAGATCCCTTAGTAATTATTGAAACGATAAAAAGATATGGCGTCACGACTATGCATTTTGTGCCATCAATGTTAAGCATTTTTCTTCATTACCTGGAAAACTATCAAGATATCAAAGCATTATCCAGCCTTAAACAAGTTTTTGCAAGTGGAGAGGCTTTAAATCTTCAGCAAGTCGAGAGATTTAACAGACTGCTAAATGCTCCGAATAGTACAGAGCTTTATAATCTATATGGGCCCACAGAAGCTGCTATTGATGTAACGAGCTTTGACTGCTCGCCAAAGGTAGAGTTAAATACTGTCCCCATAGGCAGACCTATCGATAATATTAACCTATACATTCTGGACAAGCACTTGAACCTGTTGCCTATCGGTATTCCCGGGGAGCTTTTCATCGGCGGAGTTGGAGTTGCCCGAGGGTATATAAACAAACCTGAGCTAACTGAGGAAAAATTCATTCCGAATCCTTTTGTACCAGGAGAAAAGTTATATAGGACGGGAGATCTTGTCCGATGGTATTCTGAAGGTGATATCGAATACTTGGGTAGGCTTGATCATCAAATTAAAATCAGGGGCTTCCGGATAGAACTTGGTGAGATAGAGAATAAGTTGCTTCTACACCCTGATATTAAAGATGCAGTGGTTGTTGGAATTGAAGACAAAGATAGAAAATACTTATGTGTCTACTATGTAAGTTCAAAGGAAATATCAAGCAGAGAACTGAGGAGAATCTTATCAGTTTACTTGCCTGAATATATGATTCCATCGATTTTTGTTAGAATGGATACTCTTCCTTTATCATCAAATGGTAAGATAGATATAAAGGCTTTACCTCAACAGTGCATGAATGAGTCAAAAGTAGACTATGCCCCTCCAAGAAACAGTATAGATCAAGACTTTGTAGAGATATTTGAAGATGTGTTGGATATCGAAAAAATAGGAATCGATGACAGCTTATTCGATCTGGGAGGAGATTCTCTAACTGTAATGATGATTTTTTCTCGGATCTATGATTGTAACTGGGGGATTACTGCTGCTGATTTCTACCTCTATCCAACAATACGCGAGCTCTCCGATAAAATTAATGGTGAGCTAAAGCTAAATGCGCTAATGCGTCCAATGGATATTCTTGAAATAGGACGACAGGAAGTGGCTGCAGTAAGAGAAATGCTTACGTTTGGTAACATTTTGCTTACCGGAGCTACTGGATTTCTAGGTAGTCATATTTTAAACGAGTTGTTAAAAACTACAGATAGCAATATTTATTGCCTAGTCCATGGAGAAAGTGATTCTTTGGCAGAAAACAGGCTAAGACAAACAATTTCTTTCTATTTTGGGGATAAATACGACAACTATTTTGGAGAAAGAATTATTGTCGTGAGCGGAGATGTCACTAAAGAAAACCTGGGTCTGAAAGAAAAAGAATATGAAAGATTAGGAAAGCAAATCGATACAATTATACATTCCGCTGTAATGGTCAAATACTCCGGCGACTATAGTCTAATTGAGAAAGTCAATGTATTTGGAACAAAAGTAATGATTGATTTTGCGCAAAAGTATAACTGTAAGCTAAACCATTTCTCAACTATCCTTGATACTGAAAAGTATGATAAAAATTTCGATAATAAAAGAGTTGCGTTAGATTTTAGTGAAATCAATTATGCCATAGGTCACTGTTTTGAGAATTTATTTACAAAAAGTAAATTTGAAGCGGAGAAGCTCGTACTAAATGCGAGTAAAAAAGGATTGGAAGCAACAATTTTCAGAATGGGTAATTTGATAGGTAGACATATCAATGGATATTTTCAACAAGATGAAGACGAAAATAGTTTATTCAGTACCATCAGGTCGATGATGGTTCCAGGGGCACCGGTTGAGGACTTGTATAAAAAAGAAATTGAGTTTTCGCCCGTTGAGCTTAGTGCCAGAACTGTTGTTGAGATTCTGGAAACTCAGGAAGTTACTAACAAGATATTCCATATTTATAATGATAAAAAAATTAAAATGCGTGACCTTAAGGGAATCTTGCAAAATATAAATTCAACTCAGACATAACTGTAATTCAAAAATTAATAATGAAAGAAGAATATATATGGTATTGAGCTATAACGGACTTGTTGTTTTAATGTTCATATCCACATTAATGCAGTTGTTTATGGCCATCCTTATTTGGAGGATGAAAAATAAACAACAAATTCATTATGCTTTTTTAGGTACAATAGTGGCCATATTTTTTTGGAGCATTATTAGGCTAATCCAGATTTTTGTTGAAGGCAATATCCCTCTCGTTATATTTTTGGAAAAGCTACATTATGTTGGTGTATGTCTGCTTCCTGTGGCGCTATTACTTACAGGTATCATTTACGCAAAAACTCATATCACCTTCTCTTGGAAGTATTGGCTTTTATTCGTTGTTCCCATTATCTCAATAATCATTGTTTTCACTAATGATTATCACCATTTGTTTATTGTAAAATATAGTTTTATTAGCACTGAGTTTGAATATGGTCCTTATTACTTATTTCATGAACTTTATTCTTATTCGGCTATTCTTATTGGTATGTTTTATTTGCTGTATTTTACAATAAAAAACTCTGGTTTCTTTTCGAGACAATCTTTCCTGGTGTTTATGGGAATCACTTTCCCCCTTGTTATAAATGTTTTAAGTACTCGCAAAATCGTTACCATGCCGGTATTTTTCGAGTGTATCGCTTTTTCAGTTGCAATATTGTGCTTTGCAATTGCTATCTTTAAGTTTCAATTTTTAAATATCTTGCCAATAGCGTTACAACGGATTGTTGACCTTATTTCAGACAGCTACATAGTCGTAAATGAAGCCGGTGAAATTATCGATTATAACAAGCCCTTCGTCGATACATTTCAAGGTATTATGCGTATCAAAAGAAAAGATAATATAATCAATCTTTTGTCAAATGTTGAACTTCATACGAACAAGAAAAAAATCATACGTCTCATAAGAGAAGCGTTGGAGAAGAAACACAACACATCATTTGAAGAATATATTGTAGGAAAGGACTTTGAGAAGCATTTTATTATCGAGATAATCCCCATCTTGTCCAATCATAGTCAACTTGGTACTATTATTCTGTTCAAAGATATTTCAGAGCACAAAAAAAATATTGAGATAATTAAACGTAATCAAGAAATACTGATGGAACAAGAAAGAATGGCGTCCTTAGGCCAGATGATTGGAGGTATTGCTCATAACCTAAATACACCTATCATGTCCTTAGCAGGAGGCATAGAGGCCCTCAAAGACTTAGCTCATGAATATAAAGATTCAATTGAAGATAAGAATGTGAATTCTGAGGACCACCACGAGATAGCAAGCGAAATGCTGGAATGGCTTGAAAAGATGAAGCCTTATTGCTCGTATATGACAGATATCATCGGTGCCGTTAAAGGGCAGGCTGTTCAGATGAATTATTCTAAATTCGATAAATTCACTATTGAAGAACTGGTAAAAAGAATAGATGTTCTTATGAAACACGAACTAAAAAAATATCACTGTACATTAAAAACGGACTTCGCTCTTGATATGACTACAGAAATAAAAGGTGAACTAAATAGTCTGGTTCAGGTCTTTGATAACATGATCCTCAATGCTATTCATGCTTATGAAGGAGAAAGTGGTGAAATCTATTTCAAAATAACCAAAACTGAAAACAATGTAGAGTTTACCCTTAGCGATAACGGTAAGGGTATGCCTGAAGAAGTGCAAAAAAGGCTTTTCAAAGAAATGTTGACAACAAAAGGTAAACATGGAACAGGACTTGGACTTTATATGTCGTATTCTACAATTAAAGGGAGATTTCTTGGCACCATGCGGTTTAAATCGGTGGAAGGTATCGGTACAACGTTTTATATTACTATTCCCTACATCAACAGTGAAATGCAACAGGAGGAATTAGAATGAGAAGGTCAAAGTCAAGTATTTCTTCAGAATATAAAATAATGATCGTAGATGATGAACCAGGTATTGTTGATTCATTATCCGTTGTATTCAAACGAAGTGGATATCATATGACCGGTCTTACTGATCCGCTAGAAGCCATAGAGAGAATTCGTAACGAGAAATTTGATTTGTTAATACTTGATTTCCTTATGTATCCCATACATGGTGACAAAGTAGTGGAGAAGATAAGGGAGTTTAATACAGATTTGTATATTTTACTCCTAACCGGGCATAAAGACCTTGCCCCTCCTCTTGAAACCATCAAAGCTCTTGATATTCAGGGCTACTGTGAAAAAGGTGACAGGTTGGATCAACTCCTGTTACTCGTCGAATCAGGGATAAAATCTATTTCTCAAGTAAGAACAATTAGAAAATTCCAGGAAGGACTTAACAAGATTCTGCAGGCCGTGCCGAAAATATATCAGTTGCAGCCTATCGATAATATTCTAGAAGATATCTTAGCCGAGATTTTACCTCTTATTAACAGTACAAATGCATTTATTCTTGTTGACGATATAACAAGAATAAGCATCGGTAACAACAGCATCTACAAGGGAATCGGCAAATATAAAACAGAGATCGAAGATTTTATGGAAATGCTGGATCCCAGTCTTATGGAGCATATTGGTAGCGCAAGAGTGAATAAAAAGTCTGTCAGCCTTGAACATGAAGTTATTATTCCATTGATGAATGAATCTCAACAGGATATAGGGGTCATCTATGTTGAGGGAGATGATATTAATGACGGCGTTAAACTCCTTGAGATTTATGCCGGCCAAGCAGCTTCCTCAATTAGTAATGCCTTTTTGCATTCTCTGGTAAACATTAAAAATGATGAACTAAATATAACTTATGACCAATTAAGGGAAAGGTATATGGACACCATAGAAGCTCTTCGCTTGGTCGTCGATGCTAAAGATATATACACCCGCGGTCATTCGGAAAGAGTAGCTTATTTCTCAGTTAAGATAGGTCAAGCCTTTGGTTTATCTCAAGAAGAACTGGAACTTCTGCGCATAAGTGGATTATTCCATGATGTTGGAAAGGTCGGAACTTCCGACGATATCTTATTTAAATCAGCTCAACTAGATGAAAAAGAATATGAGGAGATTAAAAAACATCCCTTGAAAGGTGCCCATATCCTTTCGGCAGTATCCATGTTTAAAAAGGTAGTCCCGATTGTCAAATGTCATCATGAACGTGTTGACGGTATGGGCTATCCAGAAGGTTTAAAAAAAGAAGAGATACCTTTTATGGCAAGAATAATTGCAGTCGCGGATGCTTTTGATGCCATGATATCCGATAGACACTACCGTACAAAACTCAATTTTGAAGAAGCAAAAAGCCAGCTCTTACAGGGTACTGGAACTCAATTTGATGAAGAAATAATCAACAAGTTTATATATGAGTTAAACGACTTTGATCAGATGGTTAGAGAGATAGCAACAACGTACGAATAAAAGACCTCGGTTAAAACCAAGGTCTTTTGCTATGTTTAACGTTCTGGCCTTTGAAGTGATATCCGATTATTCCCTGATTTCGCGAATACTCAGATAGGGACCGGATATACCATTAATTCTGACATATTCGGCATCGCCCGGAATATCATCCGTATAGTCTTGATCATAGCCGGCGATATCCAGGCTACCGGTACTTACTTCATTCAGTTCCTCGTCCAGGTACTCTAATTCAACAGTCTGACTGCTTCCGTCGGAAGCATTCAGCGTATATACAGCCTCATCCCCTCCGGCCAAGCCGAGAACGGAAAGCTTATAGATGATATAGCCGTTGCTACCAAAGATATTGGAATACGTATCAAGATTCCCGTCATAGGCATGATCTATATTATTTGCAGACTGCCAAAGATCCGGATTGGAAGCTAAATCTTCAATTTCATGGATATTGACAATTCCGCTTGTTCCGTTAATCCTGACATACATTCCATCAGAAGGTTTTTTCACCACATAACTGTTTTTATCCCCGGTAATATCTAGGGTACGGCTGGCAACAACATCTAAATTCTCATCTAAACATTCAATTAAAACGCTTTTGCTGCTAGTACCTAGGGTTATGTCGTAATTCATATATTTTAGGCAATATTTCAGCATTTCCACATCATCCAACCCCAGATCAGAAAGTTTGTAGACAATATATCCGCCTGGCGTAAATATGTTGGCATAAGAGGTATCGATTTCATCATAGGCATGGGTCTGATTATTGGCATTCCTCCAAAGACTAGGACTCGCATTGACAGATACCCTGCCAATCTCATGAATGTTAACAATGCCGGCTATTCCGCTAATTTTGACATAGACGGAACCATCGGCAATTTGCGCTGCATAGCTTCCGGCGACTCCGGAGATATCCAACGTATCGGTGTCAATCACGTTGAAATCAGCATCCAAGTATTGGAGCAAAACGCTTTCGTTTCCGTCACCAAAGCTTCCGTCATCATTGGTAAATTTAATGGTAAACTCTATCCTGTTCTTACCGTCCAGGTCCAGTACGGATAATGGATAGACAATATAGCCATCATTGGAAAAGATATTGGCATACGTATTAATCTTGCCGTCATAGGCATGGGTCAGGTTACTAGCATTTTTGTATAATTCTGCCGTTATCCCTTCATTCGTTCTCATCTCATAGATATTAATTTGAGCATCCGTCTTTCCTTTGATTTTGACATATACCGCCCCGTTAGGGATCCGATCGGTATACGCATTCTTATATCCGGATACATCTAAGGTACTTGCGCTGATAATTTGGAATTCGGAATCCAAATATTCAAGTTCAATAGTTTGAGCACTTCGATCGGAAGCACTGATTACATATCTCCCTTCGTCACTGTCTTGCAGTCCGAGATCCGACAGTCCATAAATGATATACCCTTCCTCGTGGAAGATGTTTGCGTATGTGTTGAGATCCCCATCCTTACCATGGGGAATGTTATTGGCATATTTGGAAAGTTCCGGAACAACGAAAGCGTACGCTGGAATCACTACTACCGCATCCGCCCCAGCATCAAATCCTAGGGTGGCAGCATAGCGGACATAGTATGTTCCTGCCGCCAATCCGGTGATAGAAGTCTCCGTCACGCTTATATAGTCGGTCGCGGTGGACAGGCGGTATTCCATCGCCGTGGTAACACCGGTAATCTGTCCGTCCTGATTCTCTGCTGTAGTTGGTGCTACACCAACTATACCTGCAGGTGCCGCCTGTTCCTGGTTAACAGGCATATATTCCGGTATGACAACAGTTGCCTCTGCTCCTGCGTTAAACCCTTCAGCCGCAGCATATCTGACAAAGTAGGTGCCCGGTACCAAGCCCGTAATGGCGGTCCCTGTAACAACCGTATAGTCCGTGGCTGTGGATAATCTGTATTCCATCGCGGATGTTACCCCGGTAATCTGTCCGTCGTTATTAGCCGGTGACGTCGGGGCTATCCAAGTTAATAACGTAGGCGCAGCCTGATCTTGATTAACCACCGAATATTCCGGAACAACAACCCCTGCATCGTCTCCGACGTTATACCCTTCGGCAGCAGCATACCTAACATAATAGATTCCCGGGGCCAACCCCGTAATCGATGTTCCGGTCACCGCCGTATATTCCGCTGACGTCTCAAGTTTATATTCCATCGCCGTTGTCACCCCAAGAATCTGCCCGTCATTCCCGGCTACCGAGGTCGGGGCTACGACGCTTAAGCCCTCGGGAGCTGGCTGGTCCTGGTTCACTGCCATATATTCCGGGATGACCACTGCTGCATCCTCTCCCGCATTATAACCTGTTTTAGCGGCGTACCGGACAAAATAAGTGCCCGGAACCAAACCCGTAATCTCAGTCTCCGACACAGCTGTATAGGTTGTTTCCGTATCGAACCTGTATTCTAAGTCTGATGTAACACCAGTGATTTTGCCGTTATCATTGGCGGCCGTGGTTGGGGCGACTCCTACCAGGCCTTCCGGTGCAACCTGCTCCTGATTGGCTGCATCTGGTATCATCATAGTTTGGTATCCATGCCAAGTAGGCGTGGTAAATCCGGCGGTCCCTTCGAGATAGTAGACAAAAAAGTCGGACTTGGCACCATCAAATATCCGGTTGCCCACGGAAGGAGCATTGTTGGTAAAATATGCATTCAACAAACTGCTGCACCCGTAAAAAGCCTCATCCCCAATACCGCTCACATTTGGAAGGGCTACGCTTGTCAGGCTTGTACACCCGTTAAAAGCCCGCGAATCTATTGTTTTCACACTGCCTATATGCAAATCCTTCAAGCTGGCAATACCATAAAATGCTTCCACGGCAATACTTGAAACTTTTTCCATCTCCACGCTTTGAAGTTTTGAACATCCCTGAAATGCCCGGGCGCCAATGCTCGTCTCATTTCCTTGGATTGAAACACTCTTCAGATTGGAACAACCGTAAAAGGCTTCATTCGCTATGCTTGTTACATTCACCATGGTTACGCTCTTCAGTCTGGTACAGGCGTTGAAAGCCCGCTGTCCTATGCTAGTCCCGCTTCCCTCGATGGTAAGATTCTTTATTCCGGTTCCGGTAAATGCGTCGATCCCTATGTTGGACACATCCTCCATGTTCACCGTATCCAGATTGGAGCAACCTTGAAAGGCCCGCTGTCCGATGGTGGACACGTCCTCAATCGTTACATATTTTAGGCCCGAGCATTGATAGAAGGCATCATTGGCTATGTTCCCAACATTCTTAATGATCACACTTTCCAGATTGGAACAATTTTGGAATGCCCGATCACCAATCTTTGTTAGCCCTTCAATCTCCACACTATGTATGCTGGTCTTTCCATAAAAGGCATCATTCCCTATACTAGTAACTTCGATTCCATTAATGCTGTCCGGGACCACGATGTCCCCGCCGCTTCCATTATAACCTGTAATAACACCGGAACCATTAATAACGAAATCGCTGTCAGCAGCCAGCGAAAATCCAGGAAATGAGAAAAGGAACATCATCCCTATACACAAAATGATGGCTATCAGTTTATGGCTCTTCTTCGTGAGCGCGCTGTTATTCATCGGTTTTCCCACTCCTCACTCAGTTTTTTGCTCGGAAGAATTTTTATAATTAAATAATATGTCTATCTTATTTATTTTACTACTTTTTTCCAATTTTTTGAACATTTTTTTAAATATTACAGACTTTTTCTATCTCATATTGAAAATTATAAAGTGCGCTTTCGTGACCCGGAAACGCACTCTTCCCATATTCTTCATATTCACTTTCAACGGTACAGGATATTGTAATGAATGAGTGTCCAGTTTATCATACCATTTCCAGTTTTAAATATACCCATGCTGTCTGACAAATGGGTGCAGTTCACTATAAGGAGAGCATATCGCTTTTAATTAAATTTGTTTTTCTTTTTTTTTCAATTATCCTAATCATTTTAATGCCAATTTCTGCTTCAAGTCTATATTTATTGCTATTTAAGTCTAAAGACCCTATTTCCTTTATCCTTTCCAGTCGGTGTAAGACAGTTTTGTAATGAACAAATAGCTCTTTTGCAGTACGGGTAGCGTTCCCATTAGCCTTGAGGAAAACCTCTAATGTGTTTAATAAATTGGTATCATTCTCTTTGTCATGCTTTAGCAACGCATTTACTGAACCTGGAATAAATTCCTCGAGCGAATTATTTTCTGCAAACTTACAAAATATTCTCATGATACCTAGCTCAGAAAAGCTAACCACGTTTTCATTTAAAATTTTAGCAAAGTTTATTGCATCTTGGGCCTCTTCATAACTTTGTGCTATCTGTTCAACTTCCTCAGCTACACTACCAATCCCAGTAATAATATTTATTCTTTTAAATTTATTAGTTACTTTCTTTGTGATTTTACTTATAGCCTCTTTAATGTCCTGAATAAGATCCTCTTCGCATTTTTCTGAAGGCCATAAAACATAAATGGAATCGCTCTTAATTCTTACAAAATAGTCATTCTTATCAATACTCTCTTTGATGCTTCTGGAGACAATGGAACCAATCTCCAAAATAACATTATCCATTTCATTAAGGTAATGGTTTATATTCTCTATATCCAGTATTGTCACAGCATAAGAGCCTGATAAGTCCCACCCAAGTAACGAAGCTCTTTCAAGAACTATATTTTTATCAAAATCACCTGAGACTAGGTTATCTAGTAAGTCATACTTAAACTTTGTTTCTACTTCGCCAATAGCAAACCTTTTAACTAATTCTAACGATATTACTGTTGAAGCATTTTCTAGAATGATAAATTCACTTTCACAAAGCTTATGATCTAATTCTACAACTGTTAAATAGGCAGATATTTGATTTAATTGCTGTATAGGTACTACAACTTGAGTCGCCTTTCTATTATTTTGATATGGTAAGATTACTTCTTGCCTATAATAGTAAACTTTTTCATTTAAGTTTTCTCTTTCAGAGCTATCCTTAATCTCAGTAAATTTATTCAAATGTGGGTTAGTAGAAGCTAACACATTAAATCTTTTATCGTAAACAATCACTGGATTACCAAT
Organism: Gracilibacter sp. BRH_c7a; assembly: GCA_001516055.1. Lineage (GTDB taxonomy): Bacteria > Bacillota > Desulfitobacteriia > Desulfitobacteriales > Syntrophobotulaceae > Gracilibacter. Next base: position 47,688 of record LOEZ01000063.1, read on the forward strand.
TAACTCTTCTAGAACTTTTGTTATACCCTCTAGACCTTCTCCAGCTATGACTAGATCTGTTAGCCTGTCTTGGACGTTTTTGTAGTATTGCAGCTTTGATACTTGCTTATTAAAAAGCTCCCCCATCACTGGGTACATGATATCAATATATTTTATTTTTTCTCCTATCTCAATTATAGGTAAATTATATTCGTTGCCTGCATCTATAATTTCTTTAGGAGTTCTATCTACAACCCTGCCGGTCTTTACTATTAGTCCACTTACTCCTTTTTTAGCCATTTTCCCCAGATAATCCTTATAGCTCCATGAATCAGAATGGACATTATAAAGACTCGTAAGTAAGAGTTCTCCACCTTTAAGCCATTCTACAATATCAGGAGCCTCAATGATTGTAATCCCTTTAACTTTATTATCCAGGCCCTTGTGTCCAGCAATTAGACGCCCTTCCTTAAGCGTAGTATTCATTATATCTCTTAGAAATAATTCTTCCACTTATCTCTCTCCTTCGATAAGATTAAGCATGTCCCTCATAGCAAATTATACTAAGCAATTGCCGAAATATCTATCCTTAAATGATAAAGGTAAAATATACTAAAAGTACAGACCAAAAGGTCTGTACTTTCTATATAAGGCTTAAATTCACAAAGCAGCTAAATTATTAACTTTTTCTTTTATGGCCAATTTTAGAACTGTTTCATAGAGAAGTTCAGCACCTTTTGAACAGTCCTCATAACTACTCCATTCGTCGGGATGATGACTTATTCCATCCTTAGAGCGTACAAATATCATACCAATGGGGCAGATGTTAATTATTTGCATTGCATCATGCCCAGCTCCACTTGGTAGTTTGAATACAGGTATATCTATGCCCTGACACCCTTTCTCCATCATGCTAATGATTTCGGGATCACATGGAGCTGGCGGCACCCTTTGAAGCTCTTCGAATTCTATTTCTACTCCTCTTTTTTTACAAACCTCTATAGCTTGCTTCATTATCCTGTCTTCAAGTTCTTTACCTACTTCCGCGGAAAGGTCTCTCAAATCAATAGTAAACTCTACCTTACCAGGAATTATATTTACTCCACCGGGGAAAGCTTCTATTCTGCCTACAGTTCCTACAGCATCTTCTGTATTACTTGCTTCCTTTTCAATAATTAGAATTATCTCCGCTGCAGCAGTGAGACTATCTTTGCGTAATTCCATTGGTGTAGCCCCAGCATGATCAGTACTTCCGATTATCGTTACTTTCAGTCTTAAGGAACTGGCAATCCCAGTTACTATGCCAACAGATAGATTCTTACATTCAAGTACTTTCCCTTGTTCAGGGTGTAATTCAAGATATGCTTTGATCTCTTCAGGCTTACGAGCAGCCTGTTTGTATTCTTCAGGGTTTAATCCGTTATTCTTTAGAACCTCTCTTATCGTTAAACCATCTTTATCTTTATAATCAAAGTTCTCCTGTCTTACAATCCCTGCCGCACTTCGGCTTCCAAAGGAGCTAAAACCAAATCTACATCCTTCCTCATCTCTGAAAGCATATACCTCAAGAGGATGTTTGGTCGAGATATTTTGTTCATTCATGGTTTGTAATACTTCTATCCCTGCAAGAATACCTAGGTTTCCATCGAAAATTCCACCATTGATTACTGAATCGATATGTGAACCCATAAGTACAGTTGGGGCATCGGGGTTTGTTCCTTCTTTACGACCGATAATATTTCCTACAGCATCCTCTCTAACTTTAAGGCCTGCTTTTTCCATTAAGATTCTCACAAATCTTAAAGCTTCCTTTTCTTCTTCAGTAAATCCAAGGCGAGTTATTCCACCGGTTTCTTGTTTTCCAATTTCCCCAAGCGTTATTAAGTTATCCCATAATCTTTTTGAATTTATCATTATGTCTTTCACCTTTATAGTTTTATATCTCTATTACAATCTTTCGTATAGATGTAAATCGCATTTTTTCTTCCACTACAATAAAATGCTTGTGGTACATAGGGACCAAACCAAATAAAGTCTTCTTCTTTTACAGGAACCCATTTATCGTCTATAAGGTATACCCCTTCTCCACCGAGAAAGTACAGTCCGTGCTCTTGTAAATGTGTTTCAACAAATGGATGGCATCCACCTGGATAAAACTCTAACGTGTGAAAGTTAACATCGAAGCCAAGATCCGTAGGCAAAAGATCTTTTATTCTCACATTATCCATACCATCGTATGGCTGATCTTCCATGTCATAAAGATTTCCTGTTACAACTTTAGCTTCATAACCCTCAAGCTTATTGTAGCGTTGCTTATATAGTAGAACACTCCATTGTTCTTGAGAGTTGTTTTTGAGGGAAACAGCTTGTGAGGCGGGAGCAAATACATAACCACCGGCTTCTACATTGTACTCTTTATCCTCTACTTTTATGGTGCCTTTTCCACTTCTGCAAAATACAAATGTTTCTATTCCTTCTGCTTGAAATGGCTGCACTGTCCCTCCATTGGGTTCAATCTCTACTGTATAAAACGCAAATTTGGTACCTAGCTCAGGAGAGCCTAAGACACTTGTCCTGCATTTTTCTAAATTAGGTATGACATTATTTACTCTTCCTTGAGGGGGTATAAGAGCATATCTGCCATGTTTTATTATCGAACGTGTTGCTAGTAAATCATTTGGATATCCCATAATAAATTCCTCCATTTTTTTTATTATTTATATTTTTATATATTTTTCGAAAAATGTCCTTAGCAATATGTGATAATGTTATATTTTTGACATTGTCCTACTTTGGCAACTAGATAGGTATATGATTCATGTCTCACTTGTCTCAAACTATTGAATCTACTAGTATTATTGATTGTTTTTCTTCATTTATCCTGTAGCCTTTTCTCGTATCAGACTTCTATCCTTATCCATACCTGATGAAAGTATCTAATGACTTTTATCCTAATTGTCCAACGCCATAATGTCAGAAATATCGTAAAATATTTTCAATACTGAAAAAAGTATAAAAATCATTTACTTGCCCGATAATATTCCGCAGTGTAAGCAACTCATACATTAAATATTGCACTAGAGTTATCTGAATCGTTTAATATCCAAAGGGTAAAGTAAATAAAAGGAGGTATGAGATGTGTTTGATCTAGTCATCAAAAACGGAAAAATTGTTACTAGTGACAGAATATTTGAGGCGTCAATTTGTGTCAAGGAAGGGAAAATTGCAGCTATAGTTGATCCGCAAAGTCCTGTCGAAGCTGAGAAAGTAATTGATGCCAAAGGGAATTACGTGTTCCCAGGTGCAATTGACAGCCATGCACACTTAAATGACCCTGGCTATCTATGGAGAGAGGATTATGCCCATGGTACTGCAGCTGCAGGGGTTGGTGGTATAACAACGCTCGTTGATATGCCTCTCCAAAATGAACCTGCTCTAACTGATGCTAAAATTTGTGACAAAAAATTAGAGTCTGTCTCTCCTAATGCTTACGTTGACTATTGTTTCTGGGGAGGCTTAGTAGATTACAATTTGGGTAATTTACAAGAACTCGATGAAAAAGGCTGTGTTGCCTTCAAGTCATTTATTGGCCCTGTATCTCCGGATTATGTCTCTCTTACTATTGGACAGGCAAAAGAGGCTATAGAAATTTTAAAAGAATATGGTGCACGTGCAGGGTTCCATTGCGAAGATTATTCCATCATTAAGTGGGAAGAAGCAAGGGCCCAAAGAAAAGATAAAAATGATTGGCAAGATTTTCTGGACTCAAGACCATTGATTGCTGAGTTAGTAGCAACCCAAAACATAATTGACTTAGCTAAAGAATTAGATGCAAAAGTTCATATCTGTCATGTTAGCCATCCTAAAGTAGCAAAAATTATTAGAGATGCTCAATTAGAAGGTGTTGATGTTACAGCAGAAACATGTGGCCACTATCTCACATTTACTGATAAAGATGTCATAAAAAATGGTAGTCTATTTAAGTGTGCTCCACCTTTAAGAGAAGCTGCTGCCGTTGAAGAAATGTGGGAGTATGTAAATAACGGAACTTTAGCCTGCGTTGGTTCTGACCACTCCCCTTGCGAGCTAAGCGAGAAGAGCGAAGAAAAACATGGTGTATTTGGAGCTTGGGGAGGGATAAGTGGAATCCAGAATGTTATGCAGGTTGTTTTCAGTGAAGGTGTGGTAAATAGAGGCTATAGTCCGACTTTATTAGCAAGATCCTTAAGTGAAGGCCCTGCAAAGACCTTCGGTATTTACGGGAAGAAAGGTGCTATTGAGGTTGGATTTGATGCTGACTTAGTAATTCTCGACCCTGAAAAGGAATGGGAAATCACCTCAGAGTCATTATACTATGTAAATAAAATTTCTGCCTTTGTGGGCTTAAAGGGAAAAGGTTTGCCAGTTTGTACCTTAGTAAGAGGAGACGTTGTAGCACAGGATGGTCAGTTAACAGGTAAAAGAGGCTTTGGCGAGTTTGTTAAAAAGATTAAATAAACATATTAAGTATGAAGGAGGGATTGAATATGAGCGAGCGATACGATCTAATCATTAGAAATGGAATAGTAGTATGTCCTGACAGTGTAAAGAAAACTGATGTGGCAGTTTCTAATGGAAAAATCGTAGAAATTGCTGAAGAGATCTCAGGGGATGCCAAAGAAGTCATTGATGCTGCAGGGAAACACATATTTCCTGGTGTGACAGATGGCCACGTACATTTTAATGAACCTGGAAGGTCTGAGTGGGAGACAGTTACCACTGGAAGTAGCGCTATTGCTGCAGGCGGTGGAGTAGCGTACTTTGATATGCCACTTAATTGTAGTCCATGTACACTCGATGCCAAAAACTTTAACGCCAAGCTTGCTGTAGCGCAAAAGGATTCTCTAGTTGATTACGGATTTTGGGGTGGACTAACTCCCAAAAACCTTGATAAGCTCGAAGAACTTGCTGAGTGTGGAGTTATAGGGTTTAAAGCTTTTTCATGCCATAGCGGTATTGATGAGTTCGAAAGAATGGATGATTTTACCGCCTTAGTAGGGATGGAAAAACTAGTCAAGCTTGGGTTGCCTCTTATGGTACATTGTGAGAATGCTGAAATAACCAAAGACTTGACATCAATTGCACTCGCCAATAACAAAACAACTGTACGGGATTATTTTGCAGCTCGTCCACCTATTACAGAGATCGAAAATGTTTCTCGCATGATTACTTTTGCAGAGGAAACTGGATGCAAACTAATCATTGCCCATATCAGTACTGCAAAAGCTGTTGAGCTTGTTGCCCAGGCGAGAAGCAGAGGAGTAGATGTATCCTGTGAAACAATTGGCCATTATCTGATTCTCACAGACGATGATGTTGAAAGGTTAGGTACAGTTGCTAAATGCTCTCCACCTATTAGAAATATTGATAATCAAACAAAAATGTGGGCTAAGCTATTAAATGGTGATATTGCAATTATATCCTCTGACCATTCACCTTGTGATCCTAAGATTAAGGTTGGAGAATTCATGAAAGTATGGGGTGGAATATCGGCTTGTCAAACAACTCTACCTGCAATGCTTACTCATGCTTACCATGACCGCAAGTTTCCACTTGTAGACATCGCAAAATTGACTTCCCAGAATGTCAACGAGATCTTCAAAATTGAAGGAAAAGGGAAAATAGCCGTTGGTTTTGATGCTGATTTTGCACTAATTGATATCGATGAAGAATATACACTCGAGGCTGAGGATCTTTTCTATAAGCATAAAGTAAGCCCATATGTTGGTGAACGTTTTCGTGGAGTAGTTACCCAAACAATTCTAAGAGGAACAACAGTATTCAAGGACGGTAAAATTGTATCTAAACCTATTGGTAAACATTTAAAACCTAATAATTTAGGTTAAAACAATTGAAATAGGAGATGAGAAAATGGCTGTAAATACAGAGGCTTTGGAGTCTAAGGAAGTAGAAATCGAACATGTCGCCGGTGTTGATGAATCATTATATCCAAAAACTAAAAAGGATAGAACAGTAGGCCCTTGGGCTTACATCGCAATGTGGATTGGGGACGGAGTAAATCTTGGTAATATGACCTTGGGGGCCAGTTTGATCGTGGCTGGTCTCGCGACACTGAACATTTTCCAAACATTCGCTGCCGCAATTATTGCAATTGGTATTATATCTATTGTGTTTACCCTAAATGACAGACTAGGATACAAAACAGGAATTCCTTATGTTGTTCAACTTAGAATGTCTTTCGGGATTAAGGGCTCAGTTGTGTCATCACTGTTACGTGGTATCCCTGCTATTGTTTGGTACGGTTTTCAGAGTTGGATAGGTGGCACGGCTCTGAATGAGATCGCTAAGGTTGCAACTAATGGTGCCTTCGATAGTGTAGCTATTTGTTTCGTAATACTTCAGTTGGTTCAAATCGTATTATCTATGTATGGATTTCATGCAATCAAATGGGTGGAAACTATTGTATCAGTAGTTATAATGGGTGCACTTGTATATGTATTTGGTCTTTTATTAACAGAGCATTCCGGTGTAATCGCTGAAAAGTGGGTTCAATCCAAAGGTTCTTGGGGCTTACCATTCTTCGCTTTTATAATGGTATTTATGGGTAATTATGCTGCTATCTTCTTAAGTGCAGCCGACTATTCCAGGGAACTTAAAACAGGAATCAGCGACACAAAACGTGGGTTACTGTACTTCGTACCGATCATATTAGCTTATGGTTTCGTTATTACAATTGGGGCTATGCTAGCTTCAGCAACTGGAATATCTAATCCTGTTAAGGCATTTGCCATTGTAGTAGATAATTCCTTAATTACTGTATTTGTCTCTGCCTTTATTGTACTCGGTGCCATTGGTGTAAACATGGTGGCAAACATTGTACCTCCTGCTTATGTTATTACCCTGCTTACCAAGCTCAAATATAAGCCAGCAGTTGCTATAACTGGACTGCTTGGATTATTCTCATTCCCTTGGTTACTTGTACAAGATTCTTCAGCAGAAGGTCTTGGAATGTTCATTCTTATATACTCTGCATTTTTGGGACCAATCGTTGCAATTTTGTTAGTTGAATACTATATTCTAAGAAGACAAAAGATTGATATTACTCAATTATATGATGAAAATGGCCCCTTCACCGGATATAACATGGCTGCAATATATGCAATGTTAATTGGTGCAGCTGCCGCCTTTATGTTTGTGAAACTCGCATGGGTCATAGGTCTAGTTGTAGCAGGAATATCTTATTATCTTCTTACTAAATATGGATTCAAAGATTCAAAATTTAAAAAAGGAACTATTTTTGAAAAATAATAAGTAAGAAGCAGTGCGAACTACTTCTTAATACCGGCTCTTTGTCATATGTTTGGGTTTGAATTCAAAATCAGAGAGTAAATAGATTTTATTAGCTGCTGGCAAATTGCCAGCAGCATTCTTGTTCCAAGGCGAAGATTAGACTACCTAAGAGCTAGATAGGTTGTACAGACTAATGAAAAAGTATATTCTATGTAAGAAGAACGGTAGGATACTGTAACAAAAAGGAGGTAAATAATAAGATGATTAAGAAGTCAAATGAATTACGTATGGATTATGTCCCTAATTTAAAGGGAGGGAAAGATACAGTTAAGATTATTAATATTCTCGAAAATGAGGATAATTATGGTGGGAGGCTATTTGGTATTAGTATCATTCCTGTTGGCGGCTCAATTGGATACCATCAGCATATAGGCGACTTTGAAACTTATTATATTCTGAAGGGGAAGGCTCTTATCAATGATAACGGAAATGAGCAGGTTTTAAACCCAGGGGATATGACGCATTGTAAAGATGGAGATTGGCATTCAATAGAGAATGTCGGGGACTGTGAGTTAGAGTATGTGGCAGTTATCCTCTATAATAAAGAAAAGAAGTAGAGCAGTCACACACTAAAATTTGCTGACGTAATCCTCTCAACTATTTTGCTGACAGCACCATCCAAGCCCGGCTCTTTCAACCGTGTATCTGGTATCCAATAACTCAATATCTTTTTCTTATTGTTTTTTAGGTATGAGTAGATAATTTGGGCCTCATCTAAATCATGCTGGGTCAATCCACTTTTATCACTCGTTTTTTCTGTTGTAAATTTTCCCCGAATTAATTGTTTTAAGTGCTGACTCAATTCTGTAGTATTTTTCTCGATGGTGTCCAGTATTTCTCTGTAAAGAAGTTTGTTCCCTTTGATGAAGAATATTTTGGCATGAGTATGGTCAATAAACTCGACTGCCAAAATATTTTTTTGTTTATTTGATGATCGCACAAGTTGTTGTTTGCCAAGTATATGCCGAAGCCCTAAATAATACTCTCTATATTGGGCTGCATGTTCAAAGTTAAGATTATCAACAGCCGAATCGATTAGCTTGGGGAGTTCCTGGAATGCCGCCTGATCAGCACCATTTAAAAGCTGCCGAATTTTCTCAATATGATTTTGGTATTCATCTGGCCTAATCTGCGCAGTACAGACTCCCAAACATTTACCTAATTGCAAATAAAGACAACCATTAGATCTCTTTACTACTCTTGGGCTAGCACATTTACGGATCGGATAGAACTCATTCAAATATTGAATTGTTGTCTCCACCTGACGACGGCTGGTAAAGGGGCCAAAATACAAGGCATCATCAGCCTCTTTTTCTTTCGCTATTTTGACCTTAGGAAATGGTTCAGCCGGTATTTTTATAAAGAGATATTTTGCGGTATTCTTCAATTGTCTGTTGTATCTAGGCTTAATTTCTTTGATAAGACGGCATTCATCAAGGAAAGCATCTAATTCTGTATCTGTAACAACATATTTTATCGAATAAATGTTGCGTATCATTTCCTCAACTTTGGGAGCTCTGTCCTTATTGTTTGTGAAATATTGTAATACCCTATTTTTAAGGTTTTTGGCTTTCCCCACATAAATAATATTGCCCCGAGAATCGAACATTTGATATATGCCTGGGCTTTGTGGTATTTGCTTGAGTGTTTCAGTTATATCCATAAATTTTGCTCCATTGTTTAAGAATGAAGATATCGTCTGATTCGAGTATATAATGCTTGTTGTCTCGAAACAATACTTTTCATTAGTATAGCCTTCTCGTATTGCATAAAAAGGCGATTATTCATTGGATTCAAAAACACCCAGATCCTTTTCTTTCTTTGTAAGTAAATAAATACATATCCTAAAGACACCCCATGCAGGGTAGCGCCAATTATATTTGATACAGATGTATGTAAAGATATTTCTAACAGTTCAGGTACTTGATATAAAGTAGTAATCACATAAGAGAAAAACCATATTCCTATGCCATAAGCCCAGCCTTTAAAAAGCAGATTCTTACCGTTTATAAGTTTCAGGAAAAAAGCAAAACTTATTCCCAAAAGTCCATGCCAAAAAGCGACTACGAATAGTCCAAAGATGTATTCGTAAAGTATTTTGTATAAATCTGCCATATATTAGGGCTGCTGCAAAATCGATGAAGGTTAATTCAGAAAAACCAAGAATGAATTTGCTTATGTTATTCCAAATCAGTGGCATTATCAAAGCAATAATTCCAGCTATGAATCCGCTCGAATACCTGTCTTGTAAAATTTTTTGCCACAGACTTTCTCTTGTGTTGGGAACAATTCCTGCTGTTAATTCCACAGACGTTTCCCATTTATCGTTATTTTCGGCCATGTCCTAAAATATTAATATTTTACACATATTAATACTCGTTATATAGATTTGAGGAAATGATGAAGGATTACACAATACTTATATCTGCAAAATCAAGAATTGCCGACATACAGGTTTTAGATTTAAGATATGCATGAGTCTGTATATCCGTTTATGATTAAAGTTAAGATTATATTCACGATTTAGTTTTGATTGTCATCTGGCGGTATCCAAGGATTCCATTCCTTTCTTCGTAGCACTGTGGAATGCGCATCGAAGGCTGTAAAGCAATTGCCGTATATTGAGGAATCATATAAAGATCTACCTCCTTATAAAATGGTTTTCTTCATTATTACAAGGGTAAACAGGTTTGTCTGTTCCCTCAAAAACATTTTTGAAATAATTTTGATAACTCATTTGGTATTTAATAATTATACTAATATTACTGCAGAGTCTACCTGTAATGGTATTATAGTCCCCCTTTATATAAATCAGTTACTCATACTCAAAGAACTACTTAACGGTTTGATGTGAAAAGATAAAGCTCCTTTAAGGGCAGCTTTAGAAGATGGTAAGGGGTACCCGTGAGGGTACCCCTTAATAATGAAATTATGTTTTGAAACGGAGAGTTTGATTAACCTCTCCCAAAATTTGCATAGGTAATCCTCACTTTAATCAGACATTTTTTAAGATAATAATGTGTGATATAATAAGACCTTTTAGAAGTAAAGCTAAGCCTTTAAATAGATCTTCCTTTGTTGATGTAATTAAATCCTGAGAAAACCTTGGTATCCAAGTAATTAAATGATTCTCCATAAAGTTCAATTGCTTTTCCAGCAGCTGATCTAACTCATTTCTTTCTTCTTTTTCAATTAATTCGATAGATTTATCTGTTAAGTAAGCCATGTACTCCAGCTCAGCTCCCAAGTAATCATCTGGGACAACATTCAATTTGTTCATAACTATATTACTCTCAAGATATTGTTTGCGAACTTCGATAGTATTTTCATCCATAAGTTTTGGTTTTGGTTCTTTATTTAAATACACTGAAGAATAGGGATAAATCGGGGTTTTGCCAGGACCAATAAATAATCTTGTATATTCATTCATAAATGCTTTTTCATCTGATTCTGATAACTCATGACCTAGAGCTTTCTGGATGGTTATAATCCCTTTAATCATTTCATCATTTTCCTGATTTTCATCCCCGGCGAAATCGTTGAACGTATATAAGAAGCTATTTAGAAATTCCTTTTTGGGACCTACTGTTATTATCTTACTTAAAAAAGCATATAATTCTCGCTCTACAGTAAGTATTTCTTTAAGTTCCTTGATATCCATAATTATAACCTCCATTGTTTAATCTCTAGGTGGTAAGAGAATCGAGTTAGTACTCGATTCTCTTAATTTTTATTGAATGTCAATCTTTGATGACTTTGACAATCATATCTGCATAACATGGCATTCCCATTATTGGACTATGTGCGTTCGGATCAACCAAGCCGCTATGGTTCGGAGTGTAATCCTTATGCTTGGATGTCGGGCCTAATCCGGGAGAGAACCGTCCTCCCGTTCCGAAACCTAACTTGATTGTACCGGGTCTCATACCCTCTGTGACAAAGACTTTACCTTTTTCCTGAGATCCGAGTGGGTTCTCCAATATAACCAGGTCTCCCGTCTTCAGTCCCATTGTTTCTGCATCACTGGCATTAATAGCAATAGTACCCACACAGAAGGTTCCCGCCTTAAACTCTTTTTCGACCTCTTCCAGCTCGCCTTTGGCGTTAGGGTCAATTATCTTATGCTTAAATGCATCGTTCAGCGGCATCCAGGTTCCTTCTACGGGTGTTTCCGACAGCCACGGAACCATTTGGGTTCCTGTCATGGCATGGTGGACACGTCCACAGATTAGTTGGAACGGGTACTCGTCTTTATACTTGGCATATTCCTTATTAGTATAAGGATTCCATTTTGTTTCAAACCAGTAGAATGTATTAGGATAACGCTCATAACCGATCTCTTTTAATCCCCTTGGTATTATACCGGTCTCGTCAATAAGTTTGTTATATTTGTTATAGCCGCTGAAAGTGAATTCAAACATCTTTGAACTGGTCTTAGCAACTGCTTTGCTGGCAACATATTTACCTTCTTCTTTATCGAATATCTTGAAACGATTCCAGCTCATCGGCCAAACCGCAACCCCTTTGTTTTTGCGCATCCACTCTGCTGTTACCGGTTCTCCCTGCACTACTTTCTTTTCATGGTCAATTGTAACTCTTCCGGCCTCAAGCGAATCGGGAGTTCCCAGGAGTTTATAGCCTAGAGGTAGGTGTGGATAAGGGATAGGTTCACCAGCATGATTTCTACCAGGTGCAGGGAGGAGCATCTCATTGACAAAATCTTCTTGAGTCTTGTATTTTTCCCAGAAGTCTTCGCCTTTTAAGTCAGAGTCACCGAGTTTATTTAATTTTTTGGCAATCGAATTCATGATATCTGTAGGAGCCTTACTTTCATGGAGAGGTTTAATTACCTCGTCTCTCATCCAGAGGACCTGATGTGAGGGGTAGACATCTGAGAGGCTCATCCGTTCAGCATAGCTTGCTTCAGGCAGAATAACATCTGCATACATCCCGGTTTCCAGGTAAAGAGTGTCGATATTGACTACAAGTTCAACTTTATAATTACCATTCCCATCCTTGGCAGTCAGAGCGTCAATCCAGTCATTAGTATTACCGCCGGTCATTACCGGGTTACCTGTACGGATCATAAAACCTTTAATGGGATACTTGTACCCTTTAAAAGGTCCGTAATTGATGTTTACCCCTTCTCTGAATCTTCTCGGATAGTCTCCGACAACATCATCCCAGGCAGCAGGCCAGTCTCCATACCAATCCATATGGAGGTATTCTATTTCAGCTTCTACCTCCTGACCATCTATTAATCTTTTGACTTTGCGTTTTGTAAAGTCTGATCCTTTGGCCTTACCGCCTTTATCGCTCTTCACCAGCTCCGTATCTATGGCTCCGCCTGGTACATCCATGTTTCCTGTAATGATATTGAGTGCGGTTCCCAGAATGGAGCAGGGATAGCCGTTATAATGGTGACCTGGACTCTGCATACCCCAGACGAGAGCTGCAGGTTTGGTTAAACCATATTCATGAGCAATATCCTGTATCTGTTCGCTGGGTAAACCGGTTCTGTCGGCTGCCCAGTCGAGACTGAAGTACGGCTTACCATTGATAGGATCGATTTTGCTCCACCATGATTTGAATTCTGCTTCAAATTCATCCCAGCCTACGCTGAATTCCTTAAAGCTCCAATCAATATATTTTCTTAAAGGATTATACTGATCGTCATTTTCCAGAATATATCTGAGCATGGCTGCGAAGAGGTCTCCGTCTGTTCCAGGTCTGATTGGTACCCATAAGTCTGCTTGAGAAGCAGTATTTGTATGGGCAGGGTCGACTACTATCACTTTACAACCGTTTTCTACCTTGGCACCTACCGTTCCTCTGCTTTCATAGTTGATACGGGTAGCTACAAAAGGATTCCAGCCAACGTAGATAATCAGTTTGGAATAGTACGTATAGTCCTTCTTCAGACTACCGTCCGGTTGCCTCACAAGAAGAGGACGCATTACATCCGGTTCGATCCTTTTACCACCGAGCATCAGTTTTGGCCCATGACGACGGGGAGTATCACAGATTGAGCCGTGCTCAACGCAGTTAGGTGTACCATAACCATGAAATACTCTATAATAATGGTCTCTATCAGTAACGTCTCCCGCATCCATAATAACGGACTCCGCACCATATTTTTTCTTGATATCTGTAAGCTTAGAACCAATATAATCTATAGCTTCTTCCCAGGTAGCACGTCTGAATTTTCCTTCGCCACGTTCGCCCTCTCTGATAAGGGGATACTTATTACGTTCAGGAGAATATACCAATTGCATCCCTGATGCACCTTTGGCGCAACAAGTGCCATCATTGAACGGACAGCTATCATTACCATATATCTTTACGATACGGCCATCCTGGACCCACATTTCCATGCCGCACTCACTGGGACACATTACATCAGCTGTATATTTTACTTCTATATTTCCTAAATTATTTGCTAACTCTTCAGATTCAGCAGCAGAAACTTTCTTTAGGTTCAATAAGCTTGGACCGAGACCTATTCCTACACCTGCAGACACAGCGGCAGAAACTTTTAAGAAATTCCTCCTGGAAAGTGAAAAGGAATTACCTTTGCTAGTCATATTATACCTCCTTGTTATTTACTAAAATATTAATACCTTTAGGGGAGTACCGCTGCAAGACCAGCAAACACGATAGAATATCTCATCGAAAATACTCCGATCAATAATAAGCCTCCAGTAAGAGTCAGTAGGACAGAGTTCTTTTTGATATCTCCGAATAACAGCAGGGCAAAAGGAATAATCAGACCAAGCACCAATTCTCCCCATAAAAACCATCCTGATTTCCATAAAGCCTGGGCGGCAGCTTCTGCTTCAAGACCAGATGTTGAGAGAGTCATGCTTCTGGAAACTATCCAGACAAAGCTTAGTAGTATCAGGCTTATGGCTATAGGCTTTGCTGCGGAGATAAAATCCTGCAGTGATTCTTGCTTGGCAGCAAATCTTCCCACCAAAAATAATACGCCGATTCCTCCCAAAAGGCTGGTTGTGATAAAGTACACTGGAAGTACAGGGGTATTCCATAAGGCTTTCCCCGGAACTACTCCTAATTCTAAACCCGGATAAGCACTTAAGAACACAGCAAATGCGAACGCAACTATATATAACAACTTTGAGCGCCCGCTTGCCGAAGCAGCAGTTTCAGCTATGGTCTGTGATGTGGAACCCGCTCCAATATACTTCTTGGCAAGTAAGAGTAAGGTTATGCCGTAGAGTATCAGCAGAAATCCACCCCAAGACATTGGAGATTGTACATTAAAGTTAAAAGGATTGATTACATATAAAAACCTTAGCGGCTGTCCCAAATCAAGTATCAAAAAGATTGGGGCAAGCACGAGCGTAACTAAAGAAGTGAAGACAGCAGGACGAACAATTATCTGATATTGTTTTAGTCCGAAAACTGTGCTAAAAGATGCTACCATCAGACTACCGGCACTTATACTTATAAGTAAAAAATATATTGGGACAAATGCTTCCCAGTGCGATTCATTAACAAATGTATACATATCATTAACGGTCATTAATTTCCCTCCTTACTTTAAAACTTTTGGTTAAAATCAGCCCCGATATAATAGACCTGTGGCTTTGTGCCCACATGGGGATTAATAACTTGTACCGGATTCTTTGCAATTACCTGTGATATCCGACTGTTGGGATCGTTTAAATCTCCGAAGATACGGGATTTACCCATACAGTTTTTTACACATGCAGGCTCACCGCCGTTATCGATTCGATGATCACATAATGTGCATTTATCAGCAACTTTTTGGGTATCGCTCAGATACCGGGCATTATAAGGACAAGCAACAACACAGTATCCACAACCGATACATTTCTCCTTGTCGACTAGTACGACACCATCTTCGCGTTTATAAGTGGCCTTGACAGGGCAAACAGCAACACAGGGTGCTTTTTCGCAATGGTTGCATAATCTGGGCTGGTAGAATCTTTTTACAGCAGGGAAATCACCTTTTTCAGTCATATTTACCCATGACCTGAAAACTCCGAATGAGACTCCATTCTCCATTTTGCATGATACCGAACAGGACATACATCCGACGCATTTCCTTACGTCAATAGCCATACCGTATTTTTTTGGCTTACTTTCGGGCATACTTCAACCTCCTTCAATAATTTCTATTTAGGAAAATTAGTTCAAGCAAGGCTATATTAAATCTCCTCCTTTTTACTCTTTTCTTTATCCTAATAAAAAACCCGGAGAGTTAGTATCAGGTAAGCACTACGATTATCTTCAGTACTCACCTGAAAAACACCCCGGGTAAACACCTAGTGCTTATGGTTATTTTCACAAACAACATTGTATCAGCACTAGCATATTAATTTTTGAATCTTAAGAGTTAATCAAACCCCTTCTTATAGCGTATTTGGTCAAATCAACTTTGCTGTGCAGGTTCAGTTTCTTCATAAGGTTTGTTCTGTGATAGTCAACAGTTTTAGAGCTTATATTTAGGATGGGAGCGATTTCGGCATTTGTATATCCTTTGGCAAGCAGTACTAAGATTTCTCTTTCCCTTTCCGTAAGAGTTTCGTACACATCTTCATTCCCTTGCCGATAAGCATTTATTACAATATCGGCGATTTCCGGATCTAAAAATGATCTTCCTTGATAAGCCGTTCGTATAGCATTGACGACCTCATCTGCAGCTGCTCTTTTCAAGACGTATCCTGCAGCCCCGATCCTCAAGGCCGGAAGAATATACTCTTTATTCTCGTGCTGTGTCAAAAAAATCACTTTTGTCTTAGGGTTAGTAAGCAAAATATCTTTGGTAGATGTTAAACCATCTATACCTTTCATTGCAATATCCATCAACACTATATCAGGTTTAAGGTTTTGAACCATTGCCACTGCTTGTGAGCCATCTTCCGCTTCCCCAATAATTTCGAAGTCATCTTGTAAGTTTAACAGCATCCTGATACCTTGACGGAATACAGTGTGGTCATCAACCAGTAGGATTTTTATCTTCATCAACTTTTCCCTCCTCTTGATGGGATTCATAAACCGAGATAGAAAGTTTTAGCTGAATCGTAGTACCTTCATTCCTTTTGGAGTCAATCTCTAAGTTACCACTGATTAATTCTGCCCGTTCCTTCATACCTAGAAGACCGAAACTTTCTTTTCCCTCTTTAATTGTCTTAATAACATCAAACCCAATTCCATCATCTTTAACGGAAATTATCAGTTCGTTTTCATTGAATTTGAAGCATAGGTAAAGATTTTTCGCATTAGAATACTTTACAGCATTTACAATAGATTCCTGAACGATTCTAAAGATCGTTATTTCCGTTTCATCCGAAAGCCGCACAGGCTTTCCCTTGATATTTATATGTGACTTGATTCTGGTATTTGCCAGTCGACTTTCAGCATACCAGGTTAAAGCTGGCAAGAGTCCCAAATCATCAAGCAAAGAAGGACGCAGGTCATATATGATACGATGAACTTCTTTAAGAGTCATTGATGTATTATTTTTTAAATCCTCAAGAATTTTTTGAGCATAATCCCTATCCTGATTCATGACTTCGAGGGCAGATTTTAGCCCTACACCAAGTGCGGCAACAGATTGGCTCGTCTCATCATGCAGTTCTCGTGAAATTCTCTTACGTTCTTCTTCCTGAGCAGAGATAACTTTAATTAGTAGTTGTTTTCTTATCTCTTCTTTTTTATTTAGTTCTTCCCATAGTTTGGCATTTTCAATTGCCACTCCCAGCTGCATTCCGATAGAATTCAGTATTTGAATGTCTTCCAGTATGAATTTCTCGGTATCTGTACCGATAATATTCAGAACACCAAGTACCTTACCTTTATAAATCAACGGAACATAGACATGGGATAGAGCAGATATACCGTATTCATGATTCAGACTGTTTATCGGGCATTCTCTGCATAATGGATTATGTACTTGTACCTCTTTAACCTTTGACAACGGAATGCATCTGCACTCCTGAAATTGCACCGTTTGCTCCAAGGCTTCGTCGTGTGGTAACCCCATTTGACACATTAATTTGACTTTTCGTCCACCGTCTTCTTCCCGATAAACAAAAATCCAGCCAATCTGTTTTCCTATAACCTGAAGTATGGTAGCTAAAGCAGCTTCTAACGTATGTTTCAGATTCATAGATCCGCTAATAGATTTTGATAGTTCATTAAGTGCTGCGAGTTCCCTGTTGCGCTGAAGTAGTTTTAGAGATGATTTCTTTTTCTCAGTGATATCTCTATTGATACAAATAATTGCATGTGATTCTTCATATATAATTCTACAATAACTGGCCTCCACATATATTTTGGAGCCATCTTTTCTTTTCAGCCCAATTTCGAGTTGCTTTGGAAGGCTGCTTCCTTCTTGATACCGTTGCCAAACTTCTTGCAGTTGTTCTTTACTGTCAGAGCAAACCATATGATTTACATCTATGTCGAAGAGCTCTTCTTTCGAATAACCTGTCAATTGTTCATATTGTTCATTGACATATCTTATTTGATGTTTATTGTCCTCTTTGTAATGATATACGACAATGCCTTCACCAGCAGAACTTATCGCTTCAAGAAGTGTTCTATTACTCTCTTCAGATTGTCGAAGCCTCGTCATTCCATCAGAGATATCTTGCCTCATACGGTTAAGACATAATCCTAACTCCGCTATCTCATCATTTCCTTTGATAACAATATCCTGTTCAAAGTCACCCCTGCCCAGACGCAATGCATGGTTTGCTAACATTTTTAAAGGTTTTGTAATGAGGTTGCTTAGAATTAATGCAGCGGCAGATCCCAGTAAAATTCCGTAAAGAGTCAGATTCATTAACAATGTTCTTATGCTGGAAACAAATTGCAGAATACTATTCTGGCTAAACCCGACATGTATTTCTGCATTTAATCCTTCTATGACACGAACGCCCACATCGCGTATTAAGCCAAGTTCCTTAGTATCCAACAATACGGTTTGGGTCCCCATGGTCTCTTCCAAAATATTAATATTGGTTAAATTAATAGGAAATCCCCTATCAAAAGTATGAGCTATAATTTTGCCATGATCATCTATTATATAGGCATAAGAGATTCCGTAACCGGTATCCTGTAAATTCTCTAACATCCGTTGAACTATCAGAATGTTTCCGTCCAAAAGAGGATTTGCTACATTGTCGGCAGCCATAAATGCGAATGTTAAGCTTTGTTCCTCCAATTGCTCGGTCATCGCTTGCTCTACGATAGTTGTGATTGCTCCGATGGTTAATAGCCCCATCACTATAATCAAAATAATAGTAGCGATAATCAATTTAGTACTTAACTTCACTTATTTGCCACCATCCATGCTTTTTAATAGCCCAAACTGATCCGCCCATCTTCTTAACATAATATAATCTTCATCCCCGGCCTTGGTAAAACCATTAGGCATTTCAGAGTTTTCCCAGTGGTACAACTCTGCAGAATCCTTGCCTTTAGGATCAAAATTTATGAGTGCTTGAGTTATATCGGCAATTATTTTTTCATTAACACCGGGGGCAAAAGCAATTCCACTGCTTGGGAATTCCTCCGAAATATCAACTATCTTCAGAAGACCTTGGGATTCCAGAGACTTAGCGAGGGTATCCTGCATACCGCCCGCATCGAACCTCCCACTCATAACGGCATTGGCTACTTCGGAATGTGAAGAGAAATATTGATAATAATTTAAAGAATTAAGCTCAATACCTTTTTGAGATAACATAATCATGGGGATTAAATGCCCTTGGGTTGAAGCCGGATCTCCAAAAGCAAAAGAGCGTCCACGCAAATCATCAATTGAATTAATTCTACTATCAGGGCTAATCACTATAGCAGCCTGGTACTTATCTTTATTTTCCGAATTCAATCCTCTTACTGTAATTTGTACACCGTATTTTTCATGGGCTTGTAAATACCCTAATGTCCCGATCGCCGCCATGTGAATCGTTCCTTGTCCAAGTTCATCGGTAACACTGGAATTACCGGAAGTTACATGTATCTTAAATTTATAACCTGTTTCTTTTTCTAAATACTTCAGTAAAGGGACGTACATTTTCACGTCCTCTTTAACCTCAAGCCTTCTGTCAAAGCCAAAATATATAACATCTGAGCTTTCTTGAGATTTAAAACGTACTTGCGAAGAGTCACGATTACTTAAGTCAATATCTATTGGCTTTTCAATTTGTTTACTGCAGCCAGTTATTAAAACTAATAACAAAACTGCGATGGCATATACTTTTTTTATCATATAAATTCCTTCTTTTACCTATTTAAACACTTATTTAAACACATTTAAATAAATAATTGCATACCCTTGTGCCTTATTACTCAAACTATATCATTTGCAAATAGATTATGTCTATATAAATATCCTTAATAGAAATTCACTCTGAGACCTTAACAAGTTTTAGCTTTCTTGACCTTACCCCTAATTATATCAGCAGTAGATTTCTACTCTTTAATAACTAAGATCTATTATCTTTTTGCCTCTTTCCTTAGCATGTCTGCTCGTAAAACACCCAAATTCTACTAGGCGGGTTTTGTTCGGTTCCAGTGTTAGCGAAAATTTCTTCAATCTTTTCTTCAGAGCTTCATGGAAGCGGTTTACTCGCTTCCGTACGTCCAGCATTAGAAATCAAAGCAAAGTTGTACTTGTTTTGACTCAACAATTCTTGGCTTTGGAACTCCATATCTTTGCCAGCAGGCAGTAAATTCGACTAGGTTGAAACTACGCCTTTGACTTCTTCGGTTAAGCCATTTGTAAAGAATTTTCTTTACTTTTTTATAGAACTTTTTTAAGCTATTGTAGTTTTCAATTAGTCCATAGTAGTAGAGATATTTAATCGAACCGAGATAAGTTCATTCATGAAATACTAGCTTTTTAAAAGTAACAATGTCTTATAAAAAAGATTTAACGAAAATCTTAATTGCAGTAAAATTGCAGTAGTTAGCACTTATATATATATCGATTACGAAATACAAGAAACACCGCAAACCCTTGCGGTGTCTATGTTTTCTATGGAGCCGATGGTCGGAATCGAACCGACGACCTGCTCATTACGAGT
>LOEZ01000064.1 GCA_001516055.1 Gracilibacter sp. BRH_c7a
TATGGTTAATAGGATTTTTACTAGACACTGAACAAGTATTATTTATGACCCTGTATCAAACCCTTAAGGAATTATTATAAAGGCCTTACAGGGTAAATATGAGGCTACTGGATTTTAAGGGTTATTCACAAAAATATCGACCATAGATTTTGGGCTGCTTAAATGCAGCATTAGCTGGGTAGAATTATTTATTATAGGTTAAGACAAGTTGACTAAGAACCAGAGAAAAAAATTCATTATGCCCATCTGCAACTAAGAACGCCAGATGAGATTATTAAAATAGATAAGTTAGTATATAGGCATGGCAATCACTTTAAAAATAAATCTGAACCCATATGAGAACAAAAGTGTTAATCGACAAATATAAATTTCCATCTCCGGTAACAACTTTACATAATATTTAAAATGGTGCGTATTCGATTGTGTCAAGGTCTAGGTAAGCAGAATCATCCAAGTTATTTGGGTTATTATATTTAATTCTTTTCATTGACATTGATAGATTGTTGCAATACTCTTAAATTAGATCATAATATTTTTAGCTAGTTCTGCATCCTATAAAATGCTGATTATATTTAGTAATAATTGTAAAGTATAATGGTCTAAGAAAACTCGACAAGATTTTTTAAAAAGATAATGAACCTGATATAATAAAACTACTAGAAGAAAGCAGGTTAATTATTGATGAAGAAAAGAGTATTTAGCGCAGAATTTAAGGCGGAGAGAGTTATGGAGGTATTGCGAGGCGAAAAGGAACTAAACCAAATCGCCAGTGCACATGAAATAGCGCCTAACCAGCTCCGGAACTGGAAAAATGAATTTTTGGCTAATGCAGCCAATGTATTTGATAACAAGAAGGACAAGGTGTTGCAGGAGAAAGTTAAGGATCAGGAGCGGGAAAACGACAGCCTATATAAAAAGGTCGGTCAATTGACTACACAAGTCGATTGGCTCAAAAAAAAATCTGAAGAAATGCTTGGACCTGACTGGGAGAGTCGGTTTACTCCACGCCCAAAAGGCTGAACTCGAAGATCACAAGACCCTTGAAGATAGCAAGAAACCGCTGACATTGTCCACTGTTGCAGAGCTTTTAGACGTTAACCGAACAAGCGTGTATTACACACCAAAGGAGCCTTCTGACTTTGAGATAATGGTCAAGCATAAAATTGATGCAATCCATACAGATAGTCCATCTTGGGGCTCAAGGCAAATATCTAAAACATTACAAAAGCAAGGGATCAAAATTGGTAGACTCAAAACAAGGAAATATATGCAAGAAATGAGCATCGAGGCGATCTACCCGAAACCCAACCTATCGAAACCTACAAAGGGCCATAAAATCTACCCATATCTACTCCGAAATGCCGTCATCACTCGGGCAAATCAGGCCTGGTCAATTGACATTACCTACATTAAGTTAAGACGTGGATTCATTTACTTAACTGCTATCATAGATTGGCACAGCAAGTGCATCGTTGGCTGGGAGCTGGATGACACTCTCTCCACACGAATGGTCATCCAGGCCTTAAAGATGGCCTATGCTGTTGCCACGCCTGAGATATTAAATTCGGATCAGGGCAGCCAATTTACAAGCCATGAATATATTAATTTTGTTATCAATAACAAGAGTAAAATCAGCATGGATGGTAAAGGAAGGTGGGCTGACAACATACCCATAGAGCGCTGGTTCAGAACACTAAAATATGACGAAGTCTACCTTAAGGATTATGAACATATCAAGGATGCCAGGAAACAAATCGGTGAATTTATCAATAAATACAACTTTGTGAAATTAAACTCAGCCTTAAATTATGAAACTCCGGCAGATATGTATTACCCAGTTTTACTACAGATGAGTGCATAATCAGCCGTAAAGCCAGCAAATATATAGCGCGAATTTTATGGTAGATGCTATAAATAGCTGCAACACCAGGGTATGGATAGTGCCGCATTGTGGACAACCCTTCGCTTCGCTGCAGGTTGACCACAATGCTTGGATAAGCTGTAAGTGGTATTCCTTAAAAGAGCTTATCCACACTCTCCACAACCACTACGGAGAGAACCCTTAATGATGAATTGAACATAAATGCTTTCCCTAACAGGAAGAGTTTTGGCTAAGACATGGTATATTCAGGTACATTATCTTTTTGACTTTTTTTGTCTTGACAACCGAGCCACTATAAAAAGCATAGATTGAGGAGTTGGAATCAGTGAGTATTCACTATGATGAACCTAGCATAAAAAAGAGTAAACAATCGTTCTTAACATCAGGGTGTGTTGCAAAGGAAGAAATAAAACCTGAAGTCGCCCAATCATGGAAAAGGTGTAAAGACCTAAAATTACACCATACCTCGGCGATTCAAATTCCATTAAATTTATATAGTGGTATTTCTAAAGAATTTTTATATTTAAGAGATTCTGTTTTGCCGGAAATAGTAGATTGTCTCTATAAAACACTAGATATGTTTAATGGAGCGTTATTCTACGCTTATGATAATGGGGTAGTGTTTTCCCAGAGGGGAAATAAGGAGATGCTCCAATATTTAAACTCTTTAAACATTGGGATTGGGACATGTTTAAAGGAAGAATACTTGGGAACCACCGGTCTGGCATTTATTCTAGATATTAATACCTCTAACTGGGCAATTGGAGAAGAACACTATTTAGACCTTTTGACTCCTTATGCAACATATTGCTATTATTCTGATGATTTAATCGGGAAAAGTTTTACATTTATTATTCTGCCAAAGGAAAATTTTACGGATTATTTTCTGTCCTATATCAAAATATCCTTAATTGCACGAAAAGTGGCAACAGCAAGCTATCGGAAAGAATTAGAATTGGACATGAAGACCAAGCTATTCAATCAGTTTATTGAGTATAACAGCAAAGCGGTTTTATTTGTAGATAATTTCGGAAAAATCGTCAGTGCGAATAAATTATTTACGGATTGGTTTAACTTAAATTCAGAAAACATTATCAATTCTGACTGTGCAAAGATATTTCCTGAATTTAATAAAGCGTTAGACTCATTAAAAACTGGGAAGAAAATTCAATTTGAAGAGATTTATTTGGAAAAAGCACCTCCATTCATGCAGTATATGCGTATGGATGTATCACCAACGTTGAAAAATACAGAAATCACGGGTTTAACGATTTCTTTATCGGATAGCAAAAGTGTCCGCCGCACTGTTAATAAAATTTCTAACTCACAGGCATATTATACTTTTGATGATATTATCGGTGACTCTATGGTCATGAAAAATGTCAAGCAGAAGGCTTTAAATGTTGCCCAGAGTAATAGTACTGTCATTATTACTGGGGAAAGCGGAACCGGGAAGGAATTATTTGCTCAGGCCATACACAATAGCAGTCAGAAAAAAGAAGGTCCATTTGTTGCTCTAAATTGTGCTGCTTTGCCGCCGGAGCTCATCGCCAGCGAATTATTCGGCTATGTGGAAGGTGCTTTTACGGGCGCGAGAAAAGGCGGATCAATGGGGAAATTTGAATATGCCCATAAAGGAACCCTTTTCTTGGATGAGATCGGAGAGTTGCCTATGTATGCGCAAACTATTCTCCTTAGGGTTTTAGAAGAAAGAAGCGTTACAAGGATTGGCAGTAATACGGCAACGCCCATTAATGTTAGACTTATTTGTGCTACGAACAGAAATTTAAAGAAAATGTTGCAAGAGGGAACTTTCCGTTCGGACTTATTCTATCGAATCAACGTTATCAACCTTCATTTGCCTGCTTTAAAGGAGAGGATCTCTGATATTCCCCTTTTAGTGAACCATTATATCAAGTATTTTAATACTTCCTTAAATAAGGAAGTAAAAGGTGCTGCACCGGAGGCGTTATCTTATCTTATCAATTATCCCTGGTCTGGAAACTTGAGAGAGCTGCGAAATACTCTGGAATGCGGTATGAATAATGCAATAGGACAAATTCTTAAACTAGAGCATCTGCCCAAAGATAATATGGAGGATGATTATGATGAAGCTAATGATTTTTTTGGACACGCTTTTAGTTTGGACGATGAATTTATTAAAAAGGATAAACAAAAGATACTCTATTTAATGGTAAAATTAAATGGGAATAAATCTCTGGTTGCTCAATATTTGGGCCTTTCCAGAAGCACATTGTATAGAAAATTAAAGGACTATGAGCTGGATCAATAATAAAATAATCTTTAACAAGCTTTCAGTATAAAAAAGCCTTTCACAATACAAAAAACTTTTTATAGTAGTGACTCTGATATGCTCCCCCTTGTGATGACAGTTATTGTAAGAACTGTTTATTACAAAGAGGAGCTTTTTATGTTTAAAAAGGAGAATTGATTTTTGTGACACAAAAACATACGACGATGACACAACTTTAGACATGTCATTTTAGGCGAGTGGTGAAAAAATCAGCATATTTATCTTGGCATTAAACTTGCTTATTAAAACATATGTACAATGTTTCAGAAAGTTAAAACTAAAGAAGGAGGTAAGAATTCTCATTTACAGTACTCAATTTTAATCTTAAAAGTCGTGAAATTTAATTACTTAGGAGGAATACTAATGGATTTCAAAATGACAGAAGAGCAAGAGCTGCTATTAGAAAGTGCCAGAGAGTTTGTTAATCGACATTTCACAGAAGACAAAATTAAACAATGGTACAAAGAACACGGGGTACCGGATGAATTAACCAAGGCTTATTTAGATGCTGGTTTTGGCTACTTGGGAATACCAGAAGAATTTGGGGGAACTCCGGTCGATAATATGACGATTTGTCTTGTTGTGGAAGAGATGACGAGAGCATCGGGGGCTTCAACACCATTCATGCTGAATAGCTTGGTTATGTTTGATATGTGTGAATTTGGTTCACCGGAGCAGATTCAATTTGCAATGGATGCTTATACAAAAGTAGGCAAACCTTGTTTCTCCCTGGCAGTGTCTGAGCCAGGTGCAGGGTCAGACAACGCTTCGATGACTACAACGGCAAAAAAAGTTGACGGAAAAATAGTAATTAACGGTCAAAAAACATGGGTGACAAATGGTGAAACAAGCCCATATGTATTGGTTGTAGCAAAAGATGAAGATCCATCCCCTCAAAATAAGAACATGTCAATGTGGCTATTGCCAAAGGATACTCCTGGAGTAAAAACCGCTTCGTTGGAGAAAATCGGACAAACAATTATGCCTTTTTGTGAAATGTATTTCGACAATGTCGTAATCGAAGAAAGTTGTTTGGTTGGCGAACGCGGCCGAGGCTTTATGAACTTGATGAAAAATTTTGAAATGGAACGACTGATTATCGGCGCACACAGTTTAGGGATGGCCCAAGCTGCAATGGAAGATGCCGCAGCTTATGCAGGACAGAGAGTTGCATTTGGACAGACCATAGGTAAGTTCCAACAGATCCAGCAAAAACTCACAGATATGGAAGTCAAAATTCAGAATATGAGAAACCTTCTTTATAAAACCGCTTGGGAATTGGATAATGGCATATCGGTACAACTCAATAGTGCTTTGGTTAAACGTTATATTCCAAACGCAGCTCTTGAAGTATGTTCTGATGCACTGCAGATCTTTGGGGGCCTTGGATATACCACTGAAACCAGGGTCAGCAGATTATGGCAAGATAGCAGAGGAAATCAAATTGCAGGCGGAACAGATGAAATTATGGTATACATTGCAGGCAGACAGATTCTAAAAAAATATGCGAAATAAATCAGATTAAACTCAAGCATAGATTCTACCCTTTAATAATTGGTTAATAAATTTTGAAAGGAAAATTTGCTATGTGGAAAAATAATAATTTACCGGAATTCGGCACACTATCTGGTGTTAAAGTAGTACATGCTACTCAATCCACTGCAGGGCCTTTTGGAGTACAGATGCTTGCAGATTACGGTGCAGACGTAATTTGGCTTGAGAATGCAATGGCCCCCGATATTGTACGTTTCTCTCGCAGCTATGCGATTGAGTCGGAAAGAAAAAATCAAAGAAATTTAGCATTAAATATACCTACCCCTGAAGGGAAAGAAATTTTACTCAAATTATTAAAAGATGCCGATGTCTTTGTGGAAACTTCCAAAGGCGGTCAATATGCAAAATGGGGTTTATCTGATGAAACACTTTGGGAAATAAATCCCAAACTTATTATTGTTCATATATCTGGCTTTGGACAAACCGGTTTGCCTGAGTATGTAAGTCGAGCTTCTTTTGACCCGATTGCTCAGGCTTTTAGTGGATATACTTTTGCAAATGCAAATCCAACAACAGCACCCTATGCGGTAGGTCCATATACAGCAGATTTTGTTACTGCATTATTTTCCGCAATGTCCATCATGGCTGCGCTGTATAAAGTTAGGCAAACTGGCATTGGTGAAAGTATTGATTTAGCGCAGTATGAAGTAATGATGCGCAGTCAGCAATATATAGCAGACTGGTTCTCAGACCACAGATATGTCGAGCAAGCCGGTCACCCGTCTGCTTATGCAGGGTGCGGAGTGTTTGCATGCAAAGATGGTGAATATATTCAATTATTCTTAATTGGTCCTGCAGTATTACGGAAAGCAATTCCTCTTTTTGGCCTAGAATATGGCTCGCAAGACTATCCGGAAAATGTTAGTTTAATCTACGCCAAGACTGATGCAGGAAAACGCTTCAATGAGGCGATAAAGGCATATCTTTCTCAAAAAACTGCGTTTGAAGCTCAAGCAGAATTGTTGGGTGATGGATTCCCTGTATGTAAAATTTACAATTATGAAGATCTGGAGAACGATCCTCATGTGAAAGCAAGAGAAGTAATCTCCGAATGGCAAACGTTCAAAGGAGCTACGGCAAGAGCTGTGGGAATCGTACCCAAATTCAAAAACTATCCAGGCCAAATTTGGAGAGCAGCCCCCTATCAAGGGATGGACAACGAGGAAGTGTTAAGGGAAATAGGATATACTGCTGAAGAAATTGAAGACTTATATCAGAATAAGATTATTGGCAAAGATGCGAAAATGAAGTTCTGTGTACCTTTTGATAAATAAAAAAGGTTCTTTAATCGATTAAAATGTGCTACTTAACCAGGTTATTAGGTAACAGAATCTACCTTATAACCTGGCTATAGTAGCTGGGTGGATCAGAGTTTGGAGGTAATGTACTTGTCAAAATTATATACACCCTGGAGAATCGGTCAGGTTGAAATTAAGAATCGGCTCGTTATGGCCCCTATGGGTTTAGGCTACTCCGATAAAGGCATGATAAATGATAGAATTATTGAATTTTTCCGTCTGCGTGCCATGGGTGGAGTTGGAATGATTGATATCGGCGCATTGCAAGTCGATCCATTACGTATAACAGAAAATGATGTTTTGCTTATTAATGACGATAGCTGCATTCCAGGACTTCAACGGTTAACTGAAGCAGTTCAAAAAGAAGGAGCCAAGATTTTCGGCCAGTTATGGCATGCTGGTCGGTACGCACGATCCAAAGAATATTCAGGAATGATAGGGGTAGCTCCCTCAGCAGTATCTTCGACCTATTCGGGTGAAACTCCCCGTGAACTGGCACAGCAGGAAATTGAAGATTTGATTTCCTATTTTGGTGAAGGAGCTAAGCGAGCTGTCAGGGCAGGGTTTGACGGTGTCGAGATCTGCGCGAACTCCGGATATTTGCCAGGACAATTTTTGTCTCCGGTTACAAATAAGCGAATGGACCGGTTTGGCGGCGATTTAGAAGGTCGTATGACTTTCCTCTTAGAGGTAGTCGGCACGGTTCGTAAGGCAGTTGGACCGGATTTTCCTCTTACGGTCAGACTCGGAGGCAATGATTTTATAAAAGGGGGTAACACCAATTTCGAGGCCAAACAAATCGCCGTTGCTTTGGAAAAGGCCGGCGTTGATGCAATAAGCGTTACCGGGGGGTGGCACGAGACCCACGTGCCCCAGATTACGATGGATTTACCTCATGGTGCCTATAGTTATTTGGGACGGGGAATTAAAGATCATGTATCCATACCTGTGATGATGAGCAACCGCATGAATATTCCTGTAGCTGAAAAACTTGTTGATGAGGGAAGCGCTGATTTTATTGCAATGGCACGTCCTTTCATTGCTGATCCCAATTTGGCAATCAAAGGAATGCAAGGAAAAAATGATGAAATTCGTCCTTGTGTAGCCTGCAACCAGGGATGTTTAGATCACATCATGGTCCACACAAGTGTTGAATGTCTCTGCAATGCTGAGGCCGGAAGAGAATATGAACTGCTACTGGAATCCGCTATGCCGGCACAGATAAGATCTTCCAGCTCAGAGAAAATTCTGGTGGTGGGAGCGGGAATAGCTGGCCTGGAGTATGCCAGGGTTGCATCCATGCGTGGACATAGCGTAACGATTTGGGAACAAAAAAATAAATCAGGCGGGCAGGTTGAAGTTGCTTCTTCGCCTCCGGGACGGAAAGATTTTGCTTTCTTAGCAGATTATCTGGCTAGTGCCTGCGGAAACCTGCAAGTTAAATTTGATTATCATAAAAAAGCGACGAAAGAAAATATTTTGGAAAAGGTTAAAACTGGTGATTTTAACCGGGTTGTTATCGCTACGGGAGCCCAACCATTAACGCCAAATATCCCAACCGAAGAAGGCGCTTATGTCGTACAAGCTTGGGATGTACTAAAAAAACAAGCTGACGTAGGTTCAGACGTTGTGGTAGTCGGAGGAGGAGCTGTCGGGGTGGAAACAGCTTTGATGCTTGCTGAGATCGGAACGATTGACGCTGAAACCCTGCGGCATCTTATGCTGTATAGGGCAGAACCATCGGAAGAATTATATCGTTTGCTGACACAGGGAAGTAAGCGTATTACCCTTGTAGAAATGATGAAGTCAATGGGCAAGGATATCGGTATCAGTACACGCTGGACGATGCTGGCCCGACTCAAACAATTTAATGTACAAACTTTAACTCTGACGAAAGTCGTTGCAATTAAGAAGAATGGTGTTCTCGTAGAAAACGAGAAAGACCAGACATTGATCCCGGCGGATACTGTCGTTCTGGCGATTGGCTCTCATTCTGATAATAGCTTGTATGAAGAGCTTCAAGGAAAGCTGGATAAGCTCAGTTTAATCGGGGATGCTTTAAGGCCCGGGAAGATTCAGAATGCGATCAGAGATGCTTATGATGCAGCCATTAAGATCTAGACATTAATTCCATATGCATTAAACCCAGCACTATATATGATTATTCTTCATGGTGATTACTTGTATAAGACAAAAGAAGAGGTTAAGTAAATGCCGCATTTGATTTATCAAAATGTATCTGAAAATAAAATATATGAAAAAGACCATAAGAATATCGAAAAGGCGCATGCACTTGAATTGATTAATAAATATGGGACAGATTCATTAAGTTATCTTGCATTGTCAAATGACAGACATTATTTCTTCGGGCATAAAGTTGAAGGATTGGTAGCATATAGAATTATTAATAAAATCGTTATTTGTCTGGGTGACCCAATCTGCCGGATTCATGATATTGAAGAGTTCATTAATGAATTTAAATATTACTGTAAAATAAACAAATATAAAATTTGCTTTTGTTCTATTAGCAATCATACTCGGAAATTCTTAAGTGAAGATGAATTCTGTATTTCAAAATATGGTGAGGAAGCTTTGATTGATTTATGGAAATATGAAATGAGAGGCAGTTCTACACTCAAGTTACGTCAAAAAATTCGAAAAGCAGAGAAGGATGGTCTTAGAGTAATTGAATACCATCCTAAAAAAGAAAGAGATTTAAAATTAGAAATGGAGATTTGCAAAATATCAGAGGAGTGGTTATCTCACAAAAAAAGCAAACTGAATTTTTCTGTAGGGGAGTTACAAATCGATAGCCCTTTTGGAAGGAAGTATTTTATTTCTATAGATAAAGCTAAAAAAGCACAAGCTGTTTTGGTGTTTACACCCTTTCTTCAGGGTAAAGGATATTTTTTGGATGTAATGAGAAGAAAGTTAGATGCAACATCGGGCACTATGGAGCATGCCATAATCAATGCCTCTTTGAGATCAAAGGAAGAGGGTATAAGTTTTATTAGTTTGGGAGTAGCTCCTTTAACTGGGATAATTACCCGGGGGTAGGAAAATTTCCATGATGGAAAGATGTATGCATTTCGCTTATCAATATATCAGTAGTGATTATGGATTTGAGTCTCTTTATAATTTTTAAAAAAAAAATTTACCAACTAAATGGGAGATAAGATATATTGCATATGACAAAACGTTACCATTTTATAAAGCGGGAAATGCAATGATAAAAGCCAGAAATATCAAAGGTATTTTCAGGCAGATCATAATAGGATGTTGGAAAAAAGCATGGGATAAGTGACAGACAAGATTGGATTTTATCCTACTTTGTGTGGCTGTTTTTTACGCTTACAATTTTGACAGTATTGGACAGTATTTTTTTAGAAGTAACACTGATCTATGACACAAACATATACAATTTATGACACATTTTTAGACATGTATTCAAGCAGCTCCAGGAAAAACAAGAGAATATAGTTGGCATATAACTTGCTTATATTAGATGAGGACAAATACAAAAAAGGACAATGAAAGGGGAAGGATACCAGGAGTTTAAAGTAATTACTTTAGTCTAGTATTGATCAAGTTCCAGTTCATGAAATTGCTGAAGACAAAAGTAACGGTTTATCCAACCATGGAAAGGTTGTTTTTTAAGTGTGCTAAGGAGGATGAACAAAAGTGAAAAAACTGAATTAAATTCGAAGAAATCTATCTAAATGACTACAATATTATTTATTTTGAGGTGTGAATATGAATATTATTACTTGTTTCAAAGTAGTTCCTGAAGAACAAGATATTACCATAAAACCCAATGGTGAACTATCTTTCGAAAACGCAAAGATGACCATAAGTAATTACGATCTGAATAGTATCGAAGCTGGAGCTCAACTAATTGAATCCATTAGTGGGACCTTAATTGGTTTAAGTGTAGGAGCATTGAATATAGATGACTCCAAATTAAAAAAGAATGTATTATCCCGAGGACCGGAAAGCTTATATCTTCTGGCGGATGATAATCTGGTCAACATGGATACACACCAGACAGCACTGGCTTTGAAAGCCGCTGTAGAAAAAATTGGTGATTATGATCTCATTCTTTGTGGAGAAGGTTCGGCTGATTTGTATGCTCAACAGGTTGGAGCGCAACTGGGTGAGCTTCTTAACGTACCAACGATTAATAGCATTAGTAAAATCACAGCATCTGAGGGAAAAGTGGTTGTTGAGCGTACCTTAGAAGAAGAAGTGGAAACGATTGAGCTTGCCCTGCCGGCGGTGGTTTCTGTTACTTCGGATATCAATTTGCCTAGAATCGCTAGCATGAAACAAATATTAGCCGCCGGAAAAAGACCTTCAAACATTTGGAATATTAACGAAGTCAATTTATCCAAACCAGAAAAGACCATCGAAGTGCTCGAAAGCAAAGCGCCTCCTCAAGTGGATCGAAAGCAAGATATTATCGAAGGCGACTCAGAGGAAATCATTCAAAAATTCATTGAAAAAATCTCAAAAGAATTGAAATAAAGGTAGGTATTGATCATGAATATATTGGTGTTTGCTGAGAAATTTACTGCTCTTAATGAACTATGCAGTGGTGCACGTCAGATTGGTGATCGGGTAGAAGCCGTTGTGATTGGTCCTGTCGAAGGACAGGATATAACCGGTGCAGATAAGATTTGGGCGATCCCGGCTCAGAGTGGAGCTATGCTGGAAGATTACACAGAAACTCTAGCGGCACTTTTGAGCAAAGTAGAACCGGACATCATGCTCGTTCAACCTACAAAACGTTGCAAATTGATAGCCGGACGTTTAGCTGCAATGCTAGGAGCCAGTGTCATTACCGATGTAATGGAATTAAGCAAAAATGGTGATGCCAAAAGAATGGTCTATGGTGGTGCCGCCATAAGTACGGAGAAGGCTGCGACTACAACTGCAATCGTCATGGTAGGACCAGGAGTATTAGGGGGGGCTACTCAATCAAATACAAGCAATAATGAAGCGGAAACATTCAATTTTATTGAGCCGAAGATAAAATTAATCGTAATCCGCAAAGAGCAGAAACCGAAAGTTTTCGTTGATTTGCCAAACGCAAAACGGGTAGTCGGAGTCGGCAGAGGTTTTGTAAAGGCTGAAGACCTTGAGATAGCTCATCAGTTGGCTGAAGTTATCGGGGGCGAAGTCGGTTGTTCCAGGCCGATAGCCGAAGGGGAAAAGTGGATGCCTAAAGAGACTTATATTGGGGTATCCGGCTTAATGCTGTCTCCTGAAGTATACTTCGCTCTGGGAATTTCCGGTCAGGTACAGCATATGGTTGGTATAAACCGTTCAAAGGTCGTTATCGCCATTAATAAAGACAAAAATGCGCCGATTTTTAAACAAGCAGATTATGGTATCGTGGGTGATCTTTATAAAATCGTACCTGCTTTGACCAGCAAATTGAAATAGCAGTAGGAGAGAGGAGAAAGGGTGTTAGAATGTCTGACGAGAGATTTGATGTAATCATTGTTGGCGGCGGCATTTCCGGTACGGTC
>LOEZ01000065.1 GCA_001516055.1 Gracilibacter sp. BRH_c7a
GATGAGTTCATCCGAAGGTTTCTCATTCACATTTTGCCCGCCAGGTTCATGAAAATTAGGCATTATGGGCTACTTGGCAATCGCAATAAAGCATCTAAACTGACTCTTTGTAAAAAGTTGACGAGTACGCCTATTTTACCGTTTGAAAAAGCTTCCACCCTCCAGCTGATACAAAAAATCACCGGTAAAGATGCTTCGAAATGTCCCAACTGCGGTTCGGACAAACTCAGTCGGTATATGGACTTTGGAAAGGCTCCGCCAATTGCCATTCAAACTGCATAACTCTAAAATCATGCCCGTTTTGGGGAGGGGGAAGCTATGCCCGTTTTTAATACATTTTAAGATTTTTTGGCATTATTGTATTAGAAAGTACTGCTCTAAAACTTTGAACATCGTATTTTTACGGAGGACAAAAACAATCGAAACTCCATAAATTGTTGCCTCACCCTCCGCAGTTTCGTGCTATCCGAATTATCCAAAGTTAGGCTACTTTTCTGCCATTCCAAAGCTCAAGCTATCTTTTTAGGTTGAGCTTTTTCGCGGCCTAACTTCGTATAATTGACTTAGAATAATGTGCAATTCACAACTTGTCAGGACTTGTCGGTAAATAAACATTAACCACATATTTATTACTACACATCATTGTTTATAAGAGCTAAGCAAAAATCCTTAATCTTACGTTTTTTGGTGTTAATTATTAACCTTTATTAGCAGGAAGTGAACCAAAGTTACAGAACTTTTGCCACCCTAGAGACCCTAAATAAGATCAATAGTTAAAACCCAAACGAAGAAGACCAATATCTAATACTTCCGTCCTCCAATATTTCATACTTATAATCATATCTATCTAGAAAACTTACGAGTTCGCTGTGATATTCTCTGCGTGCTTGGATAGATTGCTTTAAATAGTGGTTTGCAGTATTTATTGTTTGGGAGTCATGCGAGGTAGATGACTCCCAATATAGCGATAATGCTGTCTGCGTACTGTCAACATACTTTTGTGACAAGAACAATAGTTGAGTGAACCCTTGGGGCGGGTTTAGAACTTTTTGTCCTTCTGAATACTTTCGCATATAGTAATGCCATCAATTAATGATTGCTGATATGAGCCAATGTCTCTTTGCTGAGCTGGTACCCTGTGATGGTCAGAAACTGCTTGAACTTTTTCGCTAAGGGCAGCGTGACTTTCATTAATTCGGCTTAAAAAGTCAGCCTGTCTTGTTGACATGGGGTGCCCTAAGGGGTTTAAGTTTTGGTTTTGATTGAAAATAGTTACGCAAAGGATAATTACCACTATAACTGTGATACATAAATATTTATATGTTTTATATCTTCTTTCTTCTGCTTCTCTCTGCTTCTTAACTAAATCCCTATACCAGTCCCTATCATACATTCCCAAATTAGTGATCCCTCCCAAAAAAAACAAAGCCAACATCCCTTAAGATGCTGGCTACAAGCTGATATTATATAATTCATCCTAAATTGACAAAATCCTCTATCTGGTTGAATTCCCTTATCTGTTTTCTGTTTTGTACAAATTAAGGATTAAACGATACTTACGCCTTATTACTGATTCCAGATTTATGGAAGGAAAATAAGAATAATAATAGAATTTGAGATGAGAGGAAACAAATGTCACCTGCGTTGTGCCTTGGTGAGGGGGAATGGATTTGAGAAAGCTTGCCATTATTTTTATTATCCTTGTCATCATAGGTGGCTTCATCTGGCTAAACCTAACCCCTACAGTTAAGCCTGAATATATAGAGATAAAGGCTGAATTGGTCAAGGCCGATGTAAAAAACCCTGATGTTGCAGATTACAAGTACGCCTTAGATATTTCTGTGGACAGTAAGAAGAAATTGCCTTTAAGTGTTAACGACAAATATCTACATACCGTTTACTTTTATATTGATGGTTTCGTTCCCAGGAAAAACGCCCGTATATATTTCGGTAAGAAATTTAATGCTGGGGTTTACCATAGTGAAACAGCCTTGCCAGTTATTAAAGAACTTAAAAAAACAGGCATCGATTACCCAGTCAATGTCAGTGGGCCAGATTTAGAAGGGTTTTTTTATAAGGGAGATCTTTTCCCCGCAAAAGTTAGATACCATATTTTAGATAGACAAATAGTTGATCCCAGCTTGCCAGGCGCCACTGTTCAAAATGATAATAAACCTGACATCAACCAGTGTTATATCGCCTACTCTCATCGGGAAACAAAATGGGGCAGAGACCTTTCATGGATCAAGTTATTTCCCATTGAAGATAGAACGGAAAGAAGCAGTAATGCACAGTTAACTTTGGACGAGCGCAAAATAGTAGACTTATACCTGACTGTAATAAAGGGTGCTTTTGAAATGGGAAACGGACCTAACGGCTTCATAGCTTTGAGACATAACACTTTGGAAGGCTTAGGTGAGAAGGCAAAGATTGAGGTTGTGAGGGGACTGGAAGAATTATCACCAAATGTTCTTGATCTCGAAGAGGCGAAACTAGACAGCTCCAAGTTTGAGTACGATAAAAGCGGTGACATGATAAGGGCTATAGATGGAACTATTCTGTCAGTCGAATTAATAGAATATAACCAAACAAATGCCTTGATTAAAGCTGGGTTGTGGTATGGCAATCTGGGGGCTGTGTCTCCTGAATATAAGGCAACCTATATTGACGGAAAATGGTATCTTGAGCTTGTCAGCTTAACAGACTCATAAAAGCTTGGGGGACTCTTAAACACATTTTAATAAACCTGAAATATGACATCAAAGTGGGAGCACAAAGGGCTCCTTCTTTTTTTAAGCTAAAAGCAAGAGAGAGCAGAGTATAAGGGCAGGATGCAGTTGCGCTTAATCTGCGCTTAGTAAGGAGCATAAATTATATGAGCCAACAAAATATCCATTTTGGAATTACTGAGTTTAAAGAAATTGCACCTGGCGTAATGGTCCCTATAAGTTATCAACATTGGGAGCCATTAGTGGATTATTTCCTGAGCCTAAGTAATAGATTTAGCATTCATTGCTGGAATGAAGAAGTTGATTCAATCAATTCTATCAAGCCCTACGCTGAACGTTTTGAGGTTAAACAATTGGATGATAACCTTGTTTCAGCGGTTTCAGATGCTTTGGCGACCTCTTTAAATCGTTTTGAAAAGATGCGGGAACAAGGTAAACACGGTTTCAAAGAAGGTATGGCCATCCTTGAAGGAAATATAAATACCGATTTTAAGGCTGAACTTTTAACACACAGTTTGGATAAGTATGGCCGATTACAATGGTTTTACGTGCTTTTAAAGGACAATGATACAACCATATTTTCCTCGGAACATTATGGTACTGAGTTTGTGGCCTTTGGAGTAACAGAAGAAGACATCGTGTTTATCCAGTCTGTTATGCCAAAGGATGCTTCCTTCAACATTTATACCTATTCTTAAATATCTATTACCCAAAGCATAAGTAAGGAGTGTATCAAAATGTGCTATTTCCTTGGCATATGCAGCAGCCATTATATCGATGGGGACACTACAATTTCGATAGGCGAACGTGAGATAGTGTTAGCTAATATCACCAGCAGCCAGAAGCAAAAGAGGCCAGGGATGTTTTATTACAACATAATGGAGGGCGGCTGCGCCTGTGCCTTTTTTAGAAAACGAAATGCTGTGATTCATGGTTTAGTAGAAGACAGCGGCAAAATTGAAGACTTTTCCAGAGAAGTCAGAAAGATATTGAACTTATTTCCTGGCAATGCCCAAACCGAAATTATACTTTATTGGGCTGGTGATGTAGACGAATACTCGTTACTGATAGATTTTGAGGATATTATACAGGTGTTTACCCATAAGCAAATTAGCAAGCAAGATTTCATTCAGAAATATCCGTTCATTGAAGAAAGAGTTGCGTATACGCTTATTTAAGATTGTTTACAGTTTAAAATAATGTCTACAAAGAGGGATTAGAACTTTGCACAAAATCATTTATCTTGGAATTATAAATTGAGTTAGGCAAAATCTGAGTTGGTAAAAATAAAGCCTATTGGTATTAAATAATAAGTTTGAGACAGGACAGGGAAGGGGTGCCAGTTATTTGATTTCAAAAGTTCTTATTAAATGGGTGATTGGAATTACTATTGTCATTGTCTGTACAGGATGCTATCAAGATAGCCAGGTTAGACCTAGCGGTTTACTTACAGAAAGAGATGCTATAAACGCACTTACCATAGCAGGATTCTCCTTAGAACCATGTCCTCAATTAAAACCAATAGATTTTACGTCTAGTTTAATGAAACCTTCCATCTGGAAAGAGAAAGGACAGGGGGATAACAATTTCTTTGTCTATGTCTTTGATGATTTAAAAAGTAAACGTTCAGCAGAATTTGAAATATTATCAGATACGGAATTCATCAACAAATACCTAAACAAAAATGAAAAGTTCTACTCAGTCATTAGATTGAAAAACATATTGATGATTTACACCTTCAATCGTACTTACAGAGATGATGATCCCGAAATAGTTAAAGCTATTGAAAATAAGCTAAAACAAGTTAAAAATACCGCTTTTAAATTGAATAATGGCAAAATCCTTAATTTTAAAGGGGAAAGTGAACACTGGGAAGCAGTTATAACCCAGAAATATTATGATCAATGACTGACTGAAGACAAAATGATTTTAGACTATGAGCAGTGGGTTAAAGCGGATAATAGCACGGTTTTTATTGACCATGAGAATTACTATATCCAGAATCCTGCCATTTTAAGATATAAGGGAAAGGACAACAAAGAGGTAGGTAGACTGAGTTATGAATTCAGCGATGCCTATGGTTCCACTTGGCATTCTAATAGATCATTAAACGAAGATTTGACTTTGCGTCTTGAAGATATAGGGGGTTATGGATTTGGGGTCAGGGAAGATGAGACATATACAGTAGATGTTGAATGGGACGGCAGAAAAGAGAGTATAGAACTTAAAGCAATAACTAAATGAACTATGCCAGGGGGAATAAATTGTTAAGGAACATCCTTTTGGTTATTGGACTTACTGCTATTCTTATAAGTATAGGTTGTTCTCCCAACAAGGATATTCCTAAACCTGAGGATGTCAAGGTATCGGCTAAGGTATCTTATTTCAACTCAATTTGCGAATTTCGTTCTTATTATGGCTTAATTAATAACTGGTATATGACTGATGAAGATCTCAAGGAACCAATGAAACAAACGGTAAAGGTGGATACTAGCTGGGAACTTGCCCCAGCGTTAAGGGTAAAAGAACCTGACAGGCTGTATTACCCACCGTACATTGTAATAATTCCACCTGACCCTAAACATCAGGTTTGGACTTATGCTGGAGGTAGCCATGCTAATAACCTCATAAGCAGCGTTGGCTCTTTGCCCATTGAAGTAGAAAAACTTGTTATGGTAGACAAAACAGAAGGCTGGGATAGGCATATAAAGATAAGGCCAAAATCTTTTGAACAGGGCTTTGTAGATATCTCTTTTAGAAAGCGTGATGATGAGAAGAGGAAATCATTTGATGTCTATTTCATATACTATGACCCTGTAATAAAAAAGGTTGGGTCAAAAACTTAAGGATTTAAGCCTGAGAAGTAACATTGAACACTATTCCTCAATTATAAAATAAAAGGGGCAAAAGCTAATGGAGAAACCTTATTCAAAACAAGCCAAACGCCTTATTGGTTATTTTGGGTATGCTGTTTTCATAGGGTACATTATGCTTTGGGGTGCCACCATTCAGCAAAAACTAATACATACAGCAGCAACCACTTTTAACGGTGTACCACGATTTGTATTCATGATAGCCTTTCCCGTGTTTATAGGTATTCTCCTGGCTTTGCCTGGGTTTATAGCCAATGTCAGAAGTAATGGGCATTGGAAAATAGATTGGGCTAAGCTTTTGGGAGTTGGGCTGCCTGCCTTTTATATAACTATTTGCCCGCTATTGTATGCAGTGGCAGGCGATATGGCGTTAGGCGGTTACACCCAATTTTTTATAAGTCGTTTATTCTTTGATGATATTTTGCGCACTGTAAGCGGGTTGGCGCTGGGGTACTTAATATTGTCAGTAATTCAAAAAGTTAAATATGATGACTAAACAGTTGAACTGTTGGTTTAACTAGATAAAAGCAAGAAAAGCCTGATTTCATGTGATTAGGAGGGCGGTATGGAAATTCCAGAAAAGCTTTGTCCGTACTGTGGTAGCCCTGTAGTAGAAGGTATTTGTTTAAAATGTGGAAGCCGAGACGATCCGAACTACCAATATTTTGATCCACTAGAATCAGCTTGGCAGCAGGGCCGATTCCTTAGACGTTTAAAATATGGCAAATTAATCGCAGGACTTATATTACTTATGTTTCTATATTCAATAGTTACTATTGTTAGTTATTTTAAATAGTTTGGTTTTGCTTATGAGGATGTCTTTAGCTTGAGCAAGTACCAAAAACTAACTGTTGTATTTTTATTGCTATGCACTGCATCCCTTATGCTCGGTCAAATAGGCAAAACGACCTTTACCGATGCTCCATTGTTTGGGTGGATATTAGGTTTTGCATTTAGTATATTTGCTACTTTCACGGCGATTAAAGCTAATGCAGTTAAAAGTGTTGAAGAGCTACTCAAGCTTAAAAAGAGGATAACCCATGAAAACAAAAAAGAAGGGAATAGTAATGGGAATTTTTAATTGGAAACAACCCATACGCTTTATTAGTTATTTCTTATATGCCGTTTTTGTAGGGTTCTTAATGCTTTGGGGGGCATCCATTCAGCAAAAACTAAAACATTTAACCGCAACCACTTTCAATAACGTACCGCAATTTACATTCATGATGGTCTTTCCTGTTTTTATAGGTATTTTGTTAGCTTTGCCTGGGTTTATAGCTATCGCCAGAAGTAATGGGCATTGGAAAGTGGATTGGGCTAAATTATTCGGTATTGGGCTGCCTGCCTTGTATGTAACTATTTATCCGTTTTTGTATTATGTTGTGCCTAGGTTAGCTGGGGATACCATGATTTACTCCAAACTCATGATAAGCGGCCTATTAATTAGTAATACTTCGCACACTATTGGTGGCTTAGTATTGGGCTATTTAATTCTTTCGGCAATACATAAGGAGAAGTCAGAGTGATTTATTAATACTTGGGGGTGATAACCATGCCTTAAAAATAAGAAGGACGTTATTGGTTATTTGGTTACTTATGATACTAGCTTCGCTTGCGTTTTGGACTGAACCACTAAGGTATACATTATGGCTCCTTAAAGCAGTTTTTATCTACCTTGCTACAGTGGTACAGGGTGGTTCTATGACGTTCTTTGTCTGTAGCTACATATACTCCGAACTAGAATTGATATATGCCATAGCGCTGATTACAATTCCGTTTTTTGTCTTAATTTATCAAGTATTTTCTATAATATATGGCTTTGCAATTGTGCTAAGGGGGGCATCGAAATGAAGAGATTGTTTGATGCGGGTAATAGTTGATTAACCCACAGCTTTGTCCTTGGAATTTATCTACAAAGCAGACCTGGGTGGACAGGTGACCGTTAGCTGGAACGGCAACGAGTAAGTAATGGAACTAAGAGCCAAATAGAGGGTTAGTGAAAAGCAAGAAGAGCTGTAAAGGGGTTGATATGTCATGAATGCGTTGTACGATTTTTTGTACACTGTAGGATTTGTATTTCTAGCAGCTGGTTTATTTTTATTGGGTGCTCTCTTACTGAAATATCTTTGGAATACAACAATACCAGATTTATTTAACTTAAAGTCAGTAACTTATTGGCAAGCCTTCAGACTTTTACTTATAGCTAGTTTATTATTTGGTGGCCCGTACTTAATTAATTGATATATGAGATTACTTTATGTCGTAGGATACTGCGGCAAAAAGACTAGTTGTTATTCCAATTCTAGAATTAACCATAGAATTATCTATTAGAATCACTAAAGCCAGCCTTTATATTTTAGGGAGTCAATCATAATGACAAAAATCTTACTAGTAGGCCTAATTTTCATACTTATTTTTAGTGGCGGTATATTTATTGGCACCACTAAAAATAAATGCAATAACTTGGAACAAGACTTAACGAACGAAAAAGAAGCACGGACTATGATAGAACGAGAGTTAAGTATGCTAAAAAGGGAAAAAGAAGCATGGATTATGATAAGCCCTTTATCACATTTGATAATATACGCAATGGATTCTCGGGATTTAAAATCACTGATAAATAATGTTTCTCACTCTGTCGAGGTTACAGAAACGGGGCTTGTTTTTGAGCAAGACTATCTTGGGAAACAGGAAATTAATTACCCCCAAGAGAAGGTATCTCGACTGCGCGAAAGAGGATATGAATTAGTTGATAAAAACGAATTTGTATCTTATGTTGAATACCAAGAGGGTGAGTATATTAAGGTTTACCATATGTTCTATGCTAAAGTCAATGAAAGGTGGAAACTTAAACTAATCCAAAAAGATAAATAGTATCAATGAGTTTAGACCGCTTGGTAACAAGTTTAAGCTGACCCACGGGTATTCAGAGGCGGGGCGTGAGGCTTGAAATCTACCATAAACCTTTTTTTTGTATGAGGGGGTGGGATAATGGAACTATTAATTGCCTTAATTGCCGCAATTGTGGTCACTATACCAACAGTTATTCACATAACCAAAGTTTCATCCAAACATAATTTAATCTTAGGGTTTGGTTATTTGCCAAAGAGCCTAAAGAAACCGCCACAATTATACCTAATTTCTTTACCTGTCTTCATTTTTGTCTTTCTCGTTATATATGGAATAGGGCTAATTATAGCAAACAGATAATTATTTGTTCATTTAAACTGTAGGGGTGATAAATTGAAGAACCGTCTTTTACTTGTGTTAGCGGCTATTTTGATATGTTCATTATGTTTTTTGTTATCTGCTTGTGGTAAACCTGAAGGTCTAGCAAACTCAAATGATGACCTAAATCAGGAGCTTAACAGTATATCAATCCAGTTTATTAAAGCCCTAAACAACAGGGATGAAAAAACTATTTCCAAGCTCACTTTGTCCAATGAGCTAGCTGGCTTAGTTGGTAAAAGCCTAAAGCTAACTGAGATAACACCAATAGAATTAAAGAAAGAGAATGACAAATACATAAATACATTAATAGTTAACACAAGTGATAAATCTACATCCTTTATCTATCATATTTACTATGAAAAGATGCAGGGTAATTGGAAAATAATTGACTATGAAACCTTAGGGCTTAGTGGCGATTGTAAAGTCACGGACGATAATAGTAC
This sequence comes from Gracilibacter sp. BRH_c7a, assembly GCA_001516055.1. Lineage (GTDB taxonomy): Bacteria > Bacillota > Desulfitobacteriia > Desulfitobacteriales > Syntrophobotulaceae > Gracilibacter. The sequence goes on from LOEZ01000065.1 coordinate 9,277, forward strand.
AACAACCCTTGTGCTTGAAGTACCCGATATAACAGAAAATCCAATAAATAAAAAACAAATCATTTCTACATTAAACAAACGTGCCGTTGCCCTGGGCGCATTCAGTTTTGATATTAAAGATATAGAACAAGATAGATTACAATTCCAGATGTCAGGTTTTTCGAACGAATTTATAACAATGATGTTTCATACGGGTAGGGTAGAGTTTATAACCGAAAAAGGTCAGGTTGTGGCCACAAATTCGGATATTCTAAAAGCTTCTTCAGAGGAATCTGACGGTTTAATGCAAGTAGATATAATTTTCAATGATGAAGGGGCAAAAAAAATAGCCCAGGCAACTTCGGAAAACATCGGGAGAAACATGGAAATCCGTTTGGATGGTGAATTAATTCAAAATCCTATAGTGCATGAGCCAATTACTGGGGGTAGAATTCGAATTTCTCAATTTAATGACAAGATATTATCTCGTGCGCTGGTCACATATTTAAACTTTGGGCCTCTACCATGTGATATTGAAATTATGGAAAAGAGGACAGCTAGCAATAACAAACGTTTAATTAGATTAATATCTTAATTTTTTTAGGAGCGAATAGATGAAAGCTAAAATTTTTATGAGCTTATTAATGATTTAATTACTTTTGCAATTTCAGGTTGGCATTGGAAACCGAACGACAACATAACGGGCTATTAAAGACCAATGATGTTAAAAAGGCTTTAGAAAAGGCAAGTGTACACTTGTGAGAATGCCACTGAATTAACCCAGAGGATTATGCACTAATGGTGTTACACCATCAATTTGAAGTTGGTAAAAAAAGAAACGACCGTGTTTCCATTTATATCTTTGATAACTCTGAAGACAGAAGGATTACTTCTGCTGAATTTTATACAGAAGAGTTTAGATCAAATCTTAATCCCTTTTTGCGGCCAGACTACTAACCTATGTGTTATGAGACCACGCTCTTTGTATTTTACACTTCCAAAGACGATGTTTATTACCCAAAGAGTTCACTACCCAGGGAACTCTTTCTAATTCACTTAACAATTACTAATCTAATTGATATGAGTAAGACAGTATCTACAGGTGAAAGCAAGCAGTGGAAAGGCTCAATTACCGTAAAGGAATATGAGCATATTCTAACGGCGGATGGTAGAATCTTAAATCATACTGAATGGGTTAATGCTGGTATGCCTGAAAAGTTGGATGACAGCGAATTCGAATATATGATATACCCAAAACTTATGTATAAAGAGGCGGACATAACCAAGTTAGATAGAATCCAATACCATATCATTGAACCCAGGGGCTCAGGTTCTTGTAGCGGTTCAGACCGATTATTGAACAGATTTAGAATTGCAGGTTACACTGGATATGGAGGTAGTCATAGATTCAATGAAGATGATGTTTTTGTTATGACTGTCCGCTGGAACGGCAACGAGGAAGTAATGGAACTAAGGGCCAAATAAAGGCAAAAAAAGCAAGGAGTGCAGATTAATTATGTATTACTCCAAAGAACGCCTTGAGGAAATGAGGAAAAAAGGGGAAGAAGACTTAAAAGAAATAACCGAAGGATCAAAAGAGGAGTGTGCCAAATACCAGTCACAGCCAGGCATTCAAATTACCTGCTTGCACTGCAAACACGATTTATTTATAGAAGGAAAAGCCCTGCTAAATACAAGAGGGCTGACTTTCTTTGGTTTGGATTGGATGAACCAATCAGCTACCACTTTAATCTGCAGCCACTGTGGTTTTATCCACTGGTTCATGAAAGAGGTTAAAAGGGTGGATTAGCCTGGTACGTCTTATTTATTTTAATGAGTTACAGGGGGATAAATCTTGTCTTATTCATTTGAAAGGAAAGGTGTGTTTATTGGTGTAGTCCTTCTTGGAATTGTGGCTCTACTCTTTTTTGTTTTTTCTGGTCCGAATGACGATATCCAGGCAATAGAAATAGCGATCCTGAAATCTAATATGAATTCACATGTGGAAAAAGTGGTTTATATCGAAAGGATAGATGATGTAACTTTAGCGATTTACGATACCCCGACGGGATTGGCTATTGGGAGACTCAAGGAGTCGTTACTTGGATGGAAATGGGTAACAGGAACTGGATATTTAGAATTTAACTCGGGAAAGGATTTATCATGGATTTGGTCTGATTTGGGGAATACAAAGGAGCCGCTCCCCGTATATTATGGTTTCATTTCTAGTCCACATATTGAGCGGGTGGAAATCGGCAGAAAACACCAAGCAAAAAAGGTTGCTACGTATCGGGGTAAAACTATTTGGTTTCTAATTGGGAAAAGTACTTTGGGGACAGAAGAAATCCAAGGGTTAACTGCTGAAGGAGAGGTTTTATATAGTCGCTTGGGTAATTCCAGGTAAGGTTTTATAAAACTCGAAAGACTAACGGATGAAGGTAACTAACCAATATGCTTATAACATATTACATAGATAATACGTGTTGTTTTTTATAACAACTAAGAGAAGTATTTTAAAGGGAGAGGAAAATGCTTATATTTTAAATATTTATTGGTTGGCCCGCTATTCTCGGTTCTTTACTAATTTCAACATACGGAATTATCATGCGCCGCCCATATTTGTTAGTTGTAGGAGCAATATTAAGTATTGGTTTTGCTTGGTATCTAACTGCTTTACCAGCTACAATTTTTAAGCTACTCGGATATTCCTTGCCATTGCTTCATCTTGCTGCAATGTCTTTTGTTCGTCAGGGTTTAAGAGCGGTAGCAGGGCTACTATTACTACCACATATAACTATTAAAGGTAACCCTAATAATGAATTTTTCAGTGCGTACATAGAAGTTCTGTATTCCCTGTCATACGCCGTGAAAATGTCACCAAAAGCTGGCATAGAGCCGAAAGGTTATTTTGAATACGCTGTCTAACCGCTTGAAGGAATATGGGACATATCAGAAGACGCAAAAGATAATTACTCTGGCGGCTAATCATGACTGCAAAAAAGAAATTTCTACTTGTAAAATTGTTATTGTTACTCCTACTAACTATTATTTACGGTTGCGCAAAAGAGGATATTGGGACAGTGGGAAGTGATTTACTTTCTAAAGCTGAAATTATAGCTTGTCTTGAAGAGGAAGGTTTACAACTTCAAAAAACGAGAGCAGCAAGCCCACTTAAAGAAAAGGTTGCTGCTAAACCTGCTGCATTTAGAGTTAGCGATAAAGGAGAAACATTATTTATTTATGTATTTGATTCTTTTACTGATAGAAAGGACGCATTTCCAGCAATTTATACAGACATTGTATCAGAAGATAAAGGTCCTTACTTTATTTTTATCGCAAAAAATGCCTCAATTATCTATGAACCTGGAGATGACCATAGTGTTATTCTTAAAACTTGTAGCAAGATTGGAGAAACAGTTTTCCATGGAATGCATGACATAAACCAAGTTACCTTTAAAGGGCAAGGGGACTACTGGGCTGCTGAAATAAAAGTTCTATATTATGAATACGAGTGGGGAGAGGGTGAAGAGCAACAACAAGAATCCTATGGCAGAGAATATTTTCAAGCTAAATATCTGGGAGAAAACCCCACAGAAGTAACAGACTTTTATTTTACTTATTCTTTTGATGAAGAAGAAAGCAGAACAAGAACAAAAGGTATATATGGTTCCCGATTAGATGAAAACGGTACATATACAGATTTCGAAGCAGGTTCCTATTTCCCGCGCGAAGACGATATTATTAACATGACATTTGAGTGGGACGGTAAAGAAGAAATTATTGAGCTTAAAGCAATTACTAAATGAGCCATGCAAAGTAAGGCTATTAGAAGGGCATGAAACGCAATCTCAGGATAGAACCACATTTTAATTTGTTATAAATAAGGCTGGGGAACTTTATAAAAATGAAAAAATTACTAAAAAATACTTGGAAAGAAACAATAGATTTTATTTATGGCATTATAGCATCTATATTTTTATCCTTGTTTATAAAAATAAAAGAAGACAAATGGTTGGAAACAGCAGATTTCTTGATTCTTTACTTTTTAATTGTAATATTAATCAAGCTTAATTCAATAAGTAAGATAAAATAAAATCTATTTTAATTATAGCAAATAGTTTAATTTTTTCTTCTAAGTGTTCCTGCTGCCCTATAATGCCCGAAAGCTGATGGTGTTGCCTGTCCAAAAGTTGCCATATATAATGATCATATCATGAAGAAAGGAAAGACGCCCCTGTTTAAATGTGCAACTGCGCCAACAGAAGCACCAGAGGCGTCCACCACTGATTGTATGGTCATTTTAACAGAATATGAGCTAATTGAAAACCTTGAAAAATGTGTTTTTTGTAAAGAGCGCGGAGCAGATTCCCTGCCCCTGTTGTAACGGGTCACTAGATGTCATCGGCAGCCGGCAACGAAAGTACATAAATGGCCTTGGCGATCAAATAGTTCTCATCATTCGCCGGCTCCGTTGTGAACACTGCCAGCGGATACATCACGAACTTCCGGATATCGTCGTCCCGTACAAACGCTACGGCAGAGCAAGTATCGAGGCGGTCATAACCGGAGACACGGCACTAACCGTCACCGCCGACGAATCCACCCTAGGCCGTTGGCGTAACTGGTTTAGTGAAATGTACTATCACTTCCTGGGTTGCCT
>LOEZ01000066.1 GCA_001516055.1 Gracilibacter sp. BRH_c7a
GCACCACAAGCTGCGGCTAGATTGGTATTGACTGCGATTAGGGCGATATCTGGTGATGTTCCCGATAAGGTACTTCCAGGGTTGAATCCGAACCATCCAAACCAGAGAATGAATACCCCTAAAGCCCCTAATGTAATGCTATGACCAGGGATAGCATTGGCTTTGCCTTCTTTGGTATACTTACCAATACGTGGCCCTATGAGGAAAGCTCCGATTAGGGCAGCCCAACCACCCACGGAATGAACTACTGTAGAGCCGGCGAAGTCAACCATTCCTCTTTCCGTAAGCCAGCCGCCTCCCCAGATCCAGTGACCTACTACAGGATAAATTAAAGCAATAATTACTACACTATAAATTAAATAAGCGATAAATTTTGTTCTTTCTGCCATGGCTCCAGAAACGATAGTAGCAGCAGTGGCAGCAAAAACAGTTTGGAAAATTAGAAATGCCCAAATTGGTATGTCTAGACCAAGATGCTCGAAGGCGTCTGATACAGCAAAACCTGTGGTTCCAAATAAACCGAGATAGCTTACTCCAAACATAATTCCGAACCCAAATAACCAAAAGACTACTGATCCAATAGAAAAATCCATTAGATTCTTCATAAGAATGTTACCAGCACTTTTTGCTCTGGTAAAACCAGTCTCTACCATTGCAAACCCCGCTTGCATGAAAAACACAAGGAAAGCAGCAACCAAAACCCAAACAGTATTAATGGCGATTGCATTACTCTCGGGGGTAGCCCCCTCGGCAAAAGCAATTCCTGGGATTAGCAAGATAGATAGTAATACAAGTAAAACCATAAGTCCTTTTTTCATTTTGTACATCTCCTTTTCAATAAAAAATATTTCTTTTAACATTCAAACACTTATCGCATTTCATATTACGCCCCCTCGAAAACAAAGATACCTGAGTTCAGTCGAACTGGCATCTTTGCCTAACATTTCTTAACAACTGAATGTCATCCATGACAGTAAAACAAAAAAAGTCCTCGAGCACTGCTCGAGGACTTCATTGTCCAGTTGATTAAATATAACTAATTTATATACTAGCAGAAATTCATAGTAATGCAATAAATATAGAAAAAGAATTCTGTATTCAATTTCTCGAACCATGTATGTCACATAAAAGTCACTGGATGTTCACACAAAGTTCATATAAAGATGTTATAATATTAAAAAGTTAAATATATAGAAATATAATGTAGAGAGGAATATTTGAAAATGAACAAAAGAAATCTATTAATCTATATTACAGTGGCCTTACTTGTTGGAGTTTTAATTGGAGGACTCGCAATTTCGTTTTCAAATAAGGAAGTAGTTGCTAATGTAAATGGACAAGAGATAATGAAAGAAGAACTGTACGAAGCACTAGTAAAACAAAATGGGGAACAAGCTTTAGATATGTTAATTACAGAAAAGATTGTTAGAATAGAATCTGAGAATAGTAATATCTCTGTAACTGATGATGAAATTAATCAGGAAATTGAAGAGTTAAAGGAAGAATACGGTGGAGAAGAGCCATTTTTAGCTGCTTTAGAAAATAGTAATATGACTATGGAAGATTTAAAGAATAATATCGAGTTAAATACCATACTCATAAAACTTATAGGACCAGGGATTACAATTGCTCAAGAAGAAATTGAAGAGTATTTCGAAATGTACAAAGACTCATTTGCTGTGGCTGAAGCAGTGAAGGCCAGACATATCTTAGTGGAGACCGAGGAAGTAGCAAAAGAAGTAAAAAATAAACTTGCTGACGGTGAAGACTTTAGTAAACTGGCCAAACAATACTCTATAGATGATAGTAATAAAGAACAGGGCGGAGACTTAGGAACCTTTGGAAGGGGTAAGATGGTAGATGAATTTGAAGAAGCTGCCTTTAACTTGGAAATAGGGGAGATAAGTGAACCGGTTAAAACAGAATTCGGATTCCACATTATTAAACTAGAAGATAAAATTGAAGCTAAAGAAGCCAATTTAGAAGATAGCCAAGAGGATATAAAACAGATATTGATAGAACAGAAAGTTCAGTCAGAATTTAATCCTTGGCTGGAAGAAAAGCGCAATTCATATAAAATCGAAAACTTTCTACTTTAATTCTCCCTTTTAATTAAAATAGAAGATATACAATAAAACCAGCAGTTATATCTAAATAACTGCTGGTTTTATTTAGCTGAACGGCTTTTAGTGAATGAGTCTAATTAAGTTGGTGATATTAAAGAAAAGCGATTCGTTTTGAAGGAGCAGCATTTATGGAATTGGCTGAGTTAATTCTTCTTATAATTAAGCTAATTGGGACAATAGCTTTTTCTGTTTCAGGAGCCTTAGTAGCCATTGATAAACAATTGGATATTTTCGGAGCAATGGTTCTAGGAGTGATTGCAGCAGTAGGGGGCGGGGTTCTTCGAGATATCCTGCTTGGGATTAGTCCGCCAATGATGTTCAAAGAATTTATGTTTGTAACTACAGCATTTACAACTGCATTCTTGGTATTCTGGATTGAATACTTTAGGACTTTTACCAAACACAGGTATTATTATCTGCAAGTTATAAATATTTTTGATGCTATCGGACTTGGGATTTTTACTGTTGTGGGTGTGAATACTGCGCTGGTATACGGCCATAGTGATAACTGGTTTTTAGCAGTTTTTATCGGGACAACCACAGGTATCAGTGGTGGTGTTATGAGAGATGTGTTGGCAGGAAGGATTCCGATGGTGTTACGCAAACAGGTTTATGCTTTAGCTTCAATAACTGGGGCTGTTATTTATTACATCCTCTATCACACTGAGATGTTTCTAACTGTTGCGATGTTCTTCAGTGCCTCGATCGTTATGCTGATTCGTTTTCTTGCTATGTACTTCAAATGGAGCCTTCCAAGAGTTCCCCAATAGGGCAGACTAGATACGCATAAAGAAATAGATAATCATAATAATTTCAGCACCGAGCTTTACTATAGTACCTCCTAAGAGACCAATAAGGGTACCGAAACCAACTCGAATTGTTTGATTCATGTCCTTGCCACGCAATAATTCAACTGCAACAGCACCAAGAAAAGGACCTATAACGATTCCCAATGGCCCAAATATAAAAATTCCAAGGATTGTACCAACTACAGCACCCCAGGCAGCTTGTTTGCTGCCACCGTAACGTGTAGTCCCCACAGCAGAAGCGATATAATCAACAAGAAAAATAAGAACTAAGACTAATCCCTGTAAGAGAAAAAAGTAGGCATTCAGGGTTGCAAACTGTGTCATGAATCCATAGAGAATCATGCCACCAAAAATAAGGATTCCGCCAGGCAGAAGAGGTAGGACAGTTCCTATAAGACCTATGACAAACAAAATTATGGCTAGAATTAATGCCGTAGTATTCATAATTGTTGCCTCCTGTATAGTTAATTAAGACTCTTAATTCAAATGGGATTTCTCACCGTCTTAATCTTTTTAGATATTTAATTAAAAAGAAGCAAAAAGTTTTTGATTTTAATAATGAAGATGTGGTATTATATGACATAATAGCATATTAATATGTAGTAGAGAATATTAAGTATGTTATTATTTGTAGGTAAAAGTAGGACAGTAGTAGATAGTAGGTACTGGTTGTTTTAAAAATGTAGAATAGTTAGGACGGTAGGAAATAAGGATGTGGATTAAGCCTTGTATATTCGTGATTAAGTCGCGGATGTTATGGGTGTTGCACAGCTATATTAACTCCTATTAGGAGTTTTTTTATTTTCTAAATATATTAAAAGAAGGGGAGATATAAGTGAAAAAAAGCTTTTGGAAATCAATCAATGTGAAATTATTAGGAAGAGGTATTTTGCTATTTTTACTGGTATTAGGTTTTGCGTTTGTAACAGGTTGTGGCCAGGCAGCACCGACAACGAATGAACCTCAAACAGTAGAGCTAAAACTGGCTCACTTCTTTCCTGCCACCCACCCAGCTGAGACCGAGTTAATTCAACCCTGGAGTCAAGCGATCGAGGATGCAACTGAAGGCAGAGTAAAAGTTACCAGCTACCCGGCACAGACCCTTTCACAGGCTGATGCAGTTTATGACGGAGTAATCAATGGAATCTCTGATTTAGGTCTTTCTTGTTTTTCCTATACCAGAGGCAGTTTCCCAGTTTTAGAAGTGTTCGAACTACCAGGGATTACCTACGCAAATTCTAAAGTTGCTAGTAAAGTTGCCTGGGAAGGAATCAAACAGCTAAATCCCCAGGAGGTTCAAGATACAAAGCTACTCATGGTGTTCACAACCGGCCCTGGAGATTTATATACCAAAGTACCTGTACGCTCACTAGATGATCTGCAAGGATTAGAGTTAAGAGCTACTGGACTTAGCGCAAAGACACTCGAAGCTCTTGGGGCTACTCCGGTTGCCATGGCCCAATCTGAAGCCTACGAATCTCTAGCTAAAGGAGTAGTTAAAGGAAACTTAGGTCCGGTTGAAGTCCTCGAAGGTTGGAAACAGGCTGAAGTAACTGAGTATCTAACTATGACACCATTCCTTTACAATACTTTATTCTTTATAACCATGAATCTAGATCAATGGAACTCTCTGGATCCTAAAGATCAAGCAGCAGTTGAAACAGTAAGTGAGAAATTCTTTGAAGAGACTGCCATGAGTCTTTGGGATAAACAAAATGAGTCAGCTTTAAAATATGCTGTTGATGAAAAAGGGATGGAAGTTATTAACCTTTCCCAAGAAGAACAGGAAAAATGGATTAGTTTAGTCAAACCAATTCAGGATGAATATGTTGCCCAAATGAATGAAAAAGGTCAACCAGGACAAGAAATTCTGGATACAGTGAAAAAGCTCGCCGATCAATATAACAAAGAGTATCAATAACTTCCTGGGGAGGTAAACGTAAATTGAAGCAGTTATCTGGTTTTGTAAAGAGAGCGAGTAGTATCTTAGACAAATTAGCTGGAATATTTATTTTCTCCGTGATGCTGTTAGTCGTAATAAATATCATTTTGCGAGCGGTTTTCAAGCAGCCTATTCTAGGAACGTATGAATTAGTTGGTTTTTTAACAGCTATGGGGGTTGGACTGGCCTTGGCTAACTGTGCTTTGCAAAACGGTCATATTGCCGTAAGTTATATTATGGATCGATTCCCTGAAAAGATTCAATCATTTGTAGATATTTTAGTAAATGCTGCTTCTTTAATTTTTTGGTCGGCAGCTGTCTGGTACCTTGCACGATATGGTCAAGCGATGAAGCTCAAAGGACTTGTATCGCCATCAGCAGAGATACCTGTTTACCCTTTTATATATTTGGTCGCTTTTGGACTCTTGGGGCTTTGTTTGGTCCTGTTATTTAAGTTCATAGTTTCTATTCAGGAAGTCTTGGGACCTCTGCCTCTTACTAAATTATCTCAAGGGTTTAGAGCTCCAAATATATTAAAGAGGGAAGTAAGATGAGCGAATTCTTAATCGGACTTTTCGGGATAATATTTTTCTTTGGATTAATAATTCTGCGCATGCCAATAGCCTATGCTATGGCATTAGTAGGGTTTGTTGGCTTTAGCATCCTAACTTCCATGCCAGCATCTTTGGATATGGTAGCGAAAGAGATTTATAATACTTTTACTTCCTATTCTTTAAGTGTTATTGCTATGTTTGTGTGGATGGGCTTTCTGGCATATTATTCAGGAATTGGAACCAGTCTCTATGTTTTTGCCTATAGAATGATGGGCCATCTACCTGGTGGTCTGGCAATTGCCACTCAAGCAGCTTGTGCAGTCTTTGGAGCAATATGCGGTTCCAATACCGCTACTGCTGCTACCATGGCGGCAATTGCCCTGCCCGAGATGGATAAGTATAACTACGACAAGTCATTATCTACCGCCAGTATTGCTGCAGGAGGAGTATTAGGGGTAATGATTCCCCCGAGTGTTATTTTCATTCTGTACGGTATGGCCACGGAACAGTCTGTGGGCACTTTGTTTATGGCAGGAATTATTCCTGGTATTTTACTAATGTTCTTATATATGCTTACGATATATCTACTGACTTTGCGTAACCCAAGCTTAGGGCCAACCGGACCCAAATCAAGTTGTCGAGAACGAATTAGTTCTCTTAAAGGAGGGCTGGGAGAAGCCCTGATAGTATTTGCCCTTTCGATTGGCGGTCTTTTTGCCGGTTGGTTTACCCCGACTGAGGCAGGTGCTGTCGGAGCAGGGGGAGTATTATTTGTTAGTCTATTAGAGAAGCGGCTTAGTTGGGGAAAGTTAAAAAAGTCGCTAATCGATACCACTCGTACCACGGCAATGATTATGCTAATGATTGCCGGAGCTATAATCTTTGGCAGGTTTATGGCCATTAGCAGAGTACCGTTTGAACTGGCAAATTTGGTAGGATCTCTGCCCCTACCTCCGTTTGCCATTATGGGGATGATTCTAGTAATCTACTTTATCCTAGGCTGTTTTATTGACGCTTTAGCCTTAGTTTTACTAACCATACCAATATTCTTCCCAGTGGTAGTTAATGCCCTGGGGTATGATCCTATTTGGTTTGGAGTGGTTGTAGTCTTAGTAGTAGCCATGGGTGTTATAACCCCTCCGGTAGGGATGAACGTATATATTATTAAAGGTGTTGCCCCGGAGATTCCTTTAGAAACAATATTTAAAGGTATATGGCCTTTCCTCGGTGCTATAATAGTGTGCATAATTCTGCTAATGATTTTTCCGGGCATTGCTACTTTCTTGCCTGAATTGCTGACGAGATAAAATCAAGTATTTCTGTTCCAATTTTCAAGTTATTACTCTTAAGGGCTTGAATCTTAGATTCTAGGTCGTTTTCCATGACTGATTTTTGCGGATCATTCACAGATAAATATAAATAATCCAGGGCTTGGAGAGCAACTTTTCCTTCTTCGCCAAGCAGATTTAGCCAAGGGTTAATCTCTGTTAGAAGCTCCTTATTACTAATAGTCTGTCTAAGAGAGTTGGGGAGGGTGCTCAACGATTCCAGTTCCTGACGAAGATTAGTTTCGCTAGCTCCTCGTTGTCCATTTTGGTAATCTTGCCAGAACTGAGCGGTCAGGTCAAGGAAGTATGAATTGATATCATCATTAAGCAGGCTTGGACTTGAATACAGACAGAATCTTTGGAAAGCTGCTGTATTGACAATTCCTTCAGTGTTTTCAAGTGCTAGCTCCCAGGCTTTCTGAGAATTATAGGAAGTAGGGTTATACAGATACTGTCCAATTGTTGCTAAGGAAATTTTCGAGGATTCAGGTTGAATCATCGGATTTGCTATTAGTCCACTTACATAGGAAGATAAATCAGGTGAGCGGTTCTCCAAGGGACCCATAAACAATTGAGGAGCTTTTCGCACCACATATGTATAATCATTTACTGGATAATTGTCCCAGATAAGAGGTTTCCTGCCGATTAGGTTGGTTACTTGTTGGACTTGATCACTGGTTATCTCTTTGTTTAAAACCCATGAACCTGTCCAAATAACTTGAATTGAAGATTCTAGATAAGAGCGGATCCCAGACCAATAAGGACTATCATTTAGTCCATAATAGTCTGTCGGGGCAAACCATAGCTTGAATTTAGGGTCTTTTTGTTTTTCTTCCAGGAGTAATTGATTAGCAAGATCAATATGGGCTAAGTGGTAATCTGAGCCGTAGACCTTTTCATCAATTGGTTTCAAAGAATGTTCAACATCATCAAAAGAAAGCATAAATGTCTGTACACCTATTGATTGCAATTGTTCAAGCTTATTTCTTAAACGCTGTACATCCGAGTCAGAAGTAAAAGTAATGGAATTTGCTATCATGCTTGAAGTTAAAGTTTCACCGGGGAGGGGTGCTGGAATACCAGGAGAAATTGAGTAAACAAAATCTATACCATTTTTCTCAGCACTCTTGATTAATTGCTTCATCTGAGAAAGACGTAAATCTGAGTATAGGTCTCCCCATTGTGTTCGCTGATAAGGATCATCTTTAGGTGCATAGATATAGGTATTAAAGTGATTCTGGCTCATGAATTCAAGCATTTTCATTCGTTGTCCCATAGTCCATGGTTCGCCATAAAAACCTTCGATTACCCCGCGGATAGCGAAAGTATCACTGAGAACATCCTCTTTAGGCTTAGAATCAGAATCAATCGGTTGCTGGTCATTAGGGGTAACATTCGGAGGTCCCGATTGATCGAGTTGACCCGGAATAAAGATCATTCCAAGAACTATAATTATGATTAGAATTAATATATTTTTCTTTTTCATTCTTTTTCTTTCCTTTGGATTGAAGTAAAGATAATACCACAGGTTACTCTTATTATGTCACTAGTAAATATAACAAATGTACTTGTAATCTTTGGAGTACATTTTCACTCATTTCATTATTTATTGGTATTCATGTTTTGGTCGAAAGGCTTCTTCTTAATAGATGTTAAGAGAGAATATCCAAACAACATACTGCCAAACAATCTTACCTCAGGACTTACGATTGTCAGAATACCTGGAAATTTTCCTATTATAGGTGAAAGGAATAACAGAATAAGTCCAATGCCGATAAATAATGTTGGCAAGCCAATGGCTAAGGCTCTGGTCCAATCATAAGTTACTTTTCCCGATTGCCTAAGATTGCTAACGAGTTGTGGGATAGCCAACATAAACCCAATGATTATTGGAGAAAGGGAATTATAGATAGCTAAAGGAATTAGATCAAAATTTCTTCCTCCATAATCCTTTAAGGAATAAGAAATTTTAGCTAGGACAATTAAGCAAACAAGGAATAAAAGAGTGTATAAAAAATACGATAAAAATCTTTTCATTTTTCACCTCCGCTTTTTATTTAGCATAACCCTTAGAAGTTTTGAAATCAATAAATATAATCATTACTTTGTCACGCAGGTAGCAGTGTAATGATTATATTTATGTATATTTATTTTATTGGAGATATTATCATAAGCCCAAAGAAATAAACTTGAAGAGATTATAACAAAAAAATAGACAATAGGAAGTAGAAAAAATAGTATTATTTAAATCTTATACATTAAAATTTTCTTGCTTCAAAGACAATAAAACTAGGAACCCTTAATTTTCTAAGGGGACTTAGTTTTATATTTATAAATAATATTTAAATATTTATTTAAATATTATTTAATACCTGAATTAAAAGTGTTGGTTATATAAAATTATTATTAAAAATGGTGAAATATACAAATTGACGTTATAATTTGCGCGTGATAACATAAAAAACGAATTTGTGTTTAGAGTAATTATAAATAAATGGTAAAATTTATACTAATTATGGGGAGAGGAGGAGATGAGCGCATGAAAAAAGCTGTTCTTTTTTTAACTTTATTATTAATAATGGTTAGTTCTATTGTTGCAGGAACACTTGCTATGTATACAGTTTCCATAGATAAACTTGCTGAAGGCAGCGTTGTGGCCAAAGAATTTATCTTTGTCGGCGAAGGGACGGATACTTTCCAGCAGGGCATAAAAATTGCACCGTCGGAGACTGTTGCCTGGCAATTCAAAGTCAAAAATTATGAAAATCATGTAATTTCAGAAACTGCTATGTATTACAAGCTGACATTCAACGTCTTGGCGTCAGGCGGTAAACAGGCAATCGAACCGTTGACCGTTACTGTTAAAGATCCGAACGGCCAGATATTAAACAGGGTTACCGGAGTGGGAACCTTTGATGTCCTGGATGCCTTTCCGTTGTCGGCAAATGGTCAGGAGAAAGGCTATGTGGTAGAGATACATTGGCCGGATGACGATGCCGATATCAACTACGCAGGCAGCCATTACGGAACCACAGTTAATGTCGATGCCATCGCTTCCCAGGTCCCGTTCAGCGGGACAAATCCTCCGCAGCCGAAGCAGATTAACGTGAAATATGAGACTACAGTACCTTGGCAAAATGGGCATAGCGGTATTTATAAGTATGATTATAAAGTCACTATCACCAATAACTCCGCTGAACCGATAGAAGATTGGACCATCGCCTTTAACCTTGCTGACGATAAACTGACCAGTGCCTGGAATGCCATTTTAGTGTCCGGTTCGCCTCAGGGATCCTACACCTTTGTCAATCCGGCCTATAACAATCCCGCTACAGACCATATTCTGCCCGGTCAAAGTGTATCTTTTGGAGGTCATGCTCAGGGAATGGGCACGACAGCCATAAACAATATCAGTATAGGCGGAAGCAATACAAGTCTTATCACTAACATTGACCTGACTTGTGAATTTGGCAAGCCATCCCTGAACTAGGGCTGGTCAGGATGATGACCCAGACCGAGATTGCGAGTGAATGAAGGAGGAGGGAAGATGAAGACGAAAATATTATTAATTCTGGCGTTAAGCTTCACTCTATTGGTTTCTCTAAGCGTCAGTACGCTTTCCAATTATACGAGCGTTTCTAGTTTCGGTACAACTATCAGTCCTCAGAACCAATCACATAATTAAAGTGATAGACGGAATTATAATAAATTAAATTTTGGAGGTAAATATGAAAAAACTACTAATTTCTTTTGCTCTTATATTACTTTTTTCTACATCTCTAATCGCAGGGACTCTTGCTATGTATACGACCACCATTGACGATATTGCCGAGGGCAGCGTGGTGGCTAAAGAATTCATCCTGTTGGAAAGCGGGACGGATACCTTTACGGAAAATGTAAAAATAGCTCCGGACGAAACAGTAGAGTATGACTTCAGCGTTAAAAACTATGACGGCAGCGTAGTAAGTGAGACCGCCATGGATTTAGGTTTGAAAATCGATGTTCTGGCTGCGGACGGTAAAGGCGTAATCGCACCGTTAGTCGTGACTGTTAAGAACTCAGATGACGAGACGGTTGGCACCTTGACCACCAATGGCACCATTGAATTTGCAGACGAATTTGAACTCAGTACCGACGGTCAGGAAAAAACCTTTACCGTATCGGTGAACTGGCCCAGTGATGACGATGTAGACATCGAATATGCCGGAGCTAATTATGGTACAGCCCTGCAAGTGGCTGTGACCGGAACCCAGAAATAAAATTCAACATTGATTACTAAGAATGCTGCCCGAATATTTCAGGGCAGCATTTTTTTACTATAAGCAAAATCAGAGTCATGTTAGATGTTTCTAATTTTTTGCGTATGGTTCGGACATAATATAATGCAATCTACCAATAAAGAGGTCGGATTAATGTCGTCAACAAAGTATACAACTCCGGAACAAATAGCAGAAATGCGTCGGGAACTACTGCACGAAAAACATAAATTACATAAGTTACAAGGTCAGGATCTCTCCTGGAAAAGTCGTCTGCCTTCAGGAAAATCTATGATACAACTCAGCAGCTGGATTGTTTTTTCGGCACTTGTTCTACTGCTTGTTACGTCGATTATATCCATCAATCTTGCAAAGAACAGGGGAGAAATCCCCAATATTTGGGGATTTCAACTTTTTTCTGTAGAGTCAGGCAGTATGGAGCCTACACTTCCGATTGGATCGCTTATTGTAAGCCGAATTCCTAAAGAGCCCGGAAGTCTTACCATTGGCGACATCGTTACTTTCAGAACCATATCAGGTATTATTGTAACTCATCGAATTATTGAGGTTATCTTCAATTATGATGGGACCGTTGCTTACCGCACAAAAGGGGATAATCCCAAAAATTCCCCCGATCCAGAACTGCTGACCGAAGACAGGGTGATTGGGTTATTGGTGGCTAAAATACCTTTAACCTGATATAGAATGAATGGGAGCAAAATATGATGAATCTTCCTGAACACGTTGTATTTATGGAAAAAGTTCAATCCGTTGAACATATTGTCCATCAGGGTAAAGAACCCCAGCGTGTCTTAAAAGAGATTAGCTTGTTAATAAGAAGAGGGCAAGTATGGGGATTTAACGGTTCATCTCGCCTGGAAGTAAAGCTTTTGTTAGAAATTATAGCCAACATCAGACCGTATAACAGCGGCCGATGCGTGTTAATTGAACGAGGCATGCCCCAGCATAAAAGAATAATTCTGAACCACGTTTTTTATATTGGTAGTTCAGAAATGATGTATAACAATATGAATGTCCTGGAATTCCTGATGTTTGTGACGGCCAAGTCCAAAATCAACAAAGTTGAACTCCAGGAACAGATTTTTGAATTCCTTATTGACAGCGGACTGGGACATATTTCTTTGACTTCAAACAATCTGCTGACCCAGGAAGAAAAGGCAGTTATCTTATTAACTGCTGCTGCATACTCAAATAGCCTGATAATCGTCTTTAACCTGCCTGAATATGAATTCGACGAAATTCTAGTCCCAGCGATCGCTAAAATAGCAGCTTGGATAAGTCAAAAGGGCAAAACCATCATACTCGGAACCACAGACTGTCTTTTAATCGAAAAGGCTTGTTCCCATACGGGCATATTATTTAATGGCAAAATTATCTACGCCGACACGGTGGAAGACTTCCGTCAGAAGTTTGATAAAGTTGAAGTGATAGTTAGTGATAAAAATATAATCGCTATGATGGATATCCTTGCTATATTACTCCCGGACCATAAGCTGTCCATCAAAAATAACCGCCTTATGATTAGTCGTAGTGGTTCTGCTGAAAGTGACCCCGGTATGATTTACCAGATGATAACGTCGTTTGGTTGGATACCAGAACGACTGGAAGTCAATCCTAAAACCGTGCAAAATGCCTATGAGGAGCTTATTCAGCAGCATGATTTATAGGGATAATTATTTTAGAAAAGAACTCCGGCAAGCCTACACAGAAAACAGAACAAGTAAACGCAGAAAAATCTCTTCAGCTCTTTTCCTGGGACTTTTTTCATTTGCCCTATTCTTTGTGCTGCAAACCATACAGGAAAGTGTCTTGGCTGATATTGTGCCGCAAATCCTGCAGCCAAGTTTCTTTTCCACCATCACCATCTATATTCATATTGCTTTTATTTTCAACACAGTTTTTTTTATTTTCTATTATGACTACCTTTTTTTTGCCGAAATCAGGAGAAATTCCTGGTATCTTTTAATCCAAATGGGTTATCGACCTATCATAATGCTATTTTCTAAACTTTCTGCTCTTTTGTACTCTGTATTTCTGGTCTACAGTGGGGGTTTTCTTTTTACGATCTTTCTCACAATTTTCCTGAAATACACATTAATACTGGCCTATATGCCCACCCTTTACTTGGCAGGTCTTACCGACATTTTCTTGATTAGTATCCTCGCATTAACTTTTTCCCTATATACTCAAACAGTAGTCAACGCACGATATTGGATCTTTCTATCTGCTATCCTTATTCTGATCTTGAAAATAACGCTGAGACAGTATAATATCCTTTCCAATCGAGTATCCATGCAGAACTTGTATAACTTGTTCGATCTCAGCCTTTCTCCGTACATGGCGGTCGGATTTGGGATCATGGTAATCTGCTGTCTGACATGCCTGATACGGGCTAAAAACTTAGCCAAGTATTATTCTCTTAATTCCAGCCAATTTTCTCTGCCGGCAAATGCCGCTGTGATCTATCTCGATTCCAAGACAGGAAAGCAGATATTAGTTGGCAACAGAAAATCACCATTATGGCATAGTAAGATTATTGCCACTACAACTACCGTATTTCTGATTGTATTCATCTGCGCCGCCCTTGTATTTAACGTATTCGTTATTCTGATTAATACCTCTACGCCAGGCCAGGAGGTAAGTATCCGTGGGGTAATCCCCTTTGTCTTCCGTTCGGCTACCATGGAACCTGAGATTAGGCTAAACGACTTGGCATATTTCCAAAAAATAGACAACCAATACCCGGTTGCTGAAGGGGATATCATCCTTTTTAGAGAAGATAACTTGGTATATGTGGAAAGAGTTATTGAAAAAACAGGAAAACGGCTAACAGTAGATATAGATAAATATCCGCCGATGTCTCAACCAGGAGCGATGCTGAAAACAGTGCCAAGGGAATACGTACAGGGCATCTACGTTGGAAGGAACCGCTGGTTGGGGGCCCTGATTTTATTTGCCAATACTATTATCGGAAGGCTGCTCTTACTGCTAGTTCCTGCTATTCTATTGTTTTATCATGCGCAGATCTATGGGTATTTTAAGAAGGATAAATCAAAAGGCTGATGAGTAGTCGAGTTTAGACCAATATATGATTGCTTAAGTCAAAAATATCTGTTAAGATATGAATGTGAAAAAAAGTATTAAGTGATTTTAAGGAAAAGTATTAATCAAAGCTAATAGAGTCGTAAAATTTACCATGTATCTGCTCGCACATAATCGTGTTTTGGGGATACAAGGCTTGTTACTTTACCTGACCGCAAGGTATACCAAGCGGGAAGGCGCGCAGCGGTATGTGTGTTTTTTATTGTACATTGTTTTGCCGTGTTGCTCCCTTTCTGTATAAATCTGCGGAAGGGGAGCTTTTATTTTGAATATTTATAAATGTAATTATGAATTAAGTCCTGAAATTGAATAGTAAATTGATTTAGGAAATGGAGAGAAAGCGGATGGATAAACGAATTGGCATTGTAGGCATTGTGGTTGAAGACCTGTCCTGTGCAGAGCGGGTTAATTCTGTTTTACATGAATATGCAGGACTGATTGTCGGGAGGATGGGAATTCCCTACAGAGAACGTGGAGTATCGGTTATATCTTTGATTGTCGACGGCAGCAATGATGACATCAGTGCCCTAACAGGTAAACTGGGTAGAATCCAGGGGGCCTCGGTTAAGTCCATGGTTACTAAGAATTAAAAAGAGCGTTGTGATTCTATGTTAAGTTTTCACTAGAAATCAAACTATCAAGCACATCCGTGTTTACAGGAGTGTGACCAATGCAACTTATATCTAAAAACGATTCTGAATTTACCCGATATCTGAATACAGCCACTAAGAAAGAACTTTCCGAGATAACCCGGCATTTCTGTATGGAAGCATCACCGGAGGAGTTGTCTGCGCTTGCTTACTGTGCCAACAGACTGCGGGAAATCCATTATGGTCGTAGGGTCTATTTCCGGGGTCTAATAGAATTTTCCAACCACTGCCGAAAAGACTGCTATTACTGCGGTATTCGCAAAAGCAATTTAAACGCTCGCCGCTACCGTCTATCGGCAGAGGAAATTCTTAATTGCTGTCAAAATGGCTACAACCTTGGGTTTCGCACCTTTGTACTGCAAAGCGGCGAGGATAGCTATTTTACGGATGAAAGACTGTGCGCCATCGTGACTGCAATCAAACAACGTTTTCCGGATTGTGCGCTGACGCTTTCAATAGGCGAGCGCAGCCGTGATTCCTATCAACGGCTTTATGATGCAGGTACCGACCGCTACCTTTTGCGCCATGAAACGGCCGATGAGGCACACTACGGAAATCTCCATCCGCCCGTGATGAGTCTCCGTAACCGCAAACAGTGTCTGTCTAGCCTAAAAGAAATAGGTTATCAGGTTGGGGCGGGCTTGATGGTAGAGTCTCCGTATCAAACTTTTGATACCTTGGCCGAAGATCTGATATTATTGCGGGAACTTAAACCGCATATGATTGGTGTCGGCCCTTTTATTCCGCACAGGGATACAAGGTTTGCAGGACTTGACACGCCTTCCTCCGAGAGAACGCTCGTTCTGCTGTCGCTGGTCCGAATCATGTTGCCTAAAGCCCTGCTGCCCTCTACCACAGCGCTTGGTACTATCGATGCCCTAGGGCGGGAAAAAGGCCTGAAAGCCGGTGCCAACATTGTAATGCCTAACTTATCTCCCGTAGAGAATCGCTCGGATTATTCGCTCTACGATAATAAGATATGTACGGGAGAGGAAGCGGCAGAGTGTCTCCACTGCCTGACAAACCGCATCGTGTCCGCCGGATATGAGCCTGATTTTTCTCGTGGGGATCATGTGGATTTGTTAAAAAGGGAGGGATAATTAGTATGCAAAGTATGAATGAAACTCCAATGGCCAACCGCTTTACCATCGGTCTCTTCGGCAGGCGCAACGCCGGAAAATCTTCTCTGATCAATGCTCTTGCCGGTCAGCCAGTTGCTGTTACCTCCGAAGTGGCGGGTACAACGACTGACCCAGTTTACAAAGCTATGGAACTTTTGCCCCTGGGGCCAATTGTTTTAATCGATACTGCCGGACTTGATGACACCGGTGAGCTTGGTGCATTGCGGATTGAAAAAACCTACGAAGTGCTGCGCAAAACAAACCTAGCACTCGTGGTTGTCGATGCCAGAGACGGCATTACGAAGTTTGAGACGGAATTTATTTATGAATTAGTCCAGCGGAAAATCCCATCTGTCTGCGTTTTAAACAAATGCGACAGGTATATTGCAGATGAAGAAAAGGTAAAAGGCATAAGAGAGCTTATCAAAATACCGGTGGTAAGCGTAAGTGCGCAGGATAGTACGGGAATCGACCAACTCAAAGAACAGATTATCGCCAGCTCAAATTATGAGGATACTCAGCCTGAGCTGGTTGGAGACCTGATTAGGGCAGGGGATATTGCTGTGCTTGTCACTCCCATTGATTCAGGGGCACCTAAGGGGCGACTGATTTTGCCTCAGCAGCAAACCATCCGTGCTATTATGGAAAACGATGCAGTGGCGATCGTTGCCAAAGAGCATGAGCTTAGACTAACGCTGGAACGGTTAAAGGCTCCTCCTGCCATTGTCATTACAGATTCGCAGGCCTTTTTTAAGGTTTCCGCTGACACGCCCAGGGGTGTTCCCCTGACGTCCTTTTCTATTCTGTTTGCGCGGCAGAAGGGAGATCTTGCGGAAATGATACGGGGTATCAAACGCATCGAGCAGCTTAAGGCGGGAGACAAGGTACTCATTGTCGAGGGATGCACCCATCATCGTCAGGCAGATGACATCGGAAAAGTAAAAATTCCACGCTGGATAAAACAGGTTACGGGGGGTGATATCGCGTTTGAATGGGCTTCCGGCGCTCATTACCCGAAGGATATCACGCAGTATGCTGTGATTGTGCATTGCGGTGGCTGTATGCTTAACCGCAGAGAGATGCAGTACCGGGTAGAAAAAGCACGCGACCAAGGCGTTTATATCACAAATTACGGGATACTCATTGCTTATGTGGAAGGCATCCTGCCGCGTGCTCTGCAGCCTTTTCCCGAGGCAAGGCTTGCTCTTGATGCTAACGAGCTGCAGTAATAACTTTGAAAGGGGCCACTAATATGTACAACGTAAAATCTAGAGATTCCAATGAATTTATCGATGATATAGAAGTATTATTATCCATCGCCGAGGCCAAAGAGATTGTTAAGCAAAAAACGGAAATTGACCGGATTTTGACCAAGGCCAGGGAGTGTAAGGGCCTTTCACATAAAGAAGTAGCTGTGTTATTGGAAATTGACGATGATGAAACCCTGAATAAAATGTATCAAATAGCGAGAGAAATCAAGGAAAAAATTTATGGAAAAAGGATTGTGCTGTTTGCACCGCTGTATCTATCCAACTATTGTGTGAATAATTGTCAATACTGTGGCTACAAATGTTCCAACAAAATCGGTAGGCATAAGCTTACCCAAGAGGAATTACGGGAGGAAGTACGGGCTCTGGAAGCTATGGGGCACAAACGGCTGCTACTTGAGGCTGGTGAGGACGACAAAAATTGTCCGATCGATTATATCTTGGAGTGCATTCAAACCATCTACAACGAACAATTCGATAATGGTGCTATCCGTAGAGTCAATGTTGATATAGCTGCGACCACCGTGGAAAACTATCGAAAACTGAAAGACGCCAAAATCGGTACTTATATTCTGTTTCAAGAAACCTACCATAAGCCTACCTATCTTGGCTTACACAGTGGACCCAAGCGCAATTACGAGTGGCATACCGAGGCCATGGATCGGGCGATGCAGGGCGGCATTGACGATGTGGGGATTGGTTCCCTGTACGGCTTGTACGATTACCATTATGAAACAGTAGCAATGATGATGCATGCTGAGCATTTGGAAGCTGCTTACGGGGTAGGCCCCCATACCATTTCCTTTCCAAGGCTGCTGCCAGCGGAAGGCATTGATTATGACAGATTTCCACTGGTCAAAGACCGAGATTTCAAAAAAGTGGTAGCTGCTATGCGCTTGGCGGTCCCTTACACAGGAATGATTGTTTCTACGCGAGAGGGAATTGATTTCCGCAAAGAACTTCTGGAAATCGGTATGTCCCAAATGAGTGCCGGTTCCTGCGTTGGAGTCGGAGGATACGCTGAGAGGGAGATTGTGAATGAAACCGGTGTTGAGGAAAAACCGCAATTCTATCTTGCAGATCATAGAAAACCTGCTGAAGTAATCAAGTGGCTGGTCAGGGATGGTTATATTCCAAGCTACTGCACGGCATGCTACCGCCAGGGCAGGACGGGAGATCGCTTCATGCCGCTTGCTAAATCAGGGCAGATCGGAAATTACTGTCTGCCAAATGCACTTCTTACCTTTGAAGAATATCTACAAGACTATGCAGACGATGAATTTCAGGATATCGGCCGGAAACTAATCGATGATGAGATTCTGAACGTTCCCGATGAAAAACAAAAGGTAACGGCACTAGATTATCTAAACCGAATTCGCAGTGGAGAAAGAGACCTGAGGTTTTAAGGATTTTACAATAATTTCAAGACCAACATTATTGACATTCCCAGGCCCAAGGTCGCAATAATGTTCCGGCTCTTATAGGCCACAAAAGCAGCAGCTATGCCCGCAATCAGGTAGTGATTGTTTAAACTGATGTCCAAATATCCCTTTGGTAACAGTAATGATGGAACGATTAATGATGTCAATATTGCAACTGGGACATATTTTAACCATCTGTTTAACCAAGTTGGTACTCCTGTAAACCGAAACAAAGCCAGAGCACCAATTCTCGTTAAATATGTAACGAAGGCCATCCCAATAATAATGAGTAAAACTTCACTGCGCATTTTTATTGTCCCCCTCTAATAAGCCTCCTATTGAAGTGGCTATCACACAGGCGATTATAATATACCATTTACCGGGTAAATACAGGGCAGCAGATACTGAAACCACTGCAGCTATACCAAATACAATCAGACTGATGTGGTCTTTGAGTAGAGGTATCAGCAATACCAAAAAGGTTGCTGGCATGGCAAAATCAAGTCCCCAAGTTAAGGGGTCTGAAATGTAGCTGCCCAAACCTACCCCAGCTAGAGTGGCCAAAATCCAAACAAGATAAATCATTGTGCTCACGATCAATTGATAGAGCTCACTGTATCTGACCTTGTAACTCCGACTAATGGTCAGAGCATAGGCTTCATCGGTCAAAAAGAAAGCCAGGAATGCTTGCAGGGGAAATGGCAGTTTAATCATATAGGGTGCCAAAGATGATCCCATAATCAAGTGACGCAAGTTCACCAGTAAGGTAGTAAGTATGATAATTCCCCAGCCTGTAATGCCTGCGCTCAGCATGCTAATCCCTATAAACTGTGACGCTCCGGCAAAAACAAATACAGACATTAGAATTGTTTCTAATCCTGACATATTTGCTGTAAGCCCCATAATACCGCAGGTAATACCAAACGGCACCACTCCGAGCACCATTGGAGCGCAATCACGGAGTGCCGCCCATACTTCTTCAACTTGTTCATTCTTACCTGAGATGAGATTTGATAGCTGCATAATCATTCCACCTACAACTTAATATTTCTTAAATCTTAGCGAGAGGGGAAAACATTGTAAATATCCAATTGTGCAGATATAATAAAAATTGGATATAAAATAAGGGGAAATGCAAAATGGACATATCCAGTTTCTTAAATAGCACAGAGTTGGATACTATGGATAAGCAACCGCTTTATCTGCAAATTGCCTCACTCATTGCTGACAAAATCCAAAAACAAATCCTGCCTTCGGGTACGAAGCTTCCCCCTGAGCGGGAATTAGCTGACCTCTTTGCGGTCAGTCGCACAACTGCTATCAATGCCTATCGCAAGTTAGAACAACAAGGAATGGTATGGACAAAAGCGGGCAGCGGAACTTATGTAACGCAAGGCCGTGATGATAAGGCCCTAACCGAAGTTCCCTGGCCCCAGCTGTTCACGGCCTATCCTCTAAATCCATTAGCATCAATATTGAGGGATCTGGTTTCCACTCCGACACCTGGTACACTATCTCTGGGCGCGGGTATGCCGGATCCAGCTCTCTATCCGCTAGAGACCTTTACAGAGTTGTATAACTGTAATATCGGAAGGGTGAGCCCTGGAGATTTTGGACATATACCAACAGAAGGTTATAACCCCTTGAGAATGGCAATCGCTGCTATGTTGAGCGAGAAGGGCATACCAGCTTCGACGGAAAACATACTAACACTCTCTGGGTCTCAACAAGGGCTATATTTACTTAGCAAGGTATTATTAGAGCCTGGCGACTATGTGGTGATGGAATCACCAACGTTTATCGGTGCGATACAAGTCTTTCAGGCTGCAGGAGCACGGGTTTTAAGCCTCCCTTGCTCAGAAAAATTATCATTAGAGCTGTTGGAGGACTTTCTAATTCGCTATCGGCCTAAATTGCTATATATCTTACCTACGTACCAAAATCCAACGGGCAGAGTTATGCCTGAGAACGAACGCCAAGATTTGATAAAACTCGCCAAACGTCATAGACTTGTAATAGTCGAAGACGATCCCTATAGCGATTTACATTATGGCGAACAACCCCCTCAGGCTCTTAAAGCTTTAGATTCGTACGGAGGAGTTGTTTACCTGGGAACTTTCTCCAAAATCCTATTCCCAGGTTTACGTACAGGCTATCTGGCTGGTCCGCCTGTTTTAATCAATCGGCTTGCCCTAGAAAAACAGTATATTGACCTGCATTCCAACAACATAGCCCAATGGCTTGTAACCATGTTCTTAAATGAAGAGAAGCTTGCAGAGCATCTGACCACCGTGCGCAGAGAATATAAAAAACGCCGGGATACAATGGCCAAAGCACTCCAGCGATTGTGTGCAAACGATATTGAATTTACCATACCTGGGGGAGGGTTTTATTTTTGGTGTAAATTAATTAAAAGTGGCACTTCCCAGCGACTCCTACAAGAAGCTGCAAAAAACGGGATTTCTTTTGTCCCTGGTGAAGCTTTCCATACAGTACCCACCCTTGATAAAGAATTTCGCCTCTGTTTTACCACCCACAATGAAGAAGTTTTGCTCGAAGGGGTACAGCGCTTAGCCAAAACCTTGACACAAATAACAAAGACGAATAAAGAAAACGATTCAGCACCTAGTTCGGTAAGGCCGATTATTTAACTTCGATATTTTTTATCACCATGTATAAACTGCTAGTTAAGGTTATATTGAAGTGATCGATTACCCAAAGTAAAAGATGGATAGGATGATCTATGATGAATATTTTGCTTGTAGAAGATGATAAAACAATTGCATCTGGAATTGAATATTCGTTACAGCAAGATCAATTTACCACAGTTTATTGTCCTGATGCAGTAACGGCCAAAAAGGTGCTAACTGAAGAACTGGATAAAATAGATTTATGTTTGTTCGATTTATCCTTGCCGGACGGGAACGGCTATGAACTATGTAAAATAGTAAAAGAGCAAAAAGATATTCCTGTTATTTTTTTAACGGCAATCGATGATGAAGTCAATATCGTGATGGGGCTTGATATGGGAGCAGATGATTATGTTACCAAACCCTTTCGTATTCGTGAACTTCTTTCCCGAATTAAATCGGTTTTGCGGAGATACCATAAGCAGATGCAGACAAACACCATAATCGAGGTTAAAAATATCCGGATTAATACACTTGAAGGAAAGGTTTATAAAAATGGAGCTGAGATTATCCTGACAGCGTTAGAATATCGCTTATTACTAATCTTCGCCAATCATATTGGGCAAGTTCTTACAAGGAATCAACTCTTAGATCAGATTTGGGATGTAGCAGGAGACTTTGTTAACGATAATACTTTAACGGTTTACATAAAAAGGTTACGAGAAAAACTAGAAGATAATTCTCAGAATCCAACGTTTATCAAAACAGTACGTGGTTTAGGTTATAAGGTTGGTGATTAGTATGTTGCGTAATAGAGAGATTCAAATTCTAGTACTCGCTATGTCCCTAATTAGTTTAGGGGCCATAGTTGTAGCAACTCTTTTTTCGCCTACTGCCGGGGTCATCGTTTTCGTCACAGCAGTGTTATTAATTATTTGCAGCTTACTATTCACAAGGTGGAGATATAGTGAATTAGAAAAGCTTTCGGGCTATCTGCGTCAAATCAGCGGGGGTAATTATAGTCTTGATGTACGTGATAATCATGAAGGTGAACTTAGTATTTTGAAGAATGATATTTATAAAGTCACAAACTTGTTGTCGGAGCAAAGCTCACTTTTGCAGAAAGACAAAAAACAGCTTACAGACGCTATTTCAGATATATCTCATCAACTAAAAACACCACTTACCTCAATGATGGTGATGGCAGATTTGTTAAGTGATCCAAAACTACCTGTTGAGAAGAGAACGGAATTCACACGTAATATTCGAATTCAGCTGGAACGGATGGAATGGCTCGTATCTTCACTGTTAAAAATCTCGAAGATTGATGCCGGTACTATTCAGTTTAAAAAACACCAAATAGATGTGAACACTCTAATTCAAAAGGCGATCGAACCCCTTTTGATTCCGATGGACATCAAAGAACAAAGCGTACAAATAAATGGTGAAGAGAGAGTCTCTTTTCTGGGGGATCTGAACTGGGCAGCTGAAGCCATGATTAATATTATAAAAAACTGTGTTGAACATACACCTCAAGGTGGAGTAATCTCTATTTCTTTTTCAGAAAATCCCTTGTTTACAGAAATTGTCATTGCTGATAATGGGAGGGGAATCCCTAAGGAAGATATACCCTATATCTTTAAACGATTTTATAAAGGGAAGAACGCCAGCGAAGACAGCATCGGTATTGGCCTTGCAATGGCTCACGGCATTATAACGAGCCAAAATGGAGATATTGAAGTTAAGAGTGATAAAGGGCAGGGTACACAGTTTATAATTAAATTTTATAAACTAATCATCTAGACTTATTCCTTCTTTTTGTTATTACTGTAACCACATAAAGAAAAAACCTTATGTGACTAGATTGTCATCTTTACAGTCACTTTAAAGTCATTTTAGACAGATATACTTAATCCATCCTAATAAATGGAGGTTTTTTTATGGAAATTTTACAAATAAAGAATCTGTCTAAAATTTATGGAAGTGGAGAAACGGCAGTAAAGGCCTTGGATGATGTGTCTTTTTCAGTAAATAAAGGTGAGTTTATTGCCATTATCGGTCCGTCCGGATCAGGTAAATCAACACTTCTTCATATGTTGGGAGGAGTAGACAGACCGACCAGCGGCCAAGTATTAGTAGATAATACTGATATTTATCAGCTTGATGAGAACCAGCTTGCCATTTTCAGACGCAGACAAATAGGTTTGATCTATCAATTCTACAATCTTATCCCTGTCCTCACAGTTAAAGAGAATATTACCCTGCCGTTGTTACTTGACCAACACAAGGTTGATAAGAAACATTTTGCCGATATCATTAAGGTCTTAAATCTGGAAACCCGTTTAAACTATCTTCCTAATCAGCTTTCCGGCGGGCAGCAACAAAGAGTTTCAATTGGCAGAGCACTGGTTAGTCATCCTGCCATTATGCTGGCAGATGAGCCAACGGGCAATTTAGACAGCAAGAATAGTAATGAAATCATCAACTTACTGAAAATGTTTAATAAAACCTATAAGCAAACTCTAATCGTTATTACCCACGACGAACGAATTGCCTTACAAGCTGAACGTGTAATTTCGATTGAAGATGGTAGAATCGCCAATGATGAGGTGGTTCGCCAATGAACATTGTAAATAAACTAACGTTAAGACATTTAAAGCAAAATAAAAGACGAACACTGGTTACAATAATTGGAGTAATTATATCCGTCTCCATGGTGATGGCAGTTACTACTTTGGGCGTATCCTTTATGGAATTATTCCAAAAGCAAGTCATCGCAAGTGAAGGCGAATGGCATGTGATTTATAAGGATGTGAATAAGGATCAGCTTGATGCGGTTAAAAACGATGAAGCAACCCAAACGCTTGTTATATCAAAAGATCGTGGCTATGCGTTTTTAGAAGAAGGACAAAATAAGAATAAGCCCTATTTATTTATCAAAGAGTATAATGTTCAGGGTTTTGAACAGTTTCCGATTGAATTGAGTACAGGTCGACTTCCTCAAGCAGGCAATGAGGTTGTAATCTCGGAAGAAATCATTGATAACGCCAAGGTGGAATACGAGATAGGTGATCAATTAGTACTTGATATTGGACAGCGAATAACTGAAGTTGAAGGTATCAGTCGAGCACTTCTTCAAAATACGCCCTTGCAAATGGCGAATGGTGAAATTGCTGAAACCATCGGAGAGAAAATAACGACTCGAAGCTACACAGTTGTAGGGATTATAAAGCGTCCGACCTGGGAACCAACCTGGGCTCCAGGATACACAATTATTAGTTATGTAGATGAAAGTATGCTAGGCCCAAACGATATAGTCAATGCCACAGTGGTCTTAAATAAAGTCCAAAGATCGCTCTACGCTCATGCGGAAGACTTAGCCAAGT
Source organism: Gracilibacter sp. BRH_c7a (assembly GCA_001516055.1). GTDB lineage: Bacteria > Bacillota > Desulfitobacteriia > Desulfitobacteriales > Syntrophobotulaceae > Gracilibacter. Next base: position 24,615 of record LOEZ01000066.1, read on the forward strand.
GCAATAATATTGAGACGATAGACTTTAATAATAGTTTACTGCGTTATTATGGTGTGACCAATAATGATAACTTGCACAGCACCCTTTATTCATTATCAGCGATTATTATGGCAATCATTGTGATTGGCTCAGTCTCGTTAATTTATAACGCCTTTGCTATTTCCGTCTCGGAACGTTCCCGGCACTTAGGGATGCTCTCCAGTGTTGGGGCTACAAAAAAACAGAAAAGAAACTCGGTATTTTTTGAGGGAGCGATAATCGGTTTGATAAGTATCCCACTTGGAATAATATGTGGTCTTGGAGGAATCGGCATTACTTTTTGGCTCATTAATCCGATGATCCAAGGAGTATTTGGAGTTACTGAAAAACTAGCATTATCCGTCACCCCATTATCGATTTTGACTGCCTGTGTAGTTTCCATGATGACAATCTTCATTTCAACTTATCTTCCAGCTCAAAAAGCATCGAAGGTCTCTGCCATTGATGCCATTCGGCAGACAACCGATGTTAAGCTTACAAGTAAAACCTTGAAAACTTCAAAATTTGTTCGTATGCTATTTGGAATCGAAGCGGAAATCAGCTTGAAAAATCTAAAAAGAAATAAACGCAGGTACCAAGCAACAGTATTCTCAATCACCATAAGCATAGTGCTGTTTTTAGCAGTTTCATTTTTTACCGCCAATTTAATAAAATCCTCGGAACTCTCCCAGGATGGTGTTAATTTTGATATTCAAGTTTCCATAGATAGTGATGATACTAAGACCGATGAACGATTGTTAAAATCCATAGCATCCTTAGATGATGTAACCGAATTTAGCGTAATGAAAGAGTTGAATATTAACTCTTGGATTAACGAGGAATCAATCGCTAAAGAATTACAAGAACAAATAAAGCAGGATAAGAGTGTACTCGAGAATGGTAAATATCCTTACTACATCAATATCCATGCTCTAGATGAAGAGAATCTCCAAGCATATGCCAAAGAAGTTGGTGTAGATTACTATTCGTTAACAAATCCAGATAATATAACTGGAATTATAATTGATACTATCTCTTATCAGGATAGAGTAGCGAAAAAGTTTGTAGAGACAAAAGCGATAAATACAAAAATAGGGCAATACATTGATTTGTTCTACTCTAATTTGGAGACAAATGAAGAGACATATTTGAACAAATTAGAGATTGTCGCCTTGACAGATAAGGCTCCGATGGGTGTCTTTCCAGCAGGAGTAGGCGGGCTAAGTATTATTGTCTCCGAACAAGTCCTGAATCAATTGATGGGTGAGGAGGAAATTCCTAACTTAAATACAAGAATATTGCTAAAAAGTACGAATCCCATAAAAACACAACACGAAATTGAGGATATGAATGAGCGTAATGTGTATGTTTTTAATGCTTACCAAAGTAGACAACAAGAACAGCAGATAATCTTGTTAATATCAGTATTTACGTATGGCTTTATCGTGTTAATTACAACTATATCTATTGCCAACATTTTTAATACGATTTCGACAAGCATTTCTCTCCGAAAACGAGAATTCGCGATGTTAAAATCAGTTGGGATGACACCCAAAGGCTTTAATAAGATGATAAACTATGATAGTATTTTCTATGGGATTAAGTCATTATTATATGGGCTTCCACTGAGTATAGCAGTAATGTATTTAATACACAGGTCATTGATGTACACCTTTAACTATGAATTCGCACTTCCTTGGACAAGTATTTTATATGTCATTATTGCAGTGTTTGTGATAGTCAGTTCTACAATGCTGTACTCCAGTGCAAAGGTTAAAAAAGAAAACATTATCGATGCCTTAAAGCAGGAGAATATTTAGAATTATCATAAAAACTACCTGCTTTGAGCATTTTCTGAAATGCGTATGAGATAATAAATTAAAAATATTATTTGGGAGTTGGAAAAGTGAAGTAAATTTTCTTGCTATTTTACAATGCATAATAAGATTGGGAGCGCAAATTGTCGTTTGTTTTGTTGTGCTATGCAAGAAAGTTACTGTTTTTTTTCACTCAGATAATGTATCCTCGTCATGCCTAATCGGGTTTTGACTTTGCCATCGGATGATCCCTCGAAATAGTTTCGAGGGATCATCAATTTATCTAGGAGAAAACTATAGATTTGGCTTATTTGGCATATTCGTTGATACTGCATTGAAAATGATTTATAGTAGTTAGGTAGATTCCAACAAAATCCAAAGGCTTGGTGGCCGTTAAGGTGGTTATAAGCAAAGCATGGAAGACAAGAAAATAAAAACAAAAGTTTTGAGACCTATATTTGATACCGGACTAGATATCATAGACCTATCTAGGGAAAATATAGTTGATGAAACTATATTTTCTTTTGGAACGATTTGCGATAGCTCTCTAGAAAACCATCAAGCTGACAAATTGACCTTTAAACAAGTAATATTTAAAAAAGTTATTTTCAATGAAATAATTTTTAGACGTATAGAGCTGATCAATGTGAGATTTGAAAATTGTGATTTATCCAATGTAGATTTTAATGAAGCTTTACTACATAAAGTCGAGTTTATAAATTGTAAGATTATCGGGATTAACCTAAGTGAAGCCACTTTAAGAGATGTAACTTTCGAAGATTGCAACGGGCAATATGGTTTTTTCAGCTATTCTAATTGTAAACAAGTTGTATTCCTGCGCTGTCAATTAACTTACTCAGATTTTAAAAACTCACTGTTCTCAAAAGTTGAATTTCAAGAGTCTAATCTTCTTCAAGCTCAGCTGAACTTCACAAATCTTAAAGGGATAGATTTTACAAGTTGTGATATCGAAGGGATCGGGGTCAACATCACTGATGTAAATGGTGCAATAGTGACTGCTATGCAAGCGGTCGCTCTTTCCAGCTTACTGGGTTTAGTTGTAAAATAAAAACTACATATGAACATAGCAAAAATAATTGACATATTTTCTTAATAGATTTATCATTTTATAAAAGCCATATGCCAAAAACTCAAATAGGGCAAAATATAGGAATGAAAGAGGAATGATTATATGAAAATTGCATTACCGTCGCGCCAAAATCTTATAGACGATCATTTTGGACATTGTGATTATTTTACTATCTTTACTGTTGATAAAGATAATAAAGAAATAATCGAGCAAGAAACCATTGCTTCCCCAGTAGGTTGTGGCTGCAAATCAAATATCGCACAAACACTTTCTGAAATGGGTGTAAAAGTCATGCTCGCAGGCAATATGGGTGAGGGAGCCGTAAGAGTTTTAAACAATTCGGGTATAGAAGTATTACGTGGATGTTCCGGCGATGTTAAGTCGGTCGCTCTTGAATGGCTTTCAGGAACACTTTCCGACTCAGGAGACTCTTGCCACGAACATGAACATACTTGCCAAAGTTAAGATATTTCTGACTACTTTAGCTGGTATGACATTGCAAGAATTATACAAGAATCAATCTAGTACTAATTCTTGTCCTTTTTCTGCGATATCGATTATTCTTGTCGGACTGTCCTTCATTTTCTCAGCATATTGTTTGGCGGTCTCACCATTATCTCCAAAATGCATGGGAATTAAGACCTTGGGGGAAATCTCTTGGATGAAGTAATCTGCGCCTACGCAATAATTATGTTCCAACCTTGGGTCGACAGGGAAGAAGGCGATATCGATAGACTCACCTTTAATCTTGGCGATTTCTTTCTTGAATAGAATCTCAGCTCTTTTTATTTCTTCCGGTACATCTTGAGACCAATACCACCAGTTTAGATCACCGGCATGAAACAGGTTTGTCCCAAGAAATTGGATAAGAAAAGAAACTCCTAAATCAGTGGAGCCAAAAGCTTTTATTATTACATCATCGACTTTAATTTCATCATAGGGGGACATTACAAAAATGTTCCCCTTTTTTTGTTTTATACTAATGTCGTCACTTAAAATGTATTTGATATTCGGTTTTTGCTTCTGCCATTGAAATATCTCTTTGTTGAAATGATCAGGATGACCATGGGAGGAAAAGACATAAGTATCTTTATCTCCCATATCAACATTACCCTTATAGTAATCAAAGATAAAGATGTGTTTTGAAGTTTCGACCCGAAAACCGCTGTGATACAGATATTTAATTTTAATTTCTGGGTTGACCATATGAATCACCTCATTTGGTTTTTTCTAATTTTTTAGGTAAACTATATATAATGACTAGAAAATATTCTCTATAATAATACCAAATTGATTATTGGTATTTAAGAAAGGAAGGGGTTAATTATGAATTTTAAATTTGCTCACAACAATTTTAATGTCTTAAATCTGGAAAAAAGCCTTCAATTCTATAAAGAAGCTTTAGGACTTGTCGAGGTCAAAAGATTTGCTCCAGAGAGTGGAGAGTTTATCTTAATTTACTTAGGCGATGGTTCTTCGAACCATACGCTGGAACTGACCTGGTTAAGGGATAGAATGGAAGCTTATAATTTAGGAGAGAATGAATTTCATCTGGCTTTCGCCGTAGATGATTTTGAAGCAGCCTATGAACATCATAAAAAGATGGGCTGTATTTGTTATGAGAATAAGGGAATGGGTATTTACTTTATCAATGATCCTGATAATTATTGGTTAGAAGTTATTCCGAGTAATAAATAGCATCATAAAATCTATGTTATACTAGAAAATGTGGATTTACAAAAAACAAATTATCAATCTATAAAATATAAATAGTTATGCATTTAGCACCAGGAGGCACGTTAATGGATAATGTCTTAATTAAGACCACTCGTTTAATGAAAAAATATGGATCTGTACCAGTAGTTAACGACTTGAATTTAGAGGTTAAGGGCGGTGAAATATTTGGTTTTCTGGGACCAAATGGCGCAGGTAAAACAACTACCATAAAAATGTTAACTGGATTATTGGATCCCAGTGAAGGGGAAGTTTTTATCTGTGGTTATGACCTCAAGAAACAACCAACCGAGGCTAAATCTGTTATGGCCTATGTACCTGACCAACCTAAATTATATAATAAGCTTTCTGCGAGAGAGTTTTTGATGCTAATCTCTTCTCTATACCGGGTCCCGAAAGATATCGCCCAAGAAAGATCAGAACAGCTTCTCGCTATGTTCGAGCTTCAAGCCAGGGCAGATGAGCTCTTAGAAAGCTACTCTCACGGTATGCGTCAAAAAGTGGTACTAGCCTCAGCACTGATTCACCAGCCTAAAGTCATTATGTTGGATGAACCTACGGTTGGTCTTGATCCAGCAAGTGCCCGACTTTTAAAAGATATCCTGCAGGAGTTAGCAAGGCAGGGAGCAGCGGTGTTCGTCTCGACGCATATTTTAGAGATTGCAGAAAGAATGTGCCACCGTGTCGGAATTCTTAAAAATGGCCAACTGATTGCCCAGGGAAGCCCTGAAGAATTGCGTCAGAGAGTTGGACACACCGGCGAGAGTCTGGAAGATATCTTTCTGGAACTTACCGGTGGTACGGAAAGTGCAGAAGTAATCAAAAGTCTGGAGGAAGAATAATGTCGTCTTTCCTTCAAGATTTTAATTTATTGCTAAAAAGCCAAATACGAGTAAGCTTAAATACCCTCCGACAACGCCGCAAAAGGACCTTTATTGGAATGTTTGTTATTGGTATGATTTTTTTGTCTCTTCTGGCTTCCCTAGGTTCGCTCGCCTATGGAGCTTTAGAAGAGATGCCGCCGCAAACAGCCCAGGGTTTTCTTGCCTTGTTATTTATGGTAGGGATGGGCAGTCAGATTTTCTTTGGTATTACTGCTGCTTTTGCTGCACTCTATATGTCTGATGATTTAGAACTTCTTTTTATGACACCTGTATCACTTAAAGCAGTTTTCGCCGTGAAATCGCTCTCGGTTCTCGGCAGTAACTTAGTAATCGCTGTTTTATTTGCTTTCCTCCCGGGAATTTTCTATGGACTGCTCTTTCAGGCAGGTGGATTCTATTATTTCTTAGTCTTCTTGGTAGGGTGTGGTCTGTGGCTGATGGGTGCAGCTCTAGCGGAATTGATTAATCTTCTGGTCATGCGCATTGTCCCCCCTCATCGCAGTAAAGAAGCGATGGGTTTTATCGGCGCGTTAGCCGGTATTATAATTGTCCTGGTGGTTCAGATTCCTAATTTGCTCCTCAACAGCCAGGGAAATATGGATATAGGTTCCTGGCTGACAGGCAAAGAAGAAATGTTGGAGATCCTGAACTTTTTTCCTTGGGGATGGGCTTCGCTTGCCTTAGTTAATGGAATAAGCGGGACCATCCTTGCTGGACTCGGATGGTCTGTCTTGATTGTTTTGGTAAGTGTGGTACTTTTCCTGCTGTCGATGATTCTTCTCGAGCGAGGATTCCGACAAGGGTTTATATCTCTTAGCCAGGGAGAAGGGGGCAGGACCCGAAAAAAACGCACATTACACACATCCGAAATTAATATTTATAATAGTACGCTGGAGAATACTTTGCCCAAGTACTCTTTTATATTCGAGGAAAAAGTCACCCCCCAAGCCTCTTCCTGGTTGGGAATGTGGGCAGTTGCCAAAAAAGATTTACTTTCGCTGAAACGTGACACCAGGGAATGGTTTGGCTACCTCATGCCTCTGACCATTATGGCTTTTTTTGTGGCTCAATTCCTGTTTACCTCTTCAGATGCCGGTTTTTCTTCTCTGATAATCGTTCTTATAATGTACACCATTATGTTTAGCGGCAATATGGCTTTACAAGCTTTTGGCAGGGAAGGGGAATCCGATTGGCTTCTAAGCAGTGTTCCTTTGATCGGATGGCCTGTAGTATGGGGAAAACTTGTGGCTGCAGTTCTGCCTACACTGATTTTAATGGAAGCTTTACTTGTGGGCACTTCAATCGCCGTAGGGTTTTCAGCTTCCTTGATTGTTCTTCTTGCCTTTGCAGCCGTACTCCTAAGTCTGGGCTCAAGTTCAATCGGTCTCTATTATTCTATTCATAACGCCAGGTATAACCCAGATAAACCCCAAATGCGTATTTCTCCAAGTGCATCGCTCGTCATGTATCTCACGAATCTATTGTTTTTACTTTTATTAGGTTTAAGTCTTAGCTATCTTTTCCCGCCCATGGAGCTAATCTCCTTAATAGAAAGCATCCCGCCGCTGAAATATGAAGGTGGGTTCCTTGCGACTATCGTATACGTGCTTTATCTGCTAAGCCGTCCTTTATTGTGGCCGGAAGTTTTCAGGATTCTGCTCGGGATTGTATTGACCGGCGGAGTATGGACCCTGATATTTTTCGGATTCATGACGGCTACGGTACGCCAGAGCCGAAAAGGATTCCGGGTGGAGCATGTCTCTAATACAAAAAGTAAAAAGTTTTCAAGAAAAGGTTCCTTGGGATAAGGAACCTTGGGTAAAATAACTAAGGTTTCATAAATTATTTAAAAGGAATTTATAATGATAGAGAGTATCTTAACCCGTATACGTAGTCTATTTACCTTTGTTTTAGCCATTATATATTTAAGCAATTTATTTATTCAGTCTGCTTGGATAAATCATCTTACATTAGTTTTGATTGTACTTGTAATCGTTCTCAGCCTGAGGGTTGCTACAGGTTCATCGAAAATCATCGGCTATATCTCTATAACCCTAAGTATTATTATTCTTTTATCTTACAATGCTCCTTTCAGCATCTGGGAACAGGCAATAGAGGAAAATCTATATTTAGTTGTGATGTTCACTTTGGTACCGTTATTGAGAATCCCAATCCAATTCGGGGGCTATTTTGAAGCCCTTCAAGGTTTCTTCCGGCGTTTTGTAAAGACTAATAATCGTTTCTATGTTCTTGTTAGTTTTATCTCAGCTTTTGTAGGTGTTTTAGTTAATTTAGCGGTTGTTCCTCTTGTACATGAGATTAGCAAAGCAAGTAGTTTCAGCGCGAATAAAAAGCTTCTCAGTAAAGCTATTACGCGCGGGTTTGCTACTTGTACGATATGGTCACCAACTATGGCATCCATTGCCTTAATTATTCAAGTAACTGGTGCTACCTGGTATTTGTTCTTTCCATTCGGTATTTTAAGCGGTGTTATTGCCGGAATGATTGGTTACATGATGACAATGGCAGAAGAGAGAAGAGGTCAAGCCGAAGAGGTTGTCGTTAACGTTGACCTTGACACTGTCCAACTGTCAGACAGTGTTATTAATTATCGCAAAGTAATCGAACTGTGTGTCTTTGGGATTATTCTCATTACAGGAATTGCATTGATTTCAGTGTACACGGGTATTCAGACAATAATCGTAGTATCGCTTGCCTCACTTGTATTTCCCATTCTCTGGATGTTCATTCTCTCTAGATTGCGTATTTTATGGCGAGAATGCAGAGGAGATTATTTCCATAAAAGTCTTCCGGGTTTAACAAATGAGATTATCTTATTTGTTGGGGCGGGACTCTTTGCTTCAAGTATTACCTATTCGCAGCTAGGGAATTATGTACCTCTGGTACTATCTTGGTTTGTTGGTGAAAATATTATCATGTTCTCCATTGTCATCATTGTAATAGGGCTTATTGTTTCTGCTATAGGTATACACCCAATTGTCACCATTACAATTATTGGGGGGACAGTTGAAGCCTCTGCGTATGGAGTAACCCCAACCTATATGGCCGTGCTCTTAGCCATAACCTGGGCAATGGGGATTACAATGTCTCCTTCGTCAGCCACAATAATAACCGTAGCCGGCTTAGCAGAACGGTCACCTCTTGAAGTTGGCCCGGGTTGGAATGGAAGATATGCTGTAATCTCATCAGCGATACTCCTGCTTATAATGACGATCTTCAGATTTCTTCAGCTTATATAGCTGGTCAGTAGCTTCAGCTCTGAGTGGCTAAGGTTTAGATTTTTCAAGTTGGCAACGAATACAGGAATATTAGAGCAAAGTAAAAATTGAGACGCAAGTACATTGGTATAGGAGCATAAAACAAATGAAAATCACTGTCAGAGAATGTGGGATGGAGGATCTTATTTTTCTTTGTGAGTTCTCTTGCAAAACATTTAAGGATAGCTTCAAGCATATGAATACACCAGCCAACATGAAAGTTTATCTTAAACAAGCATATAGTATTCCTAAACTTCATGATGAATTATCAAATCGCAATTCGGATTTTTATTTTCTTTGTATTGATGAAGAAATATCAGGTTATTTAAAAGTAAATGAAGATAAGGCTCAAACCGATATCCATGATCCTCAATCTCTTGAGATTGAGAGAATATATCTTACAAAAGAATTTCAAGGAAAAGGTTTGGGTAGGATTTTAATCAACAAAGCTATTGATATTGCAAAAGCACGCAATAAAATATACGTATGGCTAGGTGTCTGGGAAAAAAATGAGAAAGCTATTCGGTTTTATAAAAAGAATGGATTTTATATTATAGGTAAGCATCCATTTATTGTTGGAAATGAAGAACAAACAGATTTTATCATGCGTAAAGATCTAATAGACCTTAATACGCTTTGACTCTATGTATCAAATATTAAAGGTGATTCTTTTATGAGTAATTTAAGGATAACCTTACGTTAATTTATCTCGAATATTTCTTTGAGCTCTTGCTCGGTTAACTTGGTAAGCATAGTTTCTCCTGGTTGAATGACGGAGTCAATCAGTTTTTTCTTTTTGGACTGAAGAACGTTCACTTTTTCTTCGATTGTTCCCTGAGTTAGAAGCTTTATTACCTGCACAGAATTATTTTGACCGATGCGATGAGCTCGGTCAGTAGCCTGATCTTCAACAGCAGGATTCCACCAAGGGTCGAAATGAATGACGGTATCAGCACCCGTAAGGTTTAGACCAGTTCCGCCAGCTTTCAATGAAATGAGGAATACATCTCCTTGGCCGGAATTGAACGAATGGGCCATTTTCGTTCGCTCTAAAGCTTTGGTCGAACCACTAAGATAAAAGTGTTCGATCTTTTTCGTGTTTAAGTCGTCACGGATAATATCGAGCATGGACGTGAATTGAGAGAAGACCAGAATACGGTGGCCACCAGCCAAAGCGTCAGCGAGAATCTCTTGAAAAAGCAGCATTTTACCGCTTTCACCTGTGTAATTATCAATAAACATTGCTGGGTGAGAGCAAATTTGTCTCAATCTAGTTAGAGCGGCTAGAATCTTAATATGACTTTTAGCAAATCCCGAAGTTGCCAATTCCTGAGCAATTTGGCTCTTGGTCTGCTGGAGATAAGCTAAATATATTTTTCTTTGTTCATCAGTTAAAGAAGCATTCATCTGGGTCTCAATCTTAGGGGGTAATTGTTTTAAGACATCTTTTTTGAGGCGACGGAGAATAAAAGGTTTCGTGTGGCGACTCAATTCCAAGAGAGCTTGATTGTCTCCTTTGGTAATGGGTATGGCGTATTTCTGATGGAATTCCCGGTGAGAAAGGAGATAGCCGGGCATAAAAAAGTTAAATAAAGACCAAAGTTCTGAAAGGGAGTTCTCAATCGGAGTTCCTGTTAGAGCAAAATAGCCTTTAGCTTTAATGCGCTGGACTGATTTAGCGTTTAAAGTTTGAGGATTCTTGATGTTTTGAGCTTCATCCAGGAAACAGTAAGAAAAATCTAGTTGAGAGAATGTCTCAATATCTCTCCGCAAAACCGCATAGGAGGCCACAACCAAGTCGCATTGATCAATAATAGTTAACTGTTCTTGACGTTCCTGAGGTGTACCTTCGACGACCAGAACGTTCAAGTCGGGGGCGAATTTTTCCCCTTCTGCTTGCCAGTTATAGACAAGCGAGGTAGGGGCAATGACAAGAGCAGGTGAGGCAGAAGGTTTCTCTGATAAAATAAAGGCGAGAACCTCTAAGGTTTTCCCTAATCCCATATCATCAGCTAGAATCCCACCCAAACCATAAGAAGCTAATATTTTTAGCCATTTAAAACCAGTTTTCTGATAATCACGCAGCACATGGTGCAACGCTTTTGGAGGTTCAAACTCACCGTCTTGAGGCTCTAGAATACTTTGGACTAATTGCTTAAAAGCCTGATTACGTTGGATTCCAGGCAGATTAACCTGGCGCAGAAAACTATCGATATACATCGCTCTGAACTTGGGAAGATAGAGAGTCTGGTTGTTTAAATCATCGCCCTTAAAACCTAACTGGTCCAAGAGCTGTGCCATTGACTCCAGCTCCGGTTGCTTTAGATCAAGAAATGATCCGTCACGCAGTCGGTAATATTTTTTTTTCGTCCGCAGGGAATGAAAGATATCAGCAATTTCACTTTGATCAATATCACTATATTGAAAAGATATTTCCAACATATCCAGGGATTCATCCAACCGGATGCGTCCGGAAAAACTGGTGGAGGTTCGGATTTTTAGTTTAAAGTCGTCGGAATAGAAGGTTTCTGCCAACCCTTGAATTTGAGGAAGCCAGTTTACCGTGAAATCAAAAATTTTCTCGTCATCATCAAGGTTGATTTTTCCTTGTGAAACAAAAAAATCTGCTTGTTCAAAGATATTAAAAATCTTTCTTTCCTGATCGATATCTCGGATAAGAATATGATCATCAGCAAGGGAAGTGCTCGAAGTTTCTTCCTTGGCTGAAAAAGGATTAATTATGATATCTCCATAGTGAAATTCCAACCGAGCTGAAATACCGTTCTCGCCCATCCGGTCAAAATAGATACGAGCTTGCAAATCTTCTCTGATAAACTTTTCGGCCAGTTCCGGTTCGATAGATACAGAACCCAGTTTTTCAATGAGTGGTAAAGCTTCCGATGCAAAAAAGCCTTTTTGATCAGCTGGAAACAGAATTGTCGGTCCGGATTTTCCAGGCAGAGCTTTTAGAAGGTTAGGAAGAAAGTCTTGTTGTTCTGGAGAAGCCAGATAAATCTCCTGATTATATATATAATAACGTCCATCAGCCGATAGCTGGAAGGGTAGGGTACTTTTCAAGGCCAGTGCTAAATCCGGGCCTTGGGCGTTGACTGCAAAGTCCAAAGGGATTTCCTGACGGATAACCTGAGTTAAGTGCGGGTTGCTGGAGGGAATAGTTTTGGTTGAAACAACTGATAAGGAGAAGAGTTTAGTGCCTAAAGCATCTAATAAATTGCTTAGATAATATCTGCTTAAGATAAAAGGTTTTTTAGTGAAGGGAGAGGTCAAATAAGTTGGATAATAAGAACCGCTGATTTCATGAATTGCTTCATACTGATTCAGCATTTCTTGAAGCATGTTAATAATTTGTTGATCCTCTTCTTTAAATCTGTGCCGCGTTGAATCATAAGTAAACTTCATACCGAATTCTAGTGAACGACCGGTCTTAATTGCGAATAGGAATTCTTTTAAATCCTTGACAACATAAAGACGATTTATGCCTACTTTAAGCTCCAATTGGGCAATAACTTGACGACCGACATTAATCTGAAGTTCTAAATCAAGATTAAGTTCTTCCTGCGTTATATCTGAGTTATGCTTGGTAAAGAAATCTATAAATTCTGAGGTTGCCCGCTTAGATTCAGCAATAGCGCGATTAGACCCGGATGGCCTACGCTGGGCATTTTTCTCTTTTTCGGAAATTCTAAAAATAGACATGGATAGTGCTCCTCCCGGGAAATATCAAAATGCCGAATAGTCCTAGGATAGCATATTCAAAGGAATTTTAACATTTATTACAAGAGTGCTTTATAAAAATTAGTTATATATATTTACCAAATGTATCCAAATGCTTCAGGTTATACATATAATGTACCATTAAGGAGGTGAATGATTCATGCATTGTGGATGTGTTAATCCTATCGTTTGTCCTGCACAATATGTGGTTCGTGACTACTATACTCCTCGCGTAGTCCCTGTAGTTCAACCAATTGTAACAGTCAACCGCCAAAATATTGTAAATGTCCCTCAGTATTATGTCCAACCACTTACTACTAACGTAGTCGTTGCCCCTCAGCCAGGATTTTCTACTGCTACTGGAACAAGAGGTCTTTTCAGTCGTCGCTTCTAGTAGTCTTATAACTAAGTAAATTATGATCAATAAATAACGAACCTCCTGTAAAAGATGGCAATCCAGAACAGGGGGTTTATTACTAGATAGCCTCCTGACCCTTACAAACTTCTCAGAGCATCAATGGGGTTTAATCTACTTGCTTTTCTGGCCGGCATATAGCCAAAGACAATTCCAACAATAGCTGAAAATCCAACAGCCAGAGCTATAGTGGAAACCTGTATAGAAAACCCTACACCAATCAAGATTGAAGCTACATATGCAACTAAACTGCCAAGGATTAAGCCAATCAGCCCTCCAAATATAGAGAGAAAAATGGATTCAATAATAAATTGAAGCTGGATTCTGTTGGGTGTTGCTCCTAGGGCTTTACGCAAACCGATTTCAGTGGTGCGTTCCGTTATCGATACCAACATCATATTCATAATTCCGATACCTCCGACTACCAGGGAAATCCCAGCTATGCCGGCAAGCAGCAAAGATAGAATAGACATCATGGATTGAAAGGATTCTATCATATCTCCCATGTTAAATATGGTGTAAGCATTGTCTTTATAGTTAAATGTTGAGTTTAATACTCTTTTAATATTATTCACAGTATCATCGGCTAAATTAGTATCTAATAAAAATACATCGAGACTTGATATGTTTTTCACCCCTAGACTTCGAAGTGCAGTAGTATAAGGAATGATTACCGCCTTGTTGTTGGAGGTAAGACTAAAATGACTTGAAGACGCGAGGGTGCCAATAACTGTATAAGTTGTACCGTGAATCATCAGTTCTTTACCAATAGGGTCAACACCGAAGTAAAGTTCCTTGACGATATCCCGACCTAGCACCGCAACCTGATTTTTGCTTTCTAAATCAAGAATATTTATCCCTCTCCCGGATTGAAGCAAGCTCGAATCTGATTGGAAATATACTTCATTCTTTCCTTGAACCGTTACTTTTTCTTTAACCTGCCCTTGATATACAATATTAGTCATGCCTGAAATTGTTGGAGATAGACCGCTTATATTATTGACTTTAGCAATGTTTTTCAAATCTTCTTCACTTAGTCCCTGCTTGAGAGGAGTACCCGTAGCATTAACAGTAATTTTGTTTACCCCAAGGCTAGTCACTTCTTCGCTGATACTATAGGTTGCACCCTGAACAATCGTTATAAGAGCAATGATAGAAGCGACTCCAATCACAATGCCCAGCATGGTGAGGAAAGAACGGAGCTTATTAGATATGATATTTTCCCAAGACATCCGTATACTTTCTAAGAGCATGCTATAACACTTCCTTCTCGGTAAGATAACCATCTAAAATATTGACAACTCTGCTGGCGTGACGGGCAATATTTTGGTCATGAGTAATCATAATGATTGTCCTGCCATCACGATTCAGTTCTTCAAATAGTTCTATTACTTGCGTTCCTGTTTTTTGGTCCAAGGCTCCGGTAGGTTCATCCGCTAACAAGATAGTAGGTTCAGTCACCAACGCACGCGCAATGGCAACTCGTTGTTGTTGTCCGCCCGAAAGCTGAGTAGGAAGGTTTTTCATTTTGTCAGATAATCCGATTCGCTCCAGGATAGATTGAGAGCGTTTTTTGCGTTCTGAAGAGGAGAGACCCGAATAAATAAGGGGAAGCTCAACATTTTGCCGAGCGGTCATGCGCGGCAGAAGCTGAAAGTTTTGAAAGATAAAACCTATTTCTTTATTACGAACTTGGGCAAGTTCAATTTCATCTAAATCTTCAATATCGTGACCGGAGAGGAGATATTTCCCTGCGGACGGTACATCCAGACAACCTATAATATTCATCATGGTCGATTTCCCTGATCCTGAGGGACCGAGAATCGATAAGAAATCACCTGTACTTACTGTAAGGTTGACATCATGCAGCACTTCGATTTCTTCTTCACCCATATAGTAGCTTTTACAGATGTTTTGCATGTTTAGAATCTCTGGCACGACATCTCACCTCCTCAATCTGCCCTTCTACTGCCAAAATCAAAATCGTTGGCGGCTATTATCTTGGGATAATATATAGTTTCGCCTTCAGCTACTCCATTTGTGATTTCAACAATTATCCCATCATTAATTCCGGTGGTTATTTCTGTATTTATAATAGTGCTATTTTCACCCTTCTTAAGCACATAAGGATTATTATTGTTGTCAAATTGTATAGCGGTCATTGGAAGGGTAACTACACCAGCAACTTGTTCTTTGGTCAATGTTACTTCGGCTGTCATCCCAATTTTCAGGCTAGAATCAGGGCTAAGGTCGATAGTTGCCGGAAAGAAGGTGACACCACTCATTACTGTCCCTTCCTTGGATATACCACTGATAGTTCCTTCAAGCACTTTTTGAACAGCAGCAATATTTACTATAGCTTTCTGATCTTTTTTTACTGCAGGTAAGTCATATTCATCGACTTTTATACTAATCTCAAGATTCTGATAATCCACAATTTCCATAAGTACAGTTCCGGCCATAACTTGAGAGCCTTCTTCTAAGTTCAGGTTTACAATCTCGCCATTGATTTTTGCTTTAATTTCGTCTCTTGTTGTAGAGTTAATTAAGACATCGCCTTCTTTAACGATATCACCTTCCTGGTAATTGATTTTAGAAACTTGCATTACTCTTTCCGATAATACAGTTTGACGATTTTTTGTCTCAACATTTCCTTGGAATTTATAGTTATTAGAGATATCGCCAATTTGAGCTTGGACACTTTCATAGGGTAGGGGGGAGGTTCGCATCAGATAGGTTGCTGACGCTCCAGCAAGAACAAGAATAATTACACTAGAAATAATCCATTTCTTATATTTTGATTTTCTCTTTGTATTCATCAAGATGGACCTCCATTACTTAATCTTAATATTATCCAGCTACATAACCTTAGTATGAACAAAAAATCCAATTAACATTGATTTTAATCAGGGAATAAGTGGGAACATAATTAGAAAAGATATTGCCTTTGTTTAGGCAATATCTTATATGACAGTAATAAAAGGGCAGTTTATTCAAGCAAAAAAATAACTAAGGATTATCCTCCTTAGCCGATATAAAACTTTCTTATCCATCCTCATTACCTATCATCGGGAGGCAATCTTCACATACACACCAGTTAAGATCATCAACTACTACTTCATCATCTAGTTCTCTTGTAAACGTTAGTTGAGAACTAAGCTTTAATGAAGTTTTCTCATCTCCACAAACATCACATGAGGTACATCTAAAATTATTCAATCCATCCATTTTAAATCCCCTCCTTTTTCTTTTTTCTATTATATCAGAATCTCAGCCAAATAGATTGAATATTCTGAAAGTATACATAATATTATTGTGTTCCTCAAAGCACATAGTGTTCAGCTTGACATTATGTTATGTTTTGTATAGACTATGATTTCTCTCAATGGGAATTAGCTTCATCAAAGCACTTCCTCTAGTTGTACTAATTGTTCTGCCAGTATTACGTACATAATTATCTATTGATAATTATGATTTAAGCAAGTATTAGAGAGGATGAATGAATTGATTACGATATGGGAGTATTTACTCGTCTTTGTTTTTGCTGCGATACCTTGGATTGAGATTGCAGTTGTTATTCCTTTGGCTATCATCAGAGGCTTAAACCCCTTACTGGTTGGAATTCTAGCATTTATTGGTAATATGATTACGGTCTATCTTTTAATTCTTTTCTTTGAAAAATACTGTGAATGGTATCAAAGGAGAAAAGGTGAAGATATTAAAAATTCTAAAAGAGCTAAAAGAGGTGTTAGCATCTGGAACAAATATGGACTTCCAGGTCTTGCATTGTTAGGTCCACTCCTCGTTGGTTCACATCTGGCAGCTATTATAGGGATGATTCTAGGCGGCACAAAACGCAATACGCTACAGTGGATAACTATTAGCCTTGTTATATGGACTTTAGCTCTAACAGTTACCACTCATTATGGTATAGACCTTTTTGCCAGTACCAGTGGTTGAATAAACTCTTTCTAATAAAGCATATTAATTAGTGTAGAAATAAAACCCTTTCTTGCGAGAGGGTTTTATTTGTTATAGTTGTTTAGAATATGATTCAATCATATTTGTGCCATATTTTCCTCTCATAATTTGAATTAATCAACCAAATTAAGAAGGAGGATACTACAATGATGATACTGACTTTTTTACTTTTAGGATTTGGCATTTACTATATTATGACCAATAAGGATGGACAGAATATTAAATTTAATAATCATAAAAATCCTGAAGAAATCCTGAGAGAACGCTATGCTAACGGGGAAATAGATGATGAAACATTTAGAACCATGAAAGAAGTATTAAAGCGATAGGAGGAAAGAACAATGATGTATGGCAGAGGATATGGTGGGTATGCAGGTGATTATGGATGTTTTGGATTTGGTTTCTTTAACAGCGGCTGGGACTTCTTTATCGGTATAGGTGTTCTTGCAATCATTGGTGTTGTGATATACTTACTGGTAAACAGGAATAAAAAAAGAGCATTAAATGATAACGTCTTCGAATTACTCAACATTAAATACGCCAAAGGAGAACTTTCCGTAGAAGAATATCTTCAGCGTAAGAAAGTACTCAGCGAGAGTAAATAAAACTTAAGCAAAAGCCATAAAGAGAAATACTTAGAACTAAACCTATAGTTCGTAGAGAGAACGAGGTGAGCCGATGAAATACAATATTCTGGTAGTTGAAGACCAACAAGAAATAAGTGATATTATTTCTAAATATCTAGTCAAGGAAGGATATGATTATTCCGTGGCCGGAGATGGTTTTGAAGCACTAGACTATATTAATCATCAGGAATTTCACCTCGTTCTTTTAGACATTATGATGCCAGGGATTGATGGGTTCGAAGTGTTAACAGAGATTCGTAAGATATCGGAGCTGCCGGTCATTATGCTTACTGCTAAACAAGAGGAAGTGGATCGCTTAAAAGGATTCGATATGGGTGCTGATGATTATGTGGTGAAACCCTTCAGTACCAAAGAATTAATGAGACGAATCAAAGCACTGTTTAAGAGAGTCTATCATGAGACGGATGAAATAGTTTATCACCACAGAGAGTTAAGCTTACATACAAAGAGTATGAAGCTTTATAAAAATGACCAGGAAATTCCTATTACATCAGCAGAATATAATTTACTTTCTGTTCTTTTTAAGAATAAAGGACAAGTTTTATCTAGAGAACAATTAATTAACCTGGCATATGGCCATGAATATGAAGGATATGACAGGAATATCGATAGTTATATTAAGCGCATCAGGCAAAAAATTGAGAGTAACCCTAAAAACCCGGAATATCTTATTTCTAAATATGGAGCCGGATATGTATTTGGAGGGGAGAAGTCATGACCATACGCAAACAGTGGCTTCTCGTTTTAATGCTTATAGCTATATTCGCAGTTAGTGTTAATTCCTTTGTATTAAGCAGCCTAACGGATAGATACTTCGTGGATTACATGAAGGAAGACTATGATAAACACTTTAAGCAAATAGTTGAATATTCGAAAAGAGCTTTAACAGAAACTGATTTTTCAAATGTTCAAATGGCTATAGAATTAGAAACTCATTTAGATGATCCCATTACTCGAATCAAATTATATAATGCAGAAGGTACGTTAATCGTAGATGTGAGTAATAATAATCAGATAATGAGAGGCATGCCTAACAATAAAATGATGGGTAGGATGATGGGAGCGCAATTTGAAGAAGTAGATTATGCAGAGATAAAGGATGATAATAGAATAATCGGTCAATTAAATATTACCAGATATAGTTCAGTCGAAAATTCTATGGCAACTCAAATGTTTAAGGTTTCTCTTATTTCGAATAGCTTGTATTCGATAGCAATCGTGCTTATCTTTGCAGTTATTATCGGTATATATGTAAGTAGAAGAATGAGTAAAGATTTAATCAACACAGCTGAGATGGCCCAAAACATAGATTTAGGAACACAGATCAAGATTGATCTAGCTAAAGTTAAGGAAATTAGAATAATACAGCAGAGTCTGGAATCTTTAGGATCAAGACTAAAATTAAAACAAAAAAGCAGAAAAACAACTATAGATGAACTCGTACATCAGACAAGGACGCCTTTAACTATTCTAAGAACTCATTTAGAGGGATTTGAAGACGGTATCATAGAGATGACACCGGAACAGCTAAGAATCTGTGAAAATCAGATAGAGAATATTACTTCTATCATTTCAAATATGAGTGGAATGATAGATGCGGATAAAGACTATGAAGTGATAAACATTGAAGAGTTCGAATTCAGTGGATTAATTAAGCAAATCGTCAGCGGGCTCAGAATACAATTCGCAAAGAAGAAAATAGAATTCAGATTAATAGAAAATCAAAAAGTAGTGCTCAAATCAGATAAGTACAAACTAAGCCAAGCTATCTATAATATTCTGACCAACGCTTATAAATTTACTGAAGAGAATGGAAAAGTAACTGTGGATTACCAGGTGGCATCAGATCAACTGCATATAATTATTAAAGATACAGGTATCGGAATAAGTGAGAATGAAATAAAGAAAATCTTTGATGCTTATTATAGTTCAAAGTTCTCCAGTTTAAGGGGAGAGGGAATAGGGTTATATGTAGCCAAAGAAAATATATCCAGAATAAAAGGGGAAATCACTGTTGAATCTACGCCTCACAAAGGGAGTACGTTTACAATTGTTGTGCCTTTGTAAAGCTAGCAAAAGACGAATTTGACGGATGAAAACTTTGCCGCATCTTCAAGTTCTGAGAGAACGAATAGAATAACAATTAAAGATCAGGAAAAATTAATAAATTTATTGATTTCTTTGAGGGATATAAATTTTTATAAAGAACTAAGAGAAACCTAGGTATATTACAAAAGGGAATAATACTGATAAATAGTAATATGATGGAGGCCTGCTCATGTACCAATTCCCAGATAATTTATATACAGACATTCGGTTAGAGACTGTATCCAGAACGAATATTACCTTAGAAAATTTGGAGCTCAAACAGAATAAGACCAAATCGGATAAAGGGGCCATGATTCGAGTCTTTGACGGCAACCGCTGGTATTACAGTGCGACAACCGATGTTGAAAACCTACAGCAGGAGATAAATAATATCGCCAAAATGGCTGTACCCAACCCTAATATTCATAGCCATCCTATTGTCAAAAACCTGGAGGTAAATCAGGAAGAATGTTTTAAATACCAAGATGTAGATCTTTCTCAAGTAAATGCTCAACAGAAGCTAGACTTGTTACATACTTATGTACCTGTGGTCAAGGGATTTGACCAAATAAAAATGTCCAGAATGTTTTATTTAGATAAACACACTGTTAAACAGATCTACAGCAGTACAGGAACGGCTGTGACCTTTGATACCCAGTCTTGCTGTGTATCTGTAAACTATATGATGCAGATCAATGATATCCCTTATCATGGGTCTGAAGATGTTTATGCTTTAAACTTTAATGATTTAGCGGATAAACAGGATAAAATAAAGAACACTATCCAGACTGACATCTCCTATTGCGAAGCAGCCGTTCCGGTCAAGCAGGGAATCTATACTTGTGTTTTTTCTCCAATGACGACAGGTGTTTTTGCTCATGAGAGTTTTGGGCATAAAAGTGAAGCAGACTTTATGGTTGGAGATGAAACTATGAAGAGGGAATGGGCAATCGGCACAAAAGTAGGGACTGAGACTCTGAATATAATTGATACAGGGTTAATCGAAGGTTCCGGCTATGTACCTTACGATGATGAAGGGTGCAGAGCTAGAAAGAATTACCTTGTCAAAGACGGTATATTGGCAGGAAGACTGCATAGTGGTTCTACAGCTGCTATCTTAGAAGAAGAACCAACCGGGAATTCCCGGGCTATGAATTTTGAGTATGAACCCCTTGTTCGGATGACGACAACCTATATCGAATCAGGGACGCAGACCAAAGAAGAATTATTCGCTGGGATTAAGGAAGGCATTTATATAGATAATTTAAATCACGGTTCGGGAATGACTACATTTACGATAGCTCCACGCAGAGCTTATATGATTCGTGATGGTAAAGTAGCAGAACCGGTTAGGATATCGGTGATTACCGGTAATGTAATGAATACACTTCATGAGATTGATGGCATTTCCAATGAGGTTGAGTATTTTTCCTTTGCACTTGGGGGGTGTGGGAAGATGGAACAATATCCGCTTCCGGTAGCTTTCGGCGGGCCCTATATCCGTGTCAATGGTATTCAAGTGCTTTAATAAAAGGAGGGAAAAATCATGGTTAAAGAACTATTTCAGCAGACGCTTATCGAAACTGCTTTAAATGTTTCCCAAAGCAGAATAGAAGCCGTTATGAAAAAGAAGATTACCAAAAGCGGCTGCCGTGTATATAAGGATGGCTTTCTGGGAATTGCGGGAACCTTGGGTGAAGCAAAAGATAAGACTTGGACTGAGGCTGAATCCAATTTAAGCAAGAAAATAT
The DNA here is from genome assembly GCA_001516055.1 of Gracilibacter sp. BRH_c7a. Lineage (GTDB taxonomy): Bacteria > Bacillota > Desulfitobacteriia > Desulfitobacteriales > Syntrophobotulaceae > Gracilibacter. The sequence goes on from LOEZ01000066.1 coordinate 46,053, forward strand.
CCTATCCCTTTGAACCGGAAAAGAATAGGAAACGGATCAGGGATCTGCGAGCGCAAACTATAAGCGAGCAAGACTTCGTTAAAGAGATGGAAGAACTTTTGCATATACTACACCAGGAATATCCGGATTTCATCTTTAGCAATAAAATCAAGTTGATAGAATCAGAGATTTTACTTCGTAATGATACGGGTCTAGACTATATTAATTACGACCGAAGCATTGAACTTGGTCTTTTAGTAAAACATGTCGATTCAGTTAGTATCTTTGACACTGGTATCTTTTATTCCAGTCGGAGTCTTGAGGCAGATAAAATCTTAAGGGAAGCCAGACAAGTGCTGGAAGGTTTTAAAAAAGAGATAACTCTACCGCAACAAGAAAAAATGCTAGTTGTAATTCATCAAAGCGTTTTGCTTAGTAAAGTGATTGAATCCTTAAATGGTGAGAATGTCGGGTTAGGAACCTCTTTATTCTGTGATAATATGGGGACCAGAGCATTTGATGACAGCTTCAGCGTTTATCAGGATCGAACCGAAGAGAAGCAACACACACCCTTTTTTGATATGGAAGGGGTAGTGAACTCTGAAGATCAGGTCATGCTGATTGATGAAGGAGTAATCCTCAAAGCCTATACGGACAAAAAACAGTCAGCAACTTTTTCTTTTCCTGTTACAGGCTCAGCCGGGGGAGGGTATGACGACGTTCCTTCTCTTGGGTACGCCGACCTCTCCATCTTACCAGGGGAGAAGACGTTAACAGAACTCTTGCAAGGTGAATATGGAGTCATGGTTATTATGGCCAGCGGAGGGGACTACTCCAGCGAAGGTAATTTCGCCTCTCCCGTTCAGATGGCCTATTTAACTGATGGGGAACAGTTACTGGGACGACTTCCGGAATTGAATATTTCTGGTAATATGTACGACATATTTGGTGAGGACTTTGTTGGGGTGAGCAAAGATAAACCGTTAATGGGCGAACGCGCTTTGGTAGTACGAATGAAGATAGGCTAAACAGTTACATTTTACTGCGTTATCAAGAACCAAGAGAGGATAGCCGATATATGGTATAGAACCAGAATGCAACTATCGGCTATCCACTTCTTCTTATATAGAAAAAGCGGAGGTTAACTCCATTTTTTTTATGTTGTGATACATTTTAATTTTGTTTCGAGGTGAAAGTAATGTCTTCGTCTGTTCGTTTTGTGCATTGTGGAGGATTCCTTTTTGACAGCCGTTCTTGGGAAGGGCCATTGTCCTGGATTAATATGCGTAATCAGGACTTGTGGAGAACATTTGAAGCCGTGCTTAAGCTTTGCCGAACAGAAAAAGCAGACTTTCTCTTTTTGACAGGAGATCTATTCGATCAGGAGTATGCATGTAAAGAGACTGTTGAACGGGTAGCCAAAGCCTTAGGAAGATTAAAAGGAACAAAAGTCTTCATCACTCCAGGAGAGAAGGATCCTCTGGTCACTACTAACGCCTATCGTTTTGCCGAGTGGCCGGATAATGTACATATTTTCCCTGGAGGGCTCAACCATGTTGAAGTACCTTCTCGGGGAGTGACTATCTATGGTTCGGGCTGGACCACCTATAAGCAGGAAAAAAATTATCTTGAGGGATTTTTGACTGTTGATAAAAACGAAGAGATTAAGTTTATGCTCCTCCATACTGAAGTAGATGCTGTCCAAAATACCAAAGGCTTTATTCCTCTTCAATTCGAACAGATCGAAGCGAGTGGCTTGACTTACCTAGCCTTAGGTCACAAACAAAAATGGAGTGGTATTCAAAAAGCCGGAGACACGTATTGGGCAGATTGTGGTGCAGTTGAAGCAAGAAGTTTTGCGGAAAATGGACCCCATGGCGTGCTTCTTGGAGAAACTGATGGCATAATGACCCAAATCGAATTTAGAGAACTGGGCCAACGACGTTATATGGAAAAGTATTACCAGTTACCTTCCGGAGTAAAAGAAATCACAGCACAGCTTTTGGAAGATACAACCGGTCAAGAACGACAAAAGGATTTATTTCGCCTTAAGCTTTCAGGATCATCTGGTGAAACGGAAACAGATATTGAATTATTACGTGAACTTCTAACTGATAAGTTTTCTCACCTTGAAATACTAGCTGATGATACAGTACCCAACTCTCAACCTGGAAATGATTTAGCTACATTGACAGAAGTTTTTATGAATGAAACCCAAACACAGTTAGCCTCTGTACATAGTAGTGAAAAAAAGCGCCATTGGGAATTAGTTCAGAAAATAGGGGCAACTGCTTTAAGCCAGGGACGAGTAAACCCTGAGCCGCAGCGGCCAACGGATTTGGAAGTTAAAGATCAAAAAGGGCATATCTTTTGGCCGGACAGCATAGAACATGATTTTTATCGACGGGTCCGCAATTTAAGACAGGTAGGCGATGAAGGATTCTCCTTAGAGAAGGCTCGGGATTCTTTAGCCAGGGCAAGGAAAAGAGTTGAAGAACAAGAAACGAGTATGGATCAAGTTAAAGCTGACTATGATGAATTGAGACGTGACTGGGAAGCAGCCAACCGCCGCCAGGAAGAACAGCGACTGCTACAGATCGAGATTAAGAACCTGCAGGCAAAACAAAACCATGTAACAGAGAAAATCACTAGTCTAAAAAAAACACTGGAGCGTCTAGCATTACTTCATCAAAATCCAGATTACAGAGAATTACGTCAGCTTCAAGGAGAGCTTCCTCGGTTAGAGGAACGAAGACGAAATACTGAAGAGGCATTAACTGCCTATACCCGTAGTACCAAAGTAGATTGGGATATGATCGAGGGATTACGCGAAGAATACCTGGAATGGGCCCTTATCCAGGAAGAAATGGATCATGTAGAAGAGATCATTTACCAGGATACTCAAAGAATCAATGAAGCAGAAAATATAATTGAGGTATCGGGATATAAGGAGTTGTCTAATAACGAGGATCAGCGGCTACGTCAGCTGCAAGAGGAATGGAGCTCGGCACAAGAGGACTTGAAAAAGTTAACTCCTTTAGTTGATGAATTTAGTGACGCAGAAGAAATCTTCCATATGGAAACTACCAAGCTTAAGAAATTTGCTGTTATTGCAGGAGTCTCAGCCCCAGATGAACGAAGAATTACTCATACTGAACAGCTCTTAACCAAGTGGCAAAGTTCACGAATCAGTAGTTTTATTGATCGCTTCTTGAAAGAGCAGCTTGAATTGACAAGTATCGAGGAAAAGCTGGTCTCGCGTCTGGCCCGTTACTATCAAAAATATCAAGTGACTGACTACGATGAATTCCAGAGCCTACAGCAAGAATTTCGGAATCAGCAACAGGTGGTAAGAAGTCTTCAAACAAAATTGGCTGGTCTGCGAAAAGAAGCTGAGCGTGAGAAAGCACTTCGCAGGATTGTTCAGTCCCGCAATCAGATGTTACAAAACGCTTTCAGCATGGCCCATGCAGCAAACTTCTCAGAATGGCTAAATGGATGGGAAGACTATTGCCAGAGAAAAAATCAGCTAGTCCAAATGCATGATGAACTGCGTATTAAAACTGAACAACAACAGGCAAACGAAGAAAAGTTGACTGAATATGCAAATCAATTACGAGAAAAAGTAAAGAATTGGGCCTCCTCGTCCTCGAATATTGATGAAGTTCTAGCTGGTGTGATTCAGGCTTCCTCTAAACTACGGGCTAAAGAGGAAGCAGAAAAGGAATTCAACGCCCTTAACCAGAGATATATTGACCAACTCAGTAAACGGGATATGAATCAACTTGTTGCTGTTTTAGAGCCTTTGGCAGATCTAGAACGCGAAGAAGGTCTGTCCGAAGAAGAAAAACAAGCAAAATTACTCGCTTGGAATCAAGAACTCGCTGAGATAAAGAGCCAACTATCCCAAACACAAAAAAAACTTGAGCATAATAGGTCACTTCCTGGAATACAGGCTATAGAGAAAAAGCTAGAAGCAGTAAAGCTGCAGTTAAAGACTTATGAAGAACTGCAGTGTGCCTTAGAGGCAACTCAGGAATTGTTGGAAGCTTGCCAAAAGAAGTGGCAAATAACATATGGGAAAGCATTGGGAGTACTTGCAAAGAATATCTTCAGTCGCACGTTCTTCTTACAACCATCAGTAAATAATGAAGACATTATATCTGAAGCAAAGAAGTACTATTTCGCATATCGTATGGCACTTACGCTGTTAGCCCTCGAGAATAACCTTGAAACACCGATATACTTTTCCGTAGGAGGAATGAAGGAACAACAGGTTTTTTGGGAAGACATTCTGGCTTACCTTCAGGAACTTTCGCTTTCCAGGCAGATTATCTTTGACACTTCAGATGTGAAATTGCGGCGGATAGCGAAAGAGAAAGAGGGACTGCTTGTGCTTGAAGGTGATTGAATTAAGTTAATGTTTGATAATTAAAATCCTTTCTTAATTAGAAAGGATTTTATAAATTTTGCTAGAATTATTCATTCGTTTGAGAATAAAATTACATATTATTAAATCATTAAAGAAGAATAACCTGATGGTCTGCATCCATCAATACGCTTCTCAAGATAAAAAGGTTTTTAGTCAAATTGGTTTGACCTTTGCCGTTATTTCAGCAAGTGTATTGTTAATTGATTACTTTGTTCAACTATCTGTTATTCAACCAAGTCTTCTAAATGGCGAAACCGATGGGATTCCTATCTTAACCCAGTTTAATCCACATGGACTCTTTATTGCCCTTGAAGATTTAGGCTATTTTATGATGAGTATAGCTTTTCTGTCTATCGCACCGGTTTTTTCAGGAAAGAATAAGGTAGAAAAAGCAATCCGCTGGATTTTCATTATTAATTTTATTCTAACAATGGGATCTTTTATCTTAATCTCTGCTATATATGGTATTTTCCGTGAATACAGATTTGAAGTGGCCGCAATATCTTTTGACTGGTTGGCCTTGATAATATCAGGAATCCTCTTAAGCATTGTATTTAGAAGGGCTATAAAAAGTTAAATTTATACGAACAAAGAAGGAGCATTTTATGGTTAATTGCGCAGGATGTAAAATTCACAGTTGTTCCAATGGAGAAGAATGTGTCCGAGGCCAGGATCTTAAGTCTTACGAGGCTCTCTCAAGAAAAGAATATGAGAAAGCCGATAATAAGAAGGTATTAGAGGTTTCCTCTCGTATAGAGGGGAAACATTACATGGAATGGACAAGAGTTGAGGAGATTTTCGGTTTTGCTGAACAAATGGGGTATACTCGAATCGGTCTAAGCCATTGTGTGGGATTAACAAACGAAGCTAAACTATTAAAAGATATACTCGAGCAAAAATTCATTGTTGAAGCAGTCTGCTGTAAGTTTTCAGGAATCGATAAAAAAGACTTAAATTTAACTCCGATAAGCTGTGATAAATATGAAGCAATATGTAACCCGATAGGACAAGCAATGGTCCTTAATGATTTAAAAACTAATTTAAACATTATTGTGGGTTTATGTATTGGTCATGATATATTGTTCACTAAATATTCTGAAGCACCTGTAACCACATTTATAGTGAAGGATCGGGTGACTGGACATAACCCAGCAGTCTCACTTTATTCAAATTATTATCGGAAGAAGTTAATCAAATAATAAATTTGTTTTATGAATAGCCCTCCAGAATAAATCATTATCCAAAGCAATTTGAAATTCAATTATATTAGTAGTACATTTATACATATTACCTAAGGTGAGGAGGCTATCCTATTGTCTAATTATGATGTAGCTGCCTGGATGTTTCCCTTAGAAAGCGGCTTAAAGAAGAAACATATTATTAAAGTTTTATCATTATTACCTGAGGATTGTGAAATTGTACCCTTCGAGATCCACGAGAATAATTCTTCTGCTTATGGGTTTGCAACTACAAGAGTTATTGACGAAGAAGAAAACGGTTTAGAATCTATTGTTGATCTTCTTGGATCAGTTGTCGAAGACTGGACAAATGAGTCATCTGAATATACTTTCACATTGCCAAGCGGCAAAAATGTCTATATCGGCTGCGACTTCAGGACAGTTATTATCGGTGAAGAGTAGTTAAGTTGAATCTTGTGAGACCAACAGAAGAAGATATTCGAGAAATGTACGAACTATCTTTTGGAGTTGAAGGTAAGTTTTTATGATTTTTAAGCAATAATTTTTGTAATAAATATGGTTAATTGTTCCACTAAATCTATAATTTTTTGGTTATCGTCCGTTTCTCCCTGAGAAACTTGGACGATGGGCCGTGCGGGTAGACTGCGGTTCTGGTTAATGATGATACCCTTATCGCCAGTATTCAATTCTACGCTGCATCCTGTCGGATAGATAGCGGTATGATCCAGAAAGGCCTTAACTAATTCATGGGGAAATTGCGTTCCTGCGCCTCCCATCACAACTTCTACCGCTTCGTTGGGATTAATACATCCATGTCCAGGCCCTGCATTTACAAGATTGTCATAAAAATCAACCAAAGCCACAATCTGGGCTAGGGGATGAATGTTCTTGCCCTTCAAACCTCGCGGATATCCATTTCCATCAACGATTTCATGATGTTGGTACGCAATATGGGCACTTACAAGATTGATATCGTGGCGGTTGCGCAGGATATTGAAACCTTCTTCCGCATGGGTTTGATATACCGCTAGTTCATCGGGCGAAAAAGGTTCCCGCTTGCGTAGTAACTCTTGGGGAAGTCTAATCATTCCGATATCATGAAGAAGAGCACCTGTCGCAAGGGTATTCAGTCTTTCGCGATCTAAACGTAACGACTTTCCTAAGACAACAGACATGATACAAACGCTAACGGCATGGGCAAACATTTGAATATCGTAACTTCTGATATCCATTAAGCTTAAAAGGATATCTTTCTCAAAAAGGATATCGTCAACGATTTCGCCCACGACTCCTTTCAAACGCTCTAAGTCAATTTCCTTCCCTGTTTTCACGGCTTCGCCTGATGCCTCAATAGCCATCAGTGCTTCTCTGCGCCGTTCTAACGTGATGATATCTGTAAGAACGACATCTTTGGAAATCGCATCATCGATGGTCACCATTGTTATACCCATTTCGCGTAGACGCTTGATAATATGCCCGGACAGGACGACACCACGATTCAAAAGAATACGGCCCTGGTGGGATAAAATCGGTGTCCCTAATATATCTCCTGTTTTGACGCTAAAAATCGATACATATCGCATTTATTTTCCCCCAAATATTACATATAATAAACATTATAATGACATTTAATTTATTTTAAAAGGGTCAGACCTCATTTTATTCAAGGACTGACAATCCAATGACCGCTTCTTCTTTAGGAATATAAGATGTTTCACGAGAAGTGTTAATAATTAAATTTTGGTTGAAATATGAATCCTATAAAATAGTTAAGGTATGATAAGAACGACCAACTGGAGTATAATAAAGAATTTGAAAATGATAAACTTATTACCACTAAAAAGAAGTTTGAATGAATTAGGAGTAATTGAGGGAGGAGCAAAACCATGGGAAAAATCTTATCGATTAATATCAGTGCCGTCAAAGGGGTGGTCAAAGATAGTGTAGAGGAAGTAATGGTTATCGAGAATTGGGGGCTGGAAGGGGACGCTCATGCCGGAGAATGGGATCGTCAAGTAAGTATTTTCCCTCTTGAAGCTTTGGTCAAAGTGCCTGAACATAAAAGAGAGGAAGTACTCACTGCCGGTTATACTGAGAATTTTACAGTTTCGGGCATCTCCCTCGAAGATTTGCAGGCGGGTACGGTCGTTCAGCTCGGAGAGGTGACTGTTGAGATTTTACAAGTCGGCAAGGAATACAAGGAATATGGACGACCCTACATAGTCAGCAGGGAAGGCCGTTTCGGGCGAGTGCTTCAAGGTGGCAGGGTTAAAGTAGGGGATGAAATCACTATCGTAAAAAGTTAAAGCCCAAATATTGCCCTCTAAGATTTGAAGAACTCGATTAATTTATTACAGATTAGCCTACAATGTCATTAACAACTTTAAGAAGAGTGAAACCAAAATAAGGTATAATAATTTTAAAATATAATACACGTTATAAACATGTGACAGGAGGAAAACATGCCCACCAGTATAACTTATAAGTATTACATGCCAACACGGGTCATCGTTGGCAAGAACTGTATTATCGCGAACAGCGATATTTTTAAACCTCTTGGGAAGAAAGCTCTAATTGTGACTGGTGCCCAATCTGCCAAGAGAAACGGATCGGAAAAAGATGTAACGACGGCCTTAAAGGCTGTGGGTATTGATTATCTGGTTTATGATAAAATAATGAGCAATCCGACCATCTCCTGTGCCTATGAAGGAGCTAAATTGGCTAAAGACAACAAAGTCGACTTCATTGTTGGGATAGGCGGTGGTTCACCGATGGATGCGGGCAAAGCAATCGCATTATTGGCGGCCCAAGATATCCCTGAGGAAAACTTATTCTCTGGTCAATATGAAAATAAGGTAATGCCCATGGTTCTTGTACCAACTACAGCCGGGACAGGCTCGGAAGTAACTCAATATTCTATTCTAACGAATGATAAGGCTCAGACTAAAACAAGCATAGCCGCAGACTTATTGTTTCCAACTGTTGCTTTCTTGGATGCGACATATACCGAAGATTTACCGCTAGTAACCACCATCAATACTGCCATTGATGCTTTATCCCATGCAATAGAAGGGATGTTGTCTGTAAGAGCATCTACGATTTCAGATTCTCTAGCCTCTGAAAGCATCCGCCTGATTATGGACTGTGTGCCTGACATGTTGCAAGCCATTAAGTTAGAGGCTGAAGGACGATTTAGACCTGAGAAAAGGGAACAATTGCTAGAGGCTTCCTGTATGGCAGGTATGGTTATTGCGCAAGCTGGAACAACTGTAGTACATTCTATGGGCTATTCCTTGACCTACTTTAAGGATATTGACCATGGCAGAACCAATGGACTTCTTCTAGGCGAATACCTAAGACTAGTGGAAAAAACACAACCGAATCTGACGAGAAGAATCCTGAAGGCGATGGACCTTTCCGATGTCGATTCTTTTCAGGAACTGATGAACGGTTTGTTAGGGAGAAGGGAAGAGGTCAGCTCTGAAGAAATAAGTCAATACAGTAAGATAACAATGCGAGCCAAGAATATTGCTAATTGTATTGTTAAACCGACAGAAGAGGATGTACGCGAGATGTTTGAGCGATCGTGTATGAACGATGTTTAGAGCGATTAATCGTAAATAATATTAATATGAAAGTTTGAAAAGAAATCTTTAAAATGGATAAAAGGCTCTCACTCAGGATCAATTCTTGAGATGAGAGCTTTTTTCATAAGAGATTACACAATGATTAGCATATCTTTTAGAAAAATAACCACCTGTACCTCTCCAACCAGCACGACCTCTGAACATAAAACAATGGGTTAATCATGGTGAATCAATTATGTTACCAAAAGGGGTTGGATTTGAATACCTTATAGTGTGGAAGCAGGAAGGGGGTTTTGGAGAAATGAGAGAAACTAAGAAAGTAGAGGACATAAGCTATTTTGAGTTGCTGACTTGGCTTGGCTCTGGAAGTTCACACCCTGGGGGTTTTCCAACAACGGAGCAAACGTTATCAATCTTAGATATTAAGCCAGGAGACTCTGTTCTTGATGCCGGATGCGGCATTGGTCTTACTGCTTGTTATCTAGCTAAAACAAGTGGTTCCAGAATTATAGGCATTGATACCAACCCCTTAATGATTAAAAAGGCCCGCATCAATGCAGAAAAGGAAGGCGTTTCTCATTTAGTAGAGTTCAAAGTAGCAGATGTATATGCTTTACCCTTTAAAGATGATCTCTTTGATTGGGTCATCACTGAATCTGTAACCATATTCTTAGATAAGCACAAAGTCTTCCGAGAATTTTATCGGATACTTAAGCCCCAAGGCCAGGTCGCAGATCTGGAATTGGCTTTACTCAAAGAATTACCTGTTAGTTTAAAGACTCAATTGCAGGAATGCTTTGGACCTGGAACAGATCCGTTGTCCTTTGAAGCATGGTGTGAAGTCTTATCTCAAGAAGGGTTTCAAGATGTAGAAGTCAAGTATTCAGAAAACCTGAGTTTTATTATAAATCAAGTGAAAAATGATCGTCTCTTTTTGAAAGAAATTCAAGATAAAATCAGACAACAGCCTGGTTTATTACCGATACTGTACAAAAATGCTGGCTTCGTAAATATGTATCAAAACTACTTTGGATTCGGTCTTTTCTATGGACGAAAACCAGTCCTTATTAATACAAATTTTGGATTTAAGAGCTTAATAAAGAAAATTTATTCTAAGCTAAGTTAAAATAGTTTTCTTCAATCAGAACCTCCTGAAATTCAATTAAAAAGTGTTAAGCCGAGAACTCGCTTAGCACCTTTTTAATGAAGAACTTTCTATATTTAGATTAGTGGATTATTACAGGCCATAAAATTCAGTGTGCTTACGTATTTATATAGAGATAGAAGGAGGAAGCCATGCTTGATAAGTTACGATCTTTTATAAAAAGTTTCAAAAAGTTTTGGCGAAACCCTACGCTTTGGGGATACCTTGCCTTTACAGTACTGTTTATGTTCCTTTTAACTGCTGGAGGAGTTGCTTTTTGGATTACTTCTCTGGACATAACCAAATTAGAGAGCCCTCTTGCTCAGCCAACTTTCATCTATGATAAAGATGGAAATAAAGTCTCCAGACTTTCTTCTTCAAGAATTTTACCGGTTTCCATCGACAAGGTTCCGGTTCCAGTTAGAGAGGCCATAATCGCGGTAGAAGACCGCCGTTTCTATGAACATCAAGGTGTGGATATCAGAGCGCTTCTGCGGGCCTTGACTCGTGACCTCCAAACAGGGGACTTCTCAGAAGGGGGAAGTACAATAACACAGCAACTAGCTAAAAACCTCTTTCTTCCTTCAGATAAGACGCTTGGAAGAAAAATTAAGGAAGCGGGTTATGCCATAAAGATCGAACTCACTTTAAGTAAGGATCAAATTTTGGAGGCTTATCTCAATTATATCTACTTTGGGGAAGGTCGTTGGGGAATTCAGAATGCTGCCACATTTTACTTTGGCAAAAATGTTGAAGAGCTCAGTCTAGAAGAAGGAGCTATGCTTGCAGGCCTTTTGAAAGCTCCGAGTATTTATTCACCTTTGACCAGTATGGATAAAGCTTTGGAGCGACGTAATTTAGCACTTTCTTTAATGAAAGAACAAGAGCTTATCTCGGAGTTTGAATACCAAAAGGGAATAGCTCTACCGATTACTTTGAAAAAAGGCTTGGACGGAGAGCTCTCTGGTAAGTATGCCCCCTATATAGATTATGTCATCGAAGAAGCCATTTCCCGTTATGGTTTGACCCAAGGTGAGATCCTGGGAAGTGGGCTGCAAATCTATACCCAAATGGATCAAGCTGTGCAAATAGCTGCTGAAGATGTATATAACGACGAGAGTTTTTTTCCTCCCGATAAGCCTGACCAGATTATACAGAGCGGTATTGCGATAATTGATCATAGTAATGGAGGAATTCGAGGACTTGTTGGCTACCGCGGAAAAAGTTTGTTCCGACAGTTCAATCATGCCACTCAGCTTCAACGCCAACCTGGTTCATCCCTTAAACCATTGTCGGTCTACGGCCCGGCACTGGAAAAGGGGTATACTCCGTATTCCAAGCTCTATGACGGACCGCTTAATATTAATGGCTATAAACCAATAGACTGGGACTACCAAACCCGAGGTTATGTCACCATGCAGGAAGCCGTTCAGAATTCCTGGAATATCCCTGCAGTCTGGCTTTTGAATGAAATAGGTCTGGAATCAGGTATTGAATTTGTTAAGCGGGCCGGACTTATGTTGGGTAAGGAAGACCATAACTTAAGCATAGCCCTTGGAGCTCTCACATATGGTATATCTCCCTTACAAATGGCTCAGGCTTATAGCACTTTTGCTAATTTGGGTGTAATGAACAAAGCGCAGGCAATTACTAAGATTACGACATTTAATGGTGAAGTCTTGCTTGAAACCAAGCCGGAAGCAGTTAAAGTCACAGACCCAAATACCGCCTTCACCATGACACTTCTTTTAAAAAATGTAGTTGATAACGGAACCGGGAAAAATGCTGCTCTTAACCGTCCAACAGCCGGAAAAACCGGCTCGGTTGAGCTTCCTCCTACAAAGGAATTTGAGGGTGTTACCAAAGGGGTTAAAGATGTTTGGTTCGTTGGTTACACTCCGGAACTGACAGCTGCTGTCTGGATGGGATATGACAAAACTGACAGAGAACATTATCTCACAATTTCAGGCGGTTCAGGTCCCGCTGTTATCTTCCGTGAGGTCCTTTCCCGGGCTTTAATTGGCAAACCAGTAGTTCAATTCAAAATACCTTCTGGATATTTATTTGAAAATCCATCTAGGTCTGTCGAAAGAGAAGATAAGGATGATAAGGATGATAAGAAAGATAAAAAAGAAGATAAATCTGATAAATCCGATCGAGAAGATGGGATTATCAAAAGATATATAGATCGGGACTTTTTTAAACCAAAAGGGAAAGACAAGAAAGCAAACAAAAAGCTGTAGTCTGCACTACAGCTTTAACTCTTCTTCAGAATCTTCATCACATAGTTGAAAATTTTGAATCATGTTCGCTTCATACAATTTTGGTGAACTTCTGTTAACTTTTAAACTAAAGATATCTGGCCGGTTATATAGTCCGGCAAAATCATGTCTTAACTTCATTTTCAAAGATAACTCCATATTCAAATCAGCATATAAGATTCCTTCCTCACTGCCATCCAAAGGTCCAGCTATAACTTTGGTCGTAGGGGCTACTATAATAGAACCACCATAATTAATAGGGTTACGCAAAAACTTCTCATTATCCTCAGCAACCTTCAACTTCTTAATCATATCTTCATTGATAACTGCACATGATGACAAAACATAAGCTTTTGACATCTGGGCAAAGGCTTTTGAATCAATTAATACTCTTTCGGGTAAAGGGGGGGCATTTTTCGCTATATGATTGGGCCAACTCATAATATGCACTCTCGTACCTTCAGCAACTAAGCCAAAAATAGCCAAAGGATTTGAGTTTTCTCCGCATATTAATGAACTAAATGGACCGAACTCTGTTGGAAAGACACCATAAGTATCTCCATTGCCCGCAGTATGGACTAAGCGCTCTCCTCCGGTTGGGGTGAACTTTTGATGTTTGCCAATGAATTTCCCGTCAGGACCAATATAAATCTGTGTATTAAACAGAGTTCCCAAAGTGTTAGGCAGCCGTTCACAAACACCTATCACTACATAAGCTTGGGCCTCTTTAGCCACCTGACAAAGAGCATCTGTCTCGGGACCTGGGATTTCAACAGAGTTTTTAAACAGTTCGATGCACAGATCCATCGCTTGCGTACTTCTACCCGGATAAAAATGAAACCAAGTAGGATGCGCAGGTATAAAGCCTTCGGGAAAAGCGATAATCTTTGCCCCATTTTTTCCTGCCTCACGTATAAACTCGCAGGCCTTTTCTGTAGAAGCTTCCCTATCTAAGAAAACAGGGCTGGCTTGAACCACTGCCGCTTTGATAGTTGGATAAACATCTCCCATAGCTTTTCCACCTTTCTGGTACGTATACATATATTCCCATTATTCTATATAACTATTTATAATCCTTTAAGCCAAATTAAAAACAAACCTTACCAGACATTATTTAATGGTTAAAACTTAGTAATCCTACAGAGAATTAGAGGAAATAAAATGGTTTTTGGAGAATCAGTACCGTCAAGTGATTTTATTGGTGGTTTAACAAATATAAAGGAGGATCAGTATGAAATTTTGCTGGAGTACGCTATGGGTGAATGATATGGAGGAGTCCTTACAGTTTTATCAGGAAATTATAGGCCTTAGTTTAAACCGAAGATTTAAGACAGAAGATAATCGAGAAATTGCTTTTTTAGGGGCCGGAGAAACAAAGGTTGAGCTGATACAAGATGCCGCAAACAGTCAAGTGAATATTGGGGCGGATATTTCTCTGGGATTTGAAGTGAATTCTATCGATGAAATGATGGCTTTTCTCCTGGAAAAAGGGATTCCAATTCACAGCGGACCTTACCAACCAAATCCAAAAACTAAATTTATCTTCGTAACTGATCCAAATGGACTCAAAATTCAATTCGTGGAGAACAGTTAGAACTATATAATAGTCTTAGGAGGAGGTACTTATGGCTGATGTTAATCTAAATAAAGTCTTTAGTTTTTATAATGAAATTCCTGTACCTGAAGAACTAAAACCTTTTCTGTCTAGAAATGAGAACATTTACTTTGCTGTTAAAACAATAAGAGATGCTGCAATCATTACGGATAAGAGAATTCTAGTTGCAGATAAGCAAGGAATAACGGGTAAGAAGATCGAATACTACACAATTCCTTATAAAAATATAGTTACCTATGCAATTGAAACTGCAGGTACATTTGATCTTGATTCAGAAATAAAACTCACAATGTCTGGTGGGATAAGAGTAGAACTTAAATTCTTCAAGGATAAAAAAATGGATAGTCTTCTTCTGAGAGTGTACGATGCTATAAATAGTTATATAATAGGATAAATAAAAAGCTAAAAGACATCAAAATGACGTGGGGAATTGAGAGCAATTCATTCACGTCATTTTTCTTAGTACCAATAAACAGACTTATTATTAAGGATATGGCATAAATATAAACATAAATTTAGCGGAGGAGTAGAGAAATGATAACTGAAAATATTTTGGATCTCATTGGAAACACGCCCATGGTTAGTCTAAAAAAACTTACCGGATTGAATCTTTTTGCCAAGGCAGAATATCTGAACCCTGGCGGAAGTATCAAAGACAGAGTTGCCAAATATATGATTGAACAGGCGGAAGCCAGAGGAGTATTACATCCTGGAATGACAATCATGGAACCTACTTCGGGCAATACCGGAATCGGTATTGCTTTGGTTGGCGTCCAAAAAGGGTATAGGGTAGTGATTGTGATGCCGGAAAATATGAGTGAGGAAAGAAAAAAAATCATATTAGCTTTGGGGGCTGAGCTTATCTTAACCAAGGCTGGAGAAAGTATCGGTGGTTCTGTGTCAGAAGTTGAGAGACAAGAAGCAAAAGATGAGCACATTTTTGTTCCCCAACAATTTGAAAACCCTGATAATCCTCAAATCCATTATCTTACTACAGCTTCAGAGATCTGGGAGCAAATGGGGAAAAAAGTAGATGTTTTCGTTTCCGGGTTAGGGAGCGGAGGAACGCTCGCTGGAGTTGGTAAGTATTTAAAAGAGAAGAATCCCAAGGTCAAGATAATAGCCGTGGAACCAAAGAATGTTTCAGCTCTTTTAGGACATGAGCCAGGACTGCATAAGATTCAAGGAATCGGTGACGGTTTTATCCCCAAAGTGCTCGATGTCAATCTCATCGATGAAGTGGTTGAAGTTACGGACGATGATGCCATTCAGACCGCCAGAGATCTGGCCCGAGTCCAAGGTATTCTGGTAGGGACTTCTTCAGGAGCAAACGTCTGGGCTTCCATTCAAATGGCTCATAAGTATGGACCGGATAAGAAGATTGTGACGATCTTACCTGACAGAGTAGAAAGATATTTCAGTACATCGCTTATCTAGACAAACCATTTTAATTTATTAAATCCTTTGCTGAAAGTACCCATCTTTTGCTAGGGTATATTCATTAGTATATTCACCACCCTGCACGCAACGGGATACCAGTGAACCATTTTCATATTCTACAGCGAATATCGAACAGCCGGTCACTCTGCTATCATGTCTTTCCAATTCAATCATCGAGAAACCGCGGGCTGAATCAGGTGGTCTATACTTTTCCTTAACCGTTAAGGAAGGAGAGGAATTAACTACCAGTCGTCTTTTATCTTTTGTGGAATGAAGGGTGGTTTCCCGCAGGTGCCAATGTCCATGCAGCCACAGGGCAACTTTTGGGATATCGGTGTATAATTGGTTCAGGTTTATTGGGTTGTCGATAGCCAGATCTTTTTGACCAGCAAGCGGATAATGATGGGTCATCCCGATAAATAACGGAGGAGAGTCCATGGTTTGGACGACTTTTTTGGCTTCGGTGACGATATCCTCTATGGTCACTTCAGGGACCTCACGGTTGGGGAGAACTCTGGGAACAATAGGCTGAGCGGAGTTAAAACCAAAAAATACAACGCCTAGGTGACGGAATCTTGATTCCAGCCAGGGATAGGAGAAACGGTTAGCTTTTTGTCGCTCCTGGTCTGTCGGCTCCGATAGCCAAGGAAGCAGAGTCAGCTTTTTGGAAAAATCCAGATATGGACGGAAAGCAAAATTCAGGATTTTATCGACTCCTTCGGCATTATCTTCAATCCAGTCAACTTTCTGATCTTTTGGAGAATTTAGTTGCTCGGAGTTTTCTTTTGTTTGTAGAGCGAGTAAAGAGCTGGATGCCAGAGGGAGACAAATATCGTGATTGCCTGGAACCATATAGATGCGATTAGAGGGAATAGACCAGGAAAAATTAGCGACGAGGTCGGAAAGCCACTGTAATGCTGCTTCATATTCTTCAGGGAGTCCGCGCTGTGCAATATCCCCGGTGATAGCGATAAATGTCGGTCCTTCATCCCAGTGTTTTTCGATAGCACTGGCACAGTGACCGATGTGAAGTTTTGCTTCCAATTTTCATACCCTCCGAATTGCAGATCGGAAAGGTGAAGGATACGGACCGGACTATCGCTTTCCAGCCGTAAAGAGTAGTCAATTTTCTTATAATCTTCAATATATTTAGCTAAAGTAAAATTGAATCCTCTGGCTTGGATATGCTTTTGATCTTTAAGATCGTTCCAGTGGATGAACATCCTGATATTTTTTTTTGGAAAGTTGGCTACTAATTCCCTCACGTCTTTGGAATCCCAATCGGAACTGACTAGGATAATTGGGATTTTATCATCCTCGACTTTCAGCAGGATTTTTTCGGCATCGTAATCCCAATCTGTAAGTACAATATCTAAAATTATCGCACTAAAGGAATGCTGACGTAAAAGCCTTTCCACATGATATTGGCTATCGGCGAACATCAGTTCAATTTCAAAAGAAGGTAGAGTCACCGGATCTTTGCAAGCCGCTGCAAAATTCTCGTAAGTTGGCCGCCTAACGGGCTTATCATCGACTACAAGGATAAGATCACGCATTGTATTCATCCTTTCTTTACCTTATTCATGGTAGGGATACGGACAACGGTTAACGCAATTCTTTGATTAGCTGGCAAGCCGATCAGTCGGTCCAACGGCAGCGGACACTTGGGTATGCTAACTGCTTCCACCGAATCACCGGATTTTTTTATGACGTAGCTCACTACATCACCACCCATCCTTGCCAATGATGAAGAAGCTTCAGTTGGGTTAAGGTTAATGTTTTCCGCATTACAGGCATTTACGAACTTCACTGTGATAAAATCTTCATCCAATACCAATTTCCACCACATAGTTGCAAGATTCTTTGAATCCTTTTCCCATGGATCTGGAATATCGAGCTCCACATGTACACAGTTGGAAAGAACTTCGAAAAGGCACTGTTTAACATAGCGGTCACAGTAAACAGGTATTTTTTTGCTCCATTTCTCCCGATTGGAATTAATCACTTCAGGAAGTTCGGAGTAAGCGGGATTCTTTTTGTTATGCCATCTATCAGCTAGACACTTAATTTTGTCAGAACAGATCCTAGGCCACTCATTCTTATGTTTGGATATGACTTGAATTTCTTTAAGAAAAGCACCCAAACTTGTGGTTGTCTTCGGTATGTAGATAAATTCCGACCGGTAGCGCTCCGCAAAACCATTCTCTTCTCCCAGAATCAAGAGATCCGTTTCTTCTTTCCATTTACTCAAGAGTACAGAAAAATCGTCTCGAGAGAAGTCAATCAAAGTATTAGTTAAGGAACCCAGCATCTCTAAGTCTTTTTCACGTTGGTCGATACTGCTGAAAAATCGGAGATCAATCCCTTCGAAGGCCTGAGTTAAACTCTCCAATAAGCTCTTTGAATTTAGGAAATGCTCATAGGCCTGCTGGAGATTATTCATATTAAGCGCATCATTGATTGAATCAAGACTTTTTTGCAGGCCCATATTGTGCAAAGTCCGGCGCGCTTCCCCGATGATGTCAAAAATGCGAGCGATTGTCAGCCGGAGAGAACCATTAGCGAACATGACTAGGTAGTTAAAACGTTCTTCCTCGGACGGATTCTCGCTGCAGCAATCTTCTTGAAGAAATCTTTTTTCCGAACATAGCCGGTTATAGCGGGCACGCAGAGATTCGGCACAGATGTTGGCATCATCTGTCAGAACTTTTTTTCTGGACAGCTGGTTTTCTTTAAACCTTGGCCAGACTTCCGGAAGAAGATCATTGTCGAGAAGGGTTAAGCATAGACCGGCTAAAGCAGTTGTTTCAGAATTCTTTTCACATTCCCATAAATATGATAACAGATCGCAGAACAAATCGACTTTTGGCCAATATTCCAACTCATCGAAAAACAGCAGTATTTGAGCTGCAAGTATTTCGATACCGATTTCTGGGCAGTTCAAGGCCGCTTTACGGGCTTTCTTCAGAGCATAATTTGAGCGGGAGGTCAGGAATGTAATCTCAACTATAGCTGCTGTAATTCCGGTAGAAGTTTTATGATGAATGAAGTGGGATACGTTGTCCTGCCCTCGGGAATAGATGCCGAAGGCGTGGTTATTTGAACCATTTTCTTTAATAAGCTTTTTGGGGTTCAGTCCATGATTCTCCCAATTATTGACCACCTCGACAGGTCTCCACAGTTCCTGCCAAGATTTTAGACGACTTAACATAGGTTCCGAAGGGAAATCTTTCTCCATTGACAAGGCATTCTCCAAAGCAATGCAAAGGGGGCAGCCTCGCTGGTAGCCAAGGGTTGGAACGTCCCAACGCCAGAAACAATGATGTGTTTTTAAATATTCTTCTACATAATCGTAATAGACAGGCAAGCCTGTACGGTCTACTAGAGCGACGGTTTCGATCTTCTGTGCTCCTAATGCGAAAGCTAATTGCTCAAGTTCTTTGAAGGTTTTTCCAGATAGGGTACCGTCATCCAACAGGATGACATGAGCAGGCAAGCAGTCCCTACCTGATTCCTTTATTATCTTTTTTAAGCGCTCATAGGAGAGGGGAGAGATCCGGAAAGGTGAAACGCTATTTGTACTCGCCAAGAATTTTAATGGAATCATATTATTCTCGAACTGGTATGACAAACAATTATTATCATCCTCGGTTGATATTTCCGGGAATATTCGTTGTTTAAGTAGAGAAACCATTTGATCGGAAAGTGCATGGGATGGATAAAGCATCTTGACATTGTTTTTCCACCGATCTCCGTCAAAACACAGTTTTTTAACTGTTTCTACCAGCCATTCGATTAGAGGACCATTGTCAAGATTTGATAGTTCAAGAGCACGATACAGATTGATGGTGAGCAGATCGTGGGATTTTTCATAAACCCAATGGCCCATTCTAAGAGCGTTAAGCAAATAAAAATCTTCATAAGTTTGAGCCGGTGTTCTCTTATATAAGCTTTCTGTTAAGCTTTCATCTCCTGTTTGAGGAGGACGGAAGCGAGGAAACGGAATAGTTTTTTCACCTGCAGGACCGATATAGGGGGTATTAGGGATACGTTTGTAGATGACATGATCGTAATAGGAAGGCTCTACCGGTACCGGTGGGAACCAATCCAATACGGATAGGGAAGTGTTAAGGGAGTCAGGGTGATTGAAAATGTATAATTCTTGTGAACCCTGAGGAATTGCAGCTCTTTTAAGAAATCTATCAACGGTAGAAGAGGTTACATGAATGCTACCAATGATAACTTTTTTATTAAATTGAGCTAATTTTTCATTCTCTGGTGGTCCGATTCTTCTGCGTCCACGATCTGCATCCAGGGTTATTGAATCAACAAAATCATCACCGACCAGTGCATCGAATTCCGGAAACAGATTGAGACAACGCCTCAGGGCCCGATGACAAGCCTGGTATCTTCTAATATCTGCTAAGGCCCGGGTTAAATCCAGGTATCCCCTGATGAAAATCTCTTTTTCACCGGTTTTATTTAGATGCGAATGATCGTAAGAACTTGACCAAGATACAACTCCATGGAAATACACATCGCTAGGCAGGCTTCGTTCAGAACCGACTGGTTTCCAGAAAACGTAGGAATCAGCATAACGAAGTAAACGTTGAACCGCGAGGGCAGAGACCTGCTGTTCAGCGTCAGACCCGGATAAGAATCGCCGGGCTTTTTCTATATTTATCTCAGGAACACTACCATCAATAGTTTTATTCGTTGCAGATTTAGAGAAACAGCATACAGCCCAATCCTCAGTGACAAGGTAGATATCGAGTCTCGCAGAATCGTTTAGCTTTATCAGGTTTATTAGCTCAGCATAAGTGATAGCCTGAAAAGGAGATAAATCTGCTAAGATAAAAGTGCCTGCTTTATCATTTTCATTAAGAGTCTTTGACGCACTGGCCAATCTACCCAGCCATTTCTCTAACTGTTTTTTTTGTAAGGAACGGGGAGGTCTTAATACGACAACCGAAGTGTTAGTAAAAACATCTTCATATTGTAAATCTTTATCATGATTCCATTTATCTGGAAGTTCACAAAACTGATTTAAACGGCGATCCTCGAAACATAGATCATCTGGGATTATAGTTAATGGGGGTAGTGTTAAACCCCGGATTAACTGCTGACGGTCTTCGAAAGTAGGTATTACCCAGCGTTCTTTAGGGTACTCTAATCTTACCTGGTCAGGCTGGATGGAAAAAGCATACCAGAGTCCTTTGGCACAGCTGCTTTTATCAAGTTTCGCTTGTCTGAAAATGTTCAGATGACCGTGCGTTGAATTTTTTTTATCCCAGGGGTGTCGGCTTCCGACCCATTCCCCTCCGGAATATATCCGAGTAAAATCACTATCCTGACGCAGCATGATTCCTAATAATAGTAATCCTGTCACAGTCGAACGGGTTTCCGAACGATTAAGAATTCTCGAAAAAGGAATCTTAAAAAGTAATTGAGTCATTCTTTGTAAAGGGTCTACTGTTTTGCCCTTTTCAAGATCTCTTTTCATTTTATTAAAAGTTTTAGTAATAGCACCGAAACCGGCTGGAATAGTCCAGTCCGACCAATGAGATAATAATCCTTCCCCAACATCACAAATAAAGATTTCAATCCAAGGAGCAAGTGGGTTTGAGCTAAACTGATCTATAGCAGGACAATTATCATTTTCCGCTTTAATTAATTCTTTCCATTCTTTAGCTTCTTCGCTGTTATTAGGCAGTTGGGAGCGCATCCGGGCATAGACACCTACATAGCCTATAATAGGTAAGTCTACATTTCTACTGACATAGGCGTGTTCCACAGAATTACTAATTATTTCAAAGAAAATTTTACGAATTTTTTGGAGAAGTCGGTCTCTGGTTAGACGTTCCTGTCCATAGGCTGAATCGATATGCCTCATGCTAGCTTCATTTACTAATTCGTTAACTATATTATGAAGCTTATTCATATCATTTTGAAAATCGTCCACTCCGAGGAAGTGAGGAAAAATAAAATCAGCGTTTCTATGGCTAACCGATTGTTGAATATTAGAAAGTTCGGTAGTAAGACTTTTGATTTGATCATCTGTCTCGTAATATTTGTTATCCCAGTAAAATCCTGAGAATTGAGCGTAGGCTTGGAGGAATCGCTGTTCGGCCAGGAATTTCAAAAATGTTTTATGCTTGTTATTTTTCTTGGATGGAAACCCGAGTAATATCTTAATTCTGTCCTGAGACGGTCTGTATCTATATAAGCTGTATAGCATAGAGCCCAAAGCAAGTAAAGGTAAAGGATCTGCCCATTCGGTTTTTGTCATATCTACCGTTATTTTGAGAGTTCTATGATTCTTAATAAAATAATCCTGTAATCCCCCAAGATGTGCTGAACAGTCATAATCCCTAAATTGTTCAGGCAAATAGATAGTGCCTTCTTTCGTAAAACAAATACTATTTCGGGATGCATATTTCATTTAAGATCCTCCTTGGTTGCCAAAAAAATTACCAGAATTAGCCACATATATATTCTATTAATGTCATTAAATTCCTTTTAAATTATTTGCCCACATAACCATATCAGCAGGGGTTTAGTTTTTAATTTGCTAAACAATATTGAAAATTTAAAGGAAATGAGATAGTTCTGAAGAATATTATGGAAAATACTGTAATGTATTATTATAATTAAAAAGGGGATAAGCTTAAATGTTACTTTCCGGAAACACCATCTTAATTACCGGTGGAGCTACTGGCATTGGTTTCTCCTTGGCTGAACAATTCATTGCTCTTGGAAATGAAGTGATTATCTGCGGCCGTCGGGAGGAAAAGCTTAACGAGGCGAAAGCAAAATTACCTAAATTAACGACTCGTGTTTGTGACGTTGCTAAGCCTACTGAACGCCTTGCTCTCTTGGAATGGGTTACAAAGGAATTTAAAAATCTAAATGTCCTTGTTAATAATGCCGGAATTCAACGTGACGTTGACTTCCTTAACATGGATAAAGACTGGAGCTATTACGCTGAGGAAATAACAGTTAACTTGGAAGCACCGATACACCTGTCTTCTCTGTTTATCCCGTATCTGCAACAACAAAAAAATGCGGCCATTATCAATCTATCTTCAGGCTTTGCCTTTGTTCCTAAAGCTACCTTTCCTGTTTATTGTGCAATCAAAGCTGCAATACACTCCTTAAGCCTTACAATGCGGTATCAATTAAGGAATACAGGAATTGAACTGTATGAAGTCATGCCACCCAATGTCATTACTGAATTGAACTTAGAGAGCAGGATAAAAAGAAATTCTGTCAATAGCGGAGTACCAGCAGCCGAGTTCACTGAGTTTGTCATTAAAGGCCTGGAAAGAGGCGATTGGGAAATTGCTTATGGCATGGCTGAAGAACGACGCACATCCTCGCATGAACAATCCATCGAGTTATTTAAGAAGATGAATCCCTAGATTTTGAAAGAAAGTCAATCGAGTTCTTAGAAAAGAACTAACGCATTAATGTAAATCGTTATAATTGGTAATAATATAAGTAAGCACTAATGTCAGTAGGAGGCCGAGCAGATGTCTGAAGAACATTCGATTGACACACTGAATGAATTGCTGAAAGGGGAACACATGGCAATTCATATCTACGGCAAAACAAAGGAATTACAACAGGACTCCCAAGTGACTGACATGTTATCAAAATTTGAATCGGATCATAACCGCCATGCAGAACAGCTGACTCAAAGAATCAAAGACTTAGGTGGCTATCCAAATGCGATGACAGGTTTCTCTGGTATGATGGCTAATCTAACATCAGTTATAAATGCAATCCGTGGACCAAAACACTTACTCAAGCAAGTTTATGATGGGGAGGATAAAGGCGTCCATGCATACGAGGACCGCTTAAATCGACTTGATCCTGATAGTCAAGATGCAATTAGACAAATAATGAAAGAAGACCATGATCATCTAAAGTGGTTCAAGGCAAGAATGGAAGAGGAGAAGAGAGAACAACATTAGAATGCAGTTTATTCTACTAGGAGGACTCCATGGAAGACAAAACACGGGAAGCCATGTTAAAAATTATCGAGGATAAAAAGCTTAAAAGTGCCAGTCAGAATAGGTTACAACGTGGACCCAATCATTTGGGCAGTAGCCGAGGTATAACCAAAAAACAAAGAAAAGGTGGTTTATTTGATAAATAGAAAGTATCCGTTATAACTCCAACCCAAACATGTTTTTTCTATTCAATTCCTCGACGCTAAATCAGCGTCTTTTTTTATTCAGGGAGGATTATTTCAATCATAGGTTGCTTAATCCTAGTCGAGTGAAATCATCGAATTCACAGCGGTCTTATTCAGATTCTTAACACGATACATATCCAAGAAGTTCTCGGAAAAGCTGAGTTTCTTCTTATACATAATGCCCAGTTTGATAAAGAGTTTGTGAGCAGACTTTTACCTTATATAAGTAAAAAAAATGGATTTGCACAATGAATGGTATCAACTGGAAAGGAAAAGGACTGAAGAAGAAGCTTTTCCTTTACTACCCAAACCCATATAGGTATAATGGTTGAGGCACTCAATTAATATCAAAGGGGTCAGTATAATGAGTATCTTAACTGTGAAAAATCTAAATCATGGATTCGGAGATCGGGCGATTTTTAATAATGTTTCATTTAGACTTTTAAAAGGTGAACACATTGGTCTTATAGGAGCAAATGGCGAAGGAAAATCAACCTTTATGGATATCATTACTCGCAAACTTGAGCCAGATGAAGGTCAGGTTGAATGGGCTAAAAATATGAGGGTAGGGTATCTTGATCAACATACCGTTCTAGAAAAAGGATCTACTATTCGGGACGCTCTTAAGAATGCGTTTAAATACCTTTTCGATCTGGAAACGGAGATGAATGAGATATGTGATAAGATGGCTGAGGCCTCTCCTGACGAACTAGATACACTTATGGAAGATTTGGGGAACATTCAAGAACTATTGGATAATAACGGTTTTTATGTTATCGATGCCAAGGTCGAGGAGATAGCAAGAGGTTTAGGGTTAAATGATATCGGATTGGACAAGGATGTTGACGGTCTGAGTGGTGGGCAGAGAACAAAAGTTCTTCTAGCCAAATTGCTTCTGGAGAAACCTGATATCTTGCTACTCGATGAACCTACAAACTATCTGGATGAGAACCATATAGAATGGTTAAAGCGGTACTTGCAAGAATATGAAAATGCGTTTATCTTAATATCTCATGATCTAGCTTTCTTAGATAGTGTAATCAACCTTATCTATCACATGGACAATTTACAGTTAAATCGTTATGTCGGGAACTACGAAAACTTCATGAGTGTCTATGAAACAAAGAAACAACAGTTGGAAGCTGCGTATAAAAAACAACAACAAGAGATATCGGAACTGGAAGATTTCGTTGCCAGAAATAAAGCCCGAGTATCTACCAGGAATATGGCCATGTCTCGTCAAAAGAAACTCGACAAGATGGATAGGATTGAATTGACTCGGGAAAAACCGAAGCCTCAGTTCAATTTTAAAGCAGCCAGAGCATCCGGCAAGCAAGTCTTCGAGACTATGGATTTGGTTATAGGCTATGATGAGCCACTTTCTAATTCTTTAAATATATCTCTGGAACGCGGGCAAAAAGTCGCCTTAACTGGAGCCAACGGAATAGGAAAAACAACCCTCTTGAGAAGTATCCTCGGAGAGATTACACCTATCTCAGGAAGTGTCGAGCTTGGAGAGTTCCTGGAGATTGGGTATTTCGAACAGGAAATGAAAGAATCTAATTATAATACTTGTATTGAGGAATTCTGGGAGAGCTTTCCTGGATATAGCCAGTTTGAAGTGAGAGCAGCTCTTGCTAAATGTGGATTAACTACCAAGCATATAGAAAGCAAAATTTTGGTGTTAAGCGGAGGAGAACAAGCCAAAGTACGTCTAAGCAAACTCATCAACAAAGAAACAAATCTCCTTGTCCTTGATGAGCCGACGAATCATCTGGATTTCGAAGCAAAAGCGGAACTCAAACGTGCCCTTCAGGCTTATAAGGGTAGCATCGTCCTGATCTCTCATGAACCGGAGTTTTATAAGGATATCGTAACAGATATCTGGGACTGTGAAGCTTGGACTACAAAAGTGGTCTAATAGTATAATTATTAATCAGATTAACTTCACGCGGAATCTATAGTGCATCAATTGCGTACTAATAAATGAACGTTGAAATTTCGTATTGCTATGGTGATTAACTAAAAGGGGAGGATACGATGGGGAAAGTAGTATGTAGAGAATGTGTGGGTAAGAAGATAATAATTTGTAATTGCGCAGATAATATCGACAGACGACCTAATCCAGAATGTCTCATATGTGGTGGTACTGGTAAACATAATTGCCCTGCATGTAACGGAACTGGAGAAGAAGATGAGTAAATAGCAATAGCTGTTCGCTCGTTCCCAGTAGTTTAAACTAAGCATTAAGTTACAGTAATAACAGTATTAATAAAGTGCAACTGACATCTCTTTTGTTGGTTCACCTTTATTAATGCTTTTTTTTTGCTAATTTTGTACAATATAACGCCGAAAGTTAATTCTCAACTTAACTTTGTCCCAAAATCCCATCATAGTACATACCTTAATATAGAACTGTAAGTATGAGGTGGCTTTATTATATTGAATGTTGTAATTAGAAAGGCTGGCCTATATACAATGAAAATTGGCATACCAAGAGCACTTTTATATTATAAATACAAGCATCTCTGGGAATTTTTTTTTGATGAACTAGACATTGAATATATAGTAAGCCCAGAGACAAACAATGAAATTGTTCGTAAAGGGACAACCTATGCGATTGACGAATCGTGCCTATCCTCCAAAATCTATCTGGGGCATGTAGAATGGCTGATTAATAAATGTGACTATATTCTCGTTCCGCGTATCTCAGACTATGGGAGTGGTGGAACTGTGTGTACCAAGTTTCAAGCCATTTACGATGTAGTCTCTAACACTTTCAGAGATAGAAACATCAAGTTATTGTATTATAATATCGATCCCAAAGCAGCTGATTTCGAGATGATCGCCTTTCTTAAAATGGGTAAATTCCTTGGCAAAAGTAAGTCTCGAAGTTTATATGCCTACCTTATAGCCAAGCAGATGCAAAAATGCGCTCAATTAAAAGAGATTGATGAACAAAAACAACGCTTAAGTGAAAATAAGACTAAAATCTTATTGATAGCACACCGCTATAATATTTGCGACAAATATATAGGTGAACCAATCATCACCTTTCTACGTGAGCTGGGAACTGTTCCAATCCTTGGTGATATCGCCTCCAAAAGAGAGGCCTTAGCCAAGTCTATCGAAATCAGCGAGACATTGCCCTGGACCTTTAACAAAGAGCTTGTGGGCTCCATCCCTTTATATAAAGACAAAGTCGACGGTATTATCCTCATGAGTGCCTTTCCCTGTGGGCCGGACTCTCTTGTCAACGATATAGTTATCCGGAGAGTTAAGGATATACCGATTCTCAGTCTCATGCTTGACGAACATGAGGGAAGTGCCGGTATACAAACCCGTTTGGAAAGTTTTGTCGATATTATCAGGTTGAAAAAGGGTGATTTTAATGAAAAAACTTAAGGCAAGCTTTCCCCATCTCGGCAGCTATCACGCTCCACTGGAGGTATTCTTCACTGCCGGCTTTGGTGTGGATTATATCGTACCTCCGCCCATCACCAAAAGAACGTTAGAGATCGGAAGCCGTTACAGCCCGGATTATGTATGTGCTCCTTTTAAATATCATCTCGGAAACTTTATCGAGACGATTGAGGCTGGTGCGAATACACTTGTCCAATCTAGTGGGGTATGTAGATTAGGCTACTATGGAGAACTTCACGAACAAATCCTCCAAGATCTAGGTTACAAGGTCCATTTTGTAAACCTGGCTAAGTATAAAGCTCCCAAACCAATAAACTTTTACAATGGGTTCAAAGAGATTAAACCCGATATGTCCTTAACAAAAATTGCACAGATTTTCCCAGTTGTATTGAAGATGTTTGAACACATCGACGAGGTTGAAGACTTCATCCGTCAAAATGTCGGTTTCGAAAGTACGATAGGGTCTTTTGACAAAGTCCATGCTGACTTTTTAAGCGATTTACGTATGATACGTAAAAAGAAAGAGCTTAACAACACTTACCGGAATTATATGAAACGTTTCAAAGAAATTTCCGTAAAGAAGCCGAATAACCCCCTCCGAGTAGGAATCATCGGAGAATATTACACGATTATGGAGCCTTTCAGTAATCATTATATCGAGAAAGAGCTGGCACAAATGGGTATTATCGTTGATAGATGGCTGAACGTCTCAAATACTTTACTTCATTATCCCAAAAAGGAAATGAAAAAGCATATTGAAGACTATGTCAAATACCCGATGGGTGCCACCAGCATCCCAACCATAGACCGAGCATTAGATTATGCTAAAAAGGGCTATGATGGGATCATTCATGTCAAGTCTTTCGGCTGTACACCTGAGATTGACACCATACCAGTTCTGCAAAATATCAGTAATGATTATAAAATTCCGATTCTCTATTTTAGCTTTGATACGCAAACCAGTGAGACGGGTTTCACTACCCGTCTGGAAGCATTCTATGACATGATTGTTATGAGAAAGGAAGCAAAGAAATGAGCAAGGCATATCTAGGAATCGATGTCGGCTCGATATCCACCAAAGGGGTGGTGTTAGACGAAAACAATCATATTAAGGCTAGTACGTATCTGTGGACAGAGGGCGATCCCCTGTACGCCGTAAAACGACTATTGTCCGCTCTGAAAGCCCAGCTTGACAGCAGTCAAGACAAAATTGTCGCCGTTGGCACCACAGGCAGTGCCCGCAAACTCATAGGAGCAATGACAGGCGCCGCCGTTATAAAAAACGAGATAACTGCCCATGCCATTGGGGCAATGTCTGTTCATCCTGATGTCCGTACCATAATTGAAATAGGCGGTCAGGATTCTAAAATAATCCTAATAGAAAACGGTATCGTTATCGATTATGCCATGAACACGCTTTGTGCTGCTGGAACCGGTGCTTTCCTGTCCAGCCAGGCTCAGCGCCTGCACATCAATATCGAGGATTTTGGGGAAATTGCCCTACACTCTACTAAGCCAACTCCCATAGCAGCCCGCTGCACAGTTTTCGCAGAATCTGATCTAGTACACAAAGCCCAAATCGGCCATAAGAAAGAGGATATTGTAGCTGGTTTATGCAAGGCCGTGGTAACTAACTATCTTAATAATGTTGGTAAGGGGAAAAAGATTATTTCTCCTGTTATTTTCCAAGGTGGCGTAAGCAAAAACGTCGGCGTTATTAAGGCTTTTGAAGAAATACTTGGAATGCCTGTAACTGTGGATACTAACAGCCATTTGACTGGGGCCCTCGGAGTAGCAATACTAGCTAAAAAATCAAAAGTTGAAAACGATTTCTGCTTTGACATGACTGATATCGAATTCAAAACTATGGGTTATGAGTGTAAGAAATGTTCCAACAACTGCGAAATCATCTGTATTTACAGAGAAAACGAAATCATCGATGCCTGGGGAAATAAATGTGAAAACGGAGCGATCCGTAAATCATACAAGAATTAGAGGAAATGAAATAGTTGTTGGAGGAGATTTGAAGAAATTTGCGAATCTTATTATTATGATTACATCATTAATTGCAACTTGCAAATTTTGTTTAGGACTATTCCTATTGAGTAGTTTGAAATTGCTGGGTCTTAATGATAAACACAGAATTGGAAGGGAATTAGAATTTTATGAAGTATTCAGAAGCTTATTTAGGCCGGATATTTATTCTAAGGCTAGAGCATGGAGATAGGATTCCAGATATAATTGAAGGATTTGCTACAAATCAACAGATCGAATCTGCTATTGTTCATTTTCTTGGTGGAGCTGATATGAATAGCAAAATCGTGGTTGGTCCGGAAGATGGAACAGCATCTGAACCCCGCCCAATGGTTACGGAATTATTGGGAACAAGTGAAGCTATCGGAATGGGGACTATATTTTTGGACGAATCGGGTATTCCGAAGTTACACCTACACTCAGCATTTGGACGAAATCGAGAGACAGTTACCGGTTGTACAAGGGAAGGGGTTAAGGTTTGGCATATTGGCGAAGTAGTGGTCTTTGAACTCCTTAACACAACAGCAAAGAGAAAAATTGATTCGGAAACGGGCTTTGAATTATTAGAGATTGACTAGTAGTTTGAATTACCGGTTCATTAGTACAGGCTAATAAGGAACCTATAAAGAAATTATCGAGGAAGCCATGCAGAAATCGGAAGTAGAAAGAGACTAGAACAAACTAATAATACTCAAGACGTTAGCTGAATTTGGCCGAAGTAAGGGACTGGTATATATGAAAGCTTTAATTTTTTATTTTAGTGGAACAGGAAATACTGAGTACGCAGCAAGATATTTGCAGAAGAGGTTAGCAAATCTTTCTGTTGAATTGGACCTAAGATCAATCGAAAACATATTACCTAAGGATTGTGCAGAATTTGACTTATTAATAATTGGATTTCCGGTTTATGCAGGAGCACCTCCGGAATTTTTCCAAGAATTTGTTAATTCCTTGCCTGCCGTGAACAAAAAAGGGATATTCGTATTTTGCACAAGAGCGATGTTTACAGGACAAGCAATTGCCAATGTTTCTGACAACTTAAGCGATAAAGGTTATATTCCTTTAGGCCATAAAATTATTGGAATGCCTGGATCAGACGGCCTTCCATTTATGAATAACAATTCTAAATATGTTCAAAGGGCTTTAAAGAAAGATTATAGTAATCTAAGTAAAATAGATACATTTGCAGATAAAATAGCTTATGTGATTAATGAGATAAATCAGGGAAAAAGTGTTGATTCTATGAGGAGACAGCCACCCAAAGAAATTCCGCTACTAAGTAGAGTGTTCCAATTACTCTGGAATCTCGGATATAAATTTGCAGAGAAGAAAATTAAACCTAAGTTTTGGGTAGATGAAAAGTGCATAAATTGTCAGCTTTGTATCAAACAGTGTCCATCAAAAAACATTTCTATGAAAAATGGTTTTATTATTTTTGATACACATTGTTATATGTGTATGAGATGTATTAACCAATGTCCTAGAGAAGCGATACAAATTGGAAAAGGTACGATTAATAAGTTTCGTTGGAAAGGCCCAATGGGAGATTTTAAGCCTGAATGCAAGTAAATTGTTTAAGTAGGGCTAAGCCAACTTTAGCTAACAAAGACTTCTCTAAATCTGAGAAAACATGGATGTAATAACCTGACTTCCCTTTGAGAGAGGGGCAATGCCTTCTTAAGTACAAAGTAATTGTATTTTAACGAGGTAACACCTTGTTGAAAGCAAAGGACCTCTGGACACTTGGGGCCTCAGAGAAACACAGTACACAATGGATTGTTTATGTAATTGATGAATGAATAACAGGAGATGTTACACAAAATTATGAATAAATTCCCTGAACCAACCGTTAGTGCAATTATTTTTAATCCCGATGGAAAAATACTCTTATGTAAATCTCATAAATGGGAGAATAAATATGTAATTCCAGGAGGGCATATTGAATTTGGTGAAAAGATGGAAGAAGCTCTAAAAAGAGAAATATTGGAGGAAACAGGTTTAGATATCTATGATATAGAATTGATTAGTTTAAAAGAGAGTATATGTAACGATAAGTTCCACGAAGAAAAGCACTTTATTTTCATTGATTATCTTTGTAAGACAGACTCAAGCAATGTCACCTTAAATGATGAAGCAGAAGAATATGAGTGGGCTGATATTGACCAAATTGATTATTATGATTTGGGTGGCTTTACTAAAGAATTATTAATGAGGTTAAGAAATAAGGGGGAATTTCAAGACTTCGTGGAGATATTTTATAATTATTAGATTAAAAGTCCCTGCTGGGCAAGGTCTAGCCAATCATTCATATCGAGTGTCGCGCTTGAAAGATAGGAATTGAACAATACCTCGGGGCATTGAAATAAATGCTTTCTTTTATATGGATAAAGGTAATATAACTTACTGGTATGCTTTCACAAAAAGCAGAATATAATGAACTACCATTATTTGTATAATTGGAGGTCTATATGATAAAAAAAATCAGATTTATTGAACCGGGAAACTTTTCACCCTATAAAAAATCTTTTGCAAATATATTTACATATAACAAGTATATTAAGAATCCATCGACAGGATTGATTACATTAACTACGATTGTTAAAAATATTATTAATGATACTTTAATGTATAGCGAATCAATTTCAGAAATCGATTTTGAGGATGTTTATGACGCAGATATCATATTTATTTCCATTAATACCTTTAATGCAGTCAGAGGATATAAAATAGCCAAAGATATCAAAAAGAATTCTGAGGCTATAATTGTTTTTGGTGGTATGCATGCATCTTTGAATTACACAGAAACCATAGAGTATTGTGATTATGTTTTAACCGGTGATGGTGACGAATCAATAGTGGAATATATTTATGCAGTAGAAAACAATACACCTATTGATTTTCCAGGAGTAATTTATAAACAAGAAGGTAAAATAATCAATACAGGAAAAAGAGAGCAACCTGAGAATATTGATACTATTCCTAATAGGAATCTGCTTTATAATTACGCCAAGCTGGCAAAAAGATATGATACTTTATGGCCCCAGGTGCATGCGTCAAGAGGCTGTCCTCATAATTGCTCGTACTGTGCAGTTATTCAGCATTTTGGACGAAGAATAAGAACAAGGACACCAGAGAATGTAGTAGCTGATATAAAAGAAGCAATTGAATTTCATAAAAGAAAATTCATTCCGCGGCTTACTAATGTTGTGTGGATTACTGATGATAATTTTGCAGAAAACAGAGAGTGGGCAATCTCGGTTTTGAATGAAATCATTAAGAGTGGTATCAAATATTATTATACTGTGCAGGCAAGATATGAAATAGGCTTTGATGATGAAATTCTTGACTTAATGAAGAAAGCTGGTTTTATTGAACTGGCTCTTGGTATTGAGTTTTTAGACGATAGTTCTTTCAAGGAGTTCAATAAAAAAAGTAGTTATTCAGATATTGTCAAATCGATAAAGAATATACAGAAGCATGGTATCGGAGTTCGTGGACTTTTCATTGTCGGTGCAGAAAATGATACCATTGGAATTAGTGATAAAATTGTAAAGTTTGTGGAAGATAATAATATTCATGGTGTCTTAATACAATCAATGTTTTTTACACCCGGAACACTTGTTTATGACCAAAATAAAGATCTATTAATACATCAGAACTGGGAAAAATATGATGGAAATGTTGTACATTACCCTAAAAACATCAAACCTCATGAATTACAGCAAGAAATAATAACTGCAAGCAGGAAAATTTATTCCGTAAAGAAATTAATACATGCAATTCTCCATTACAAATTTATAAATAAGGTACTCTTTATTGGAGAATTTTTTTGGCATATGAGTGTAAGAAAAAACCTTAAAGAGGAATTGAAATATCTTAAAGATCTAAGCGTTGAGTATAAAATTAAAGATGCTAAGTTTGTTATGCAAAATAACACTTGATGTAAGAAAATACGAACTATTCTAAATCCCTATCCTCGAGAGTAAAAATTCATCTATGGTTAAATTTAGAGCGAGCGACTTTTCCCGCTAATTTCAGTGATGGATTTGTTTTCATTTCAATCAATATCCTTTTTGCGATTTACATGTACCCATGATAGATAAAAAGAGATAGCCATACCGAATAAACCGAACAATAATAAATCATCTGATCTAGATATTTATTAAATGCAAACAATTGCATAATTGTTTGCATTTTTATTGGTTTATTGATTTATTGGGATATTATTTTCGAAAGGAATGGATTAAAGGGGATATGGCTTATCCTAAGTTTGTTAATAGGAATATGATGTATTTATAGAATGTTATAAAAAAATATGCTATATATTATAGAGAGTGCATGCTGGACGTTAGCACAGTGTCTGGGTCATATTTATAGTTTGCTTGTGGGGGGAAATGTATGAGAAGGAAAGATAAGCTGGTTACAGACATAGATGTATTACATAGTGTAATAAATAATGCAGCCGTTTGCAGAATTGGTTTGGTTAAAGAAGAGCACCCATATGTAATTCCGATAAGTTTTGGTTTTGATGGAACATATTTATATTTTCATTCTGCTACGAGTGGAGAAAAAGTAGAAATCCTCAAGATGAATAACCATATCTGTGTTGAATTTGAGCAGGACATAAGCATAATAGAGAATGAAATACCTTGTGAGTGGGGAGCACGTTATTTGACAGTTATTGTGCATGGAACAGCTGAATTACTAAATGACCCGGATGAGAAGAGATATGGGTTAACTCAGATAGTTTTGCATTATAAAGCTGGAGACAAGAAATATGATTTTACTGACCAAGCTTTAAAAACAGCTTTGGTTTATAAAATAAAAATTACTGAGATCATCGGGAAATTTTCAGGGATAGATATTTAAATATTTAGAGAATAATATTTTGGAGGGAAATAATGAAAAGTAATGCAGAACTCAAATCTTTAGCTAAGGAGAATTTAACAGGGAAATGGCTCACCGCTATTGTTGTTTCTGTTATTGCCTGGATATTAACTGATGCTTCTACAGGAAATAGTGGCAAGGAAACCATTGAATATGTCTGGCGTAACGGAGAGTACATAAGAACTTTGGTAAGTCAAAATGACTCAAATTCTATGTTTTCTTTAATAGCATTCATTGTTGGTGGGCCGATAAATTATGGATTAGCTGCTTTCTTTTTAAAACTATCTAGAAATCAAGAATCTAATTTTGCCGAACTATTTAGCGGTTTTCATTATT
This sequence comes from Gracilibacter sp. BRH_c7a, assembly GCA_001516055.1. Taxonomy (GTDB): domain Bacteria; phylum Bacillota; class Desulfitobacteriia; order Desulfitobacteriales; family Syntrophobotulaceae; genus Gracilibacter. Next base: position 80,590 of record LOEZ01000066.1, read on the forward strand.
TCTGGAAAAACTTTGTCCTGAATTTCTTTATCATTATTTTTACTATTCTCTGGTTTTTGCTCCTAATCATTCCTGGTATTATCGCCATCTTAAGATATTCCATGGCCTATTATATAATGAATGATAACCCCGAGCTTAGACCTTTGGAAGCTATAGAAATGAGCAAAAAAATGATGTATGGACATAAAGTAAGATTACTGTTACTATGGCTGAGCTTTATTGGCTGGTTTTTACTGGGAATCATCACTTTTGGGATAGGCTTCCTTTATGCACTGCCTTATTATAATGCAGCAAGAGCCAATTTTTATGAAGACATAAAATATAATTATTCTCATAACTCAGCATATTAACACAGATAAATTCCGTTAGGATATACTCAGGCTACTCTGACCGTTAGACAAAAGGGAAAGAGTAGTTTGAAACGGAAATAGTGAATTATTTCACATTTTGCTAGGGTAGAGGTAGACAAAATGTTAGAGAAATAATCAAAAGAAGATAGGAAACTCAGCTATAATGTTGAATAGTTTAACTATTAAGTATGTAAGGATTACATTGGTCAGATATAAGATAAATATACAATTCTTATAGTCAGAACTAACGAATAGTATTAAAACAAACAAGATTATTTTTCTCTATAATTAAATTATTCTGGAGCGGGGTTGCTGTATGGAAGAAAAAGTCTATACCCCTAAAGTCAATATCAATAACCGGAACCTTTCAGTTGCGGTGTTTGCTCTTTATTTTTCGTGGTTACTTGCTTTCCCATTTGAAGGACAGATTCTGTACTCTCTTGCAGACTTTCATCAGGTAAGCCCACACGAGTTTATTTTCGGAGCAATTGCCGTACATTTTGCCGGTCTATTCTTATGCGGTTTTTTTATTAAAGAGATGAGAACTGCCAAGCGGTTAATGCTGGTTGCTATTGCTTTTAGCATACTCGCTTCCGCCGTATTCTTTTTTCACCCTTCGATTTTATGGACCATAGCTATAATTACCAGTTCCTTTTTAGCTGGAGGTTTGGTAGCAGCCTGGGGTTTTTATTTCAAAGAATATACACCTAAAAATGAGCGGATTAAGACTGCTGCTGATGTTCTGATCTATTCCAATATCCTGATGATTGCCTTAAACATGGTAGCGATTCACCTGTCTCCACATTTGGGACTGGGCTTGTCAATCATCGTTCTTGGAGCCGCACTAAAGTGTGTCCTACAGCTTCCCGAGAAGAGCGATAACGTAATCCACTCCACTTCAAAAAATACTGAGGATACAGTCAGCATTATGAACTGCCCCCTGTCAAGTAGACAACCAAAAAAGAAAAAATGGTATTACTGGACTCTGTCATAATGGGGTCCAGTTTTCTTATGCAGCGTTCTCAATTAACTGGCGGTAGGTCATCGGAGAGATTTTGTTCAGTTTCTTTTGCCGACGCTCGTAATTGTAGAAATATATGTACTGCTCAATCGCTGCCACCAGGTTATCATAATCCTTGAACTTTCCAAGGTAGTA
>LOEZ01000067.1 GCA_001516055.1 Gracilibacter sp. BRH_c7a
CAGGCATGGAAAGGGAACCGTCTTTTTGACATTTCTTATGCTATTCAGTCCTACGTAGAAAAAAATGGTATGTCGGTTGTACGTGATTATGTAGGTCACGGAATCGGAACAAAAATGCACGAGGAACCACAGCTGCCCAACTTTGGCAAACCCGGCAGGGGGCCGAGACTCGAGGTAGGAATGGCCCTGGCGATTGAGCCCATGGTGAACTTAGGAGGATATGATGTAGAAACTCTTGAGGACGAATGGACAGTAGTAACCAAAGATCGCCGAGCCTCGGCACATTTCGAGCATACAGTGGCTATCACAGAAAATGGGCCTGAAATACTAACTCGAACGTAGTCTCTAGCGGGATAAAAAGTCAAAGGAGGGAAAATGCTTATGTCCAAAGAAGATGTTATTGAAGTAGAAGGTAAAGTTCTGGAACCACTACCGAACGCCATGTTCAGGGTGGAACTGAATAATGGACACAAGGTATTGGCACATGTCTCCGGAAAGATCCGCATGCATTTTATCAGGATACTTCCGGGAGATCGGGTCACAGTGGAGCTTTCTCCTTATGACCTGACCAGAGGACGCATTGTATATAGATTTAAGTAAAGGATTAAGGAGGGATTACCAATGAAAGTAAGGCCTTCTGTGAAACCGATTTGTGAAAAGTGCAAAATAATAAAACGGCACGGAAAAGTCATGGTAATATGCGAAAATCCAAAGCATAAACAACGCCAAGGCTAAATCAGAAGAACATTGCTTCAATACGTAATATCTGCTAAAATTATATGTCTTGGTTGAATAAATCAAAACAAATAAAAAAACATTGAAATGTGAACTTCGAATACAAAATATCGATAATGGGGGTGTGACATCTAGATGGCACGTATCGCAGGGGTTGATTTACCTCGAGACAAACGTGTTGAGATATCTCTGACTTACATTTATGGAATAGGAGTTTCTCAATCAAAAAAAATCCTGGCTCAAGCCCAGGTGAACCCTGATACCAGGGTTAAGGATCTTACAGATGACGAAATAGCTAGAATCAGGGAAACGATCGATAAAGAATATAAGGTTGAAGGAGACCTTCGTCGGGAAGTATCTCTCAACATTAAAAGATTGATGGAGATCGGTTGTTATCGTGGTCTTCGTCATAGACGTGGACTACCTGTGCGGGGACAGAGGACCAAAACCAATGCCCGTACACGTAAAGGGCCAGCCAGAGCAATCGGCGGCAAGAAGAAAAAGTAAAGGAGGGCATTGAAGCATGGCACGTAAAGTGGCTCGTACAAGAAGAAGAGAACGTAAGAACATTGAAAGTGGCGTAGCGCATATCAAATCAACTTTTAACAATACAATCGTCACCATTACAGATCCTACTGGAAACGCTGTTTCTTGGTCAAGTGCCGGATCTCTTGGATTCAGGGGCTCGCGCAAAAGCACTCCTTTTGCTGCTCAAATGGCCGCTGATACGGCAGCTAAGGCTGCGATGGAACATGGATTGAAGAATGTTGAGTGCTTAGTTAAAGGTCCAGGCGCAGGCAGGGAAGCAGCAATAAGAGCCTTGCAAGCAGCAGGATTGGAAGTTAACCTTATCAGAGACGTAACACCAATTCCGCATAACGGGTGTCGCCCACCCAAACGCAGAAGAGTATAGGGGGTGTAAGCAAGCATGGCAAAATATACAGATTCCGTCTGTCGGTTATGCCGACGGGAAGGACAGAAACTATTTCTAAAAGGTGATCGTTGTTATTCCAACAAGTGTGCTATTGATCGTCGTCAATATGCCCCGGGAATGCATGGACAGAGCAGAGGCAAAAAACCAAGCGATTTCAGCATTCAGCTGAGAGAAAAGCAAAAAGTTCGTAGGATTTATGGTGTCTTAGAGAAACAATTCCACAGATACTTTGTGATGGGCAATCGCCAAAAAGGTATGACAGGGGAGAACCTCCTGCGTTTACTTGAGCGTCGCTTGGATAATGTGGTATATAGACTTGGTTTTGCAGCTTCCAGACCGGAAGCCCGCCAGATTGTTAATCATGGTCACATTACTGTGAATGGCAGACGTGTGGATATCCCTTCTTATCTAGTAAGCACAGGTGAAGTTATTTCTATCAAAGAAAAGAGCAGGGGTATTAACAGAATCAAGGAAATGACTGAGACACTTAAAGATCGTACAGTTCCTGCTTGGCTCAGCATAGATGCTAACAATCTAACTGGTACAGTTATAAACTTACCGGCACGTGAAGATATTCAGCTTCCTATTGAGGAACATCTTATCGTAGAGAAATATTCACGTTAAACTTTTTCCGAGAAAGAAGGTGCATCCGATGCTAGAAATCGAGAAGCCCAATATAGAGTGCGTTGAGCGATCAGAAGACAATACCTATGCCAAATTCGTAATCGAACCATTGGAAAGAGGATATGGAATAACACTAGGAAATTCCTTACGTCGCATTCTACTTTCTTCCTTACCCGGTTCGGCGGTTAGTTCGGTCAAAATAGAAGGAGTACTTCACGAATTCTCAACCATTCCAGGAGTCTTGGAAGACGTAACAGAGATAATTCTCAATATAAAGTCCTTGGCACTTAAAGGCCATACGGATGAACCAAGAGTTCTTCGTCTGGAATGTGAAGGTGAGAGAATTGTCAAAGCCAGCGATATTATCACTGGCCCTGATATTGAGATTCTTAATCCTGACTTGAAAATTGCTACTCTAGACAAAGATGGACGGCTCTTTATGGAAATGAATGTGGAGCGTTCACGTGGATATGTACCTGCTGAGAAAAACAAGAAGAATGATCATACTATAGGTGTCATTCCTGTAGATTCGATATTCGCACCAATCTATAAAGTTAACTATGCTGTAGAAGATACACGTGTAGGTATGATGACCGACTTTGATAGACTTACCTTGGAGGTATATTCGAATGGGAGTATAACTCCGGAAGAAGCTACTAGTTTGGCTGCCAAGATATTGAGTGAACACTTACGTTTATTCATAGGACTTACCGATAGCCTCGGCAATGTTGAGATTATGGTCGAAAAAGAAGAGGAAGCGAAGGACAAGATACTAGAGATGACCATCGAGGAACTAGATTTGTCCGTAAGATCCTACAACTGTCTTAAACGAGCAGGAATTAACAGCGTTGAGGAACTGACCCAGAGAACAGAGGAAGACATGATTAAAGTGCGCAATCTTGGACGTAAATCTCTAGAGGAAGTTGAAAATAAACTCAGAGAACTAGGACTGGGATTCCGTACTCCGGAAGATTAAAGCTTAAAGGGGGGATCACAGTTGGCATATCGTAAGCTAGGAATTAACATGAGTCAAAGAAAAGCTCTGTTAAGAAATATTGTAACTTCATTGCTGAAACATGGAAGAATCGAGACTACTGAAGCAAGAGCCAAAGAAATGAATTCTCTGGCTGAGAAAATGATTACTCTTGGTAAAAGAGGTGATCTGGCTGCTCGGAGGCAAGCAATGGAATTCTTGCTCGATGAAACTGTAGTCAAGGAATTATTTGATAATATCGCTCCTAAATATGCTGACAGGCAAGGGGGATATACCAGGATCGTTAGAACCGGCTTCCGTCGTGGAGATGCAGCTCAGATGGTCTTGGTTGAACTTGTTGACTGAACTGTATAGCGGTCAGGTTACTGCGGTAAAGTAACCTGACCATGGATGCGGTAGAACCTAACTTAGGAGAGGGAAATGCGTAACATCCTTCTGCGATTAGCCTATGATGGTACGAACTACCACGGATTCCAGCGTCAGCCCGAAGAGCATGGACCTACTATCCAAGGTGAATTGGAAAAGGCCTGGAAGAAACTTTTTGTCGAAGAGATTAACATTACCACTGCAGGTAGAACAGATACCGGAGTGCACGCTGCGGGGCAGATTATTAATTTTAACTCTAAGATTGGTATCCCTGAGGAAAAGATTCCTAAAGCCTTAAACAGTATCCTGCCTGTTGATATCAGGATTCAAGAGGCTCAGGATACTTCAGAGGATTTCAATGCCCGCTTAGGTGCTAAATGGAAGAGATATGATTACAGAATAGATAACGGACGAATCCCTGATGTTTTTACGAGATTGTATACCCTTCATGAACCAGTCCCACTTAATATACTTCAAATGCAGCAAGCAGCTTCCTTTATAGAAGGAATACATGATTTCAGGGCTTTTGCCGCTACCGGATCTTCGGCCAAAAGTTTTGTCCGGACACTTTACCACTGTAGGGCCAGACAGATAGGAAGAGAAATCCTAATCACCTGTATAGGAAACGGTTTTCTGTACAATATGGTGAGAATTATTGCAGGAACTCTCTTATATGTTGGTAAAGGAAGAATTTTACCAGAGGAGATTCCTGAGATTATCGCTTCTCAAGAAAGGATTCGGGCGGGAAAGACGGTTTCAGCCTCAGGGTTAACGCTTACTATGGTTAATTATGATGGCAGGAAGCCAAGTAGTATCTTTACGGATATTGAAGAGAATGAATTAGAAAAGGCGATAATTGTTGACTTAAAACGCAATTTTCGATAGAATTTTAAGAGTGATTATTTTGCCGGAACGTGATTGAGCCCCACGTTTTTGGTGATAATATAACAACATGTAACATGTTAAAAAAAAGTTCAGACGCGAATAAAATGGAGGGAACGCTATGACCACTCAGTTTGCGAAAGCCCATGAGGTGGAACGTAAATGGTACGTCATTGATGCAGCAGGTATTCCTCTCGGTCGAGTAGCGACAGAAGCCGCACGCTTGCTTAGAGGTAAACATAAGCCCATATTTACTCCAAATGTGGATACGGGCGATTTTGTTATCGTAATTAATGCTGAGAAGATCGTACTAACTGGAAAAAAACTTGATGACAAAAAGTATCGCTGGCATTCGGGATACCCGGGTGGACTTAAAGAAATGACTTATCGAGTTCTAATGAATAAAGCACCTGAAAGAGCTATGGAACATGCTGTAAAAGGAATGCTTCCTCATAACAAACTTGGAGCACAGATGTACAGAAAGCTCAAAGTTTATAAGGGTTCCGAACATCCACATCACGCACAAAAAGCTGAATTATGGCCAATTAAATAGGTTGGAAGGAGGTTAAAGCATGGCAGCACAACTTCAACATCAAGGAACCGGAAGAAGAAAAAATGCCGTAGCCCGGGTTAGACTTCTGGCCGGTGATGGTAAATATAGTATCAATAATAGAGATTTAAGCGAGTACTTTGGCAAGAAAACTCTGGAGATGATTGTCCAACAGCCGTTGGAGATTACAGAAACTCTTGGTAAATATGACGTTTATGCTCGCGTTCATGGTGGTGGAACAACTGGTCAAGCAGGAGCGCTTAGAATGGGTATCGCCAGAGCTCTCCTGAAAGTTGACGAAAGTCTTCGTCCTACCTTAAAAAGAGCAGGATTCTTAACTCGTGATCCTCGTATGAAAGAACGTCGTAAATACGGACTGAAAAAAGCCCGTAAAGCTCCACAATTTTCCAAACGTTAATATTCAAATTCACAGATTATCAAAGGAGAGGATTACCTCTCCTTTTTTGTTTTTAATTTCGAACGCCCTCTATTTAAACATATATTCAAATTGTAATAAATGGTAAAAAAAGTGCTATACTGAAAGAAAAGAGTATTTACTCAAGGAGGGGCGAAAAATGCATTGTCAAAAATGCCAAAAACCTTTACAAGCGGACTTTAAAGTTTGTCCTTTTTGTGGTACCCAGACTGACTACAAACCAAAATGTTCTTCTTGCCAGAAAGAAATTGAAGCAAATTGGATAGTCTGCCCTTACTGTGGTATAAGCGTAAAAGGCCAGAGTATTGAACAGATTTCTGAATCGCAGCACAGACCCACGCAGGATAACCAACATCAAAACAGCCCCAACAGACACCGAAATAGAAAGGGATTTCGGGGAGGATCATAAATAGTTTTTTGACTATACCGAATAATAACAGCTTTTCCCCCATAAATATATGTGAGAGGGGGGAAGGAAATGAAAAGATACTTGAAATCTTTTGATAAGAGAAAAAGATTGAGTCTACTTAACCATCGAATAATTGTTAGTATTGTGATAGGCTTATGTATAGTTATTGCAGGAGGGAGTCTAATCCTCCATAAAGCCACTAAGGTAGATAATAACGTTCCTGGTTGGTCCTGGGTACTTGGGGGAAAAACAGTATTCATAGATGCAGGTCATGGAGGGGTCGATCCTGGAGCGGTTGGATATAATAATACATTGGAAAAAAATATCAATCTTGAAGTGGCGAAAAGACTTAATTTGCTTGTAACGCAAGCTGGTTGTAATGTAGTTATGTTACGGGATGACGATCGAGATTTTGGCAATTCGAATAATCTCATGCAGAGAAAAAGAGAAGATCTAGCTTTCAGGATTCGGGCAGCAATGGAAACTGAAGCAGATATATATTTAAGCATCCATGCCAATAGTTTTCCTGATCCGGGACAGTTTGGGCCCCAAGTATTTTATCATCCTAACTCATCGGAGGGTGAAAAACTAGCCTTAAGTATTCAAGAGAAACTTAATACACTGAGTGAAAAGCAAAGAGCTGCCAAGGCTAATCAAAGTTACTTTATTTTGAAAAACACTGGGATGGTCGCAGTTACTGTGGAGTTAGGATTTCTTTCTAACCCGGAAGAAGAGGAAAGACTAAACCAAGCAGATCATCAACAGAAACTAGCGATGGCTATCTTTGAAGGACTAGGGAACTACTTAACAAAGGATTAAGTGAAAAGGATCTACTATTTATAATCAAATAAAAGGGAAAGAATAGATTCATCCCGAATATTAAAATGTGAAATTAGTTCAGATATCCTCGGATATGAACTGCGTTTGCATATTATATTCGGGATTATTATTTTGGCGATTTATGATTTGTTTATCATCTTACAACTAGAAAAATGAGCAGGTGTAACATGGAAGAAAATAAAAACAAAATTATAAATATAGCTGATTATCTTGAAAATGAGATTTGGGTGATTGCTTCAGAAATAGGGAATAACCCCGAAGAAGGCTATAAAGAATTCTTCGCTCATAAGGTGCTTACTAATTTCTTGCGCAAAAAGGGATTTAACATTGAGAATTCACTCGCTGGTATAGAAACGGCTTTTTCGGCCAGTTTTCGAGGGAAAGATATAGGTCCTAAGATTGCCTTCTTAGCAGAATACGATGCTTTACCAGAGATCGGGCACGGGTGTGGGCACAATTTGATTGGAGCGGCTAGTGTTGGGGCAGCAGTTGTCTTAAGTAGTATCGGTTTTAGCGGAGAGGTTATTGTTATAGGTACTCCCGCAGAAGAATCAAGCGGTGCTAAAGTTGTCTTGGTAGAGCAGGATGTATTTAAAGATATGAACGCAGTACTAATGTTTCATCCTGGAAGTTGTTATGTCCCTGAAATATCCAGTCTAGCCCTTGATGCTCTGGAGATAACTTACTATGGGAAGGCGGGCCATATGGCAATTTCTGAAAACAACGGGATAAATGCCCTTGATGCACTGCTAATTTTATTCGAGAAACTATCCAAGTTCAAACGTAGATTATCCAAATCTGAAAGAATAGACGGCATTATTATAGAAGGTGGTAAAGTACCTAATGTAGTACCAGATAAAACAGTAGCCAGATTCTATTTGCGTGCTGGAACGAGGGATGACTTAGATAAACTTCGTCATAAGTTCTTAGACTTGGCCAGTAAGGCTGCAAGTATTGTCGGGGCCCAAATGTCTTGGAAATACTATGAGAATTCCTATCATGAGATGAAAAGTAACAGTGTCCTTGCGGGACGCTTTAGAGATAACTTGCAAGAACTGGGGATAAGGGAAATTGAACCTCCACAGACTATGATGGGGTCGGTTGATTTGGGAAATGTCAGCCAAGTTGTCCCGGCAATCCATCCTTACCTAAAGCTGGGAAAAGGGCTAGAAGTACCTCATACCATAGAATTTACTCAAGCCGTACTCTCGGATGAAGGGAAAAAAGTGCTCTCCCTAGCAGTAAAAGCGTTAGCATTAACAGGATGGGATATTCTTACAGATAAGATACTCTTGGAGAAGATGCAAAAAGAATTTAAAAAAGAAAGACACTGGCTGGGAAGGCTTTAATAGGGCTTAATGTGCTTGAAATTGTTTATAATTTGTTTAGAATCTGTTAACAGATTGTCAAGACCTAGGGGTTAGAATATAGTCAGGAAGCTTCTAGAAAATAAATTACTTAAGGAGTTGAGCACATGAAGTTGAAAAAAAAGACAGTAATGCTGATAAGTTTTTCTTTGGGTGCCTTACTGTTTGCTACGACAGCCTTAGCTGATATGGTCAATAAGAGCGGCTATGAACAGCTTAAAGATGGGTTAAAGGTAACAGCAGAGAAATGTAGTGAAGAACTGGACAGTTTCACTTTAGATCTTTCTATGGAAGTCAAGAATAACGGTGAAACCCTTATCACAAGCAATGAAGTCAGCAAATTCGATAGAAGTAACAATGCTCAAGAAAGTTTTTCAAGTCAGGAAAGCGTCTATGGAAATGATTATAATTCTTATAATTATTCCGACGATAAAATGAGAATTAGATGGAGTGAAGATCAGGATACATATTATGTAACTGAATTCACCAATGAAAGAGATCAGAGTTACTATAATAACCCCTTCAAGGAGGAAGGTGCTGAAGATATAGAAAGAATAGTAGATGCAGTAGTCGGAAGCTTGAAAGATCATGTGATGGTAGAGGAGAATTCAGACGGGGGTAAAGAACTATCAGGTTCCCTATCTGAAATGCAGATACCTGCCTTGATAAATGCTTTTGCATCTTTCCAACTGAAACAACAGTTTAATGGCAGGCAGTCTAATATGCCTCATTTGACTCAAGATATCTTCGTCAAAGAAATCAGTGGTAAATCCATAATCAACGCCGACGGCATTATGGAAAGCATGCTAGGAACGGCTTTACTTTCCGGTAAGGATAAACAAGGACAGGTACATGAGCTGAGCTTCGAAATCTTAGTGAAGATGAGTGATATTAATAACACTACAGTAACTATGCCGGATTTAACCAATGAAAACGTTGTTAAAGAGGTAGAAAGACCGGGTTATGGGCCAGAAATAACTAATCCGGAAAAATTCCAGGGACTATTCAAAAACGATATCCTAATCGAAAAGGATGGACAATACGTTAAGATTGGAGAGAGATATATAAATATTACTCATATCGATGATTCTACGATCTCGGGTAGATATTATGAGGAATATAGAGACGATTATGAACAGTATACTGAGGGAGCTCTGGACTTTAGATTTGATGCCAGCTTTGAAAGAGATGGACGTCAAGCCAGTTTTGAATACACTACCGAGACAGGAAAGACAACTAGCGGCAACCTCTATCTTGACGAGTATATAGGCAAGCTAAACTTCAATATCAATCAGGATAGCAGGAGTATGGTATATGACTATATGTTTAGCAAAGTGTTTGATTGATAGTATTTTATTTAAAAGTGATTGTTGCTGCCGGGTCATTCCCGGCAGCTATCGTTGCATTCTTGGAGGAAAAGCATGAACAAAGTGATAGAAATTAAGGAGTTAAATAAGATATATCAAAATGGTCGCGGTATCATGGACATTAACCTCGAGATCTACGAAGGAGATATCTTTGGTTTTCTAGGCCCTAATGGGGCGGGAAAGACAACAGCAATGAAAATTATGACAGGTCTTATTGCTCCTGATAGTGGAGATGTTAGGATTTTCGGACATAGCATTACAGAAGAATATGAACAGGCTATGGCCGGAGTGGGCTGTATAATAGAAGTTGCAGAATCCTTTCCTTTTCTTAGTGCTTATGAAAACCTCAAACAGTTTTCTCGCTATTATCCAGATGTTGATGACAAAAGAATAGATGAAGTTCTGGAACTTACAGGGATGATTAAATTTAAACATGAAAAACCCAAGAAGTTTTCTTTGGGGATGAAACAGCGGCTGGGGTTGGCTGCTGCCATAGTATCCCGGCCTAAGATTCTAATACTTGATGAGCCACTTAATGGGTTGGATGTCGAAGGTATGATCGATATCCGCAAGCTAATTTTGCACTTAGCTGAAAAAGAAAGGACAACTTTTTTTATCTCTAGCCACTTGATACATGATGTTGAATTGACCTGTGACCGTATTGGAGTAATTTATAATGGAAAAATGCTTAATATTGACCGTACGGATAACATACTCCAAAACTATGCCACTTTAGAGAATTATTTTGTAAGTGAGGTGGAGAGAAATGGCCGTGTTCCAAGCAGCACTAATCAATGAAATAGAAAAATTATATAAAAAGAAAAAAATAATGGTAGCTATTATTATCTCCCTCTCCGTCATAATCATAGGTCAACTTATTATAGTAGGGATGAGAACGGGATTTGGACTAAGGGGGGTGGGTAGTGTTGAATTCCCTATCCTGGTATTATCAGTAGTAGTCAATACCATCCTCCCACTTTTTACTGCCTTGGTAGCAATTGATTGTTTCTCGAGCGAATTCTCCAACAACATGATGAGAGTTACCCTTACTAGACCGGTGAGCAGATTCAAGATTTTTAGTGCTAAAGTAACCACTATAGTATTCTTTATCCTATTTAATCTATTTGTTCTTTTCGTATTCTCATTGCTGGCAGGATTTTTATTCAATGCTAATTCGGCTACCGCAATAGGCTTGTTCAAGATAGTGATATCTTATGGTGTAAGCCTAATACCTATGATAGTATTGGCCTTAGGAATTATCCTTTTAACCAACATTTTTAAGAATGGGACATCGGTATTCTTCGTCTCAATTTTAGGATTCCTTATTTTAAAAGCCGGTGCAGTAATCTTTTCTCAGTATTCCAGCTTATTTATTACCTCCCAGCTAGATTGGTATAATTTGTGGCTGGCAAGTTCGTTCCCTCTTAATACAATTGTTAATCAACTCTTGATAATGCTGGGATACGCTATAATGTTTTTTACAGCAGGATATTATTTGTTTGATAAAAAAGAGTATTAGGTGGAAAGATGAACCTTAACAAACGCTTAAAATTTGCTAACGCAGCAACAGTAATAATTCCGGTAATTATTACTGCTTTGCTTGTGTTGGCTTATCTTTTTATTTATAGCAAAGTCTCAAACACCAATTTATCATTTGATAACTATCAAAGATTGAATCAAATCACGTTGGAGTTATCGAGACCTGAAAGTTATTTGCAAAAGAATCCTGAAATTATCGAAGAGAAGAGTTTCCAAAGTTATCTAGAGGAAAGAATTGCTGGACTAGATGGAGAGTTAGTTATCCTAAAAGATGAAAGACTTGTATTTTCCACTCGTCCATTTAGCAAAATAGAGATAGCTAAAGTCTTAGGAATAGGAAAGATGGAGCAAAGTAAAGAACCAGTAATTCTTGATAGAGTATCCTATACCATCCAAACAGTTGAAGTTGATTTAAAGAACGGTTCCGAAGGTCTGGTAATATTACTAGCACCATTGGAAAAGGGAATAGCCGGTTTTATGGGTATCCTTATCCTAGCAGGATTATCCTTTGGTTTATCCTTTACATTTATGAATATCTTCATATCGCGCCAGTTTTCCCTAACCATCTTGAAGCCCCTGAATAACCTTCAGAAGGCAGCAGCAGAAATTAGCGGCGGAAATCTCAACTATGAGATAGTTGAAGAGGGGGATGAGGAGATTCAGGAGTTATGTAGAGATTTAGAACTTATGAGGATTAAACTGAAAAACGCTGTTAATGAACAATTAAAACTCGAAGATAACCGTAAGGTGCTTATATCAAGCATATCACATGATCTGAAGACGCCGGTTACATCAATCAAAGGCTACGTAGAGGGAATACTTGATGGGGTTGCCAATTCACCAGAAAAAACCGATAGATATCTAAAAACCATTTATACAAAAGCCCAACAAGTAGATGAAATGATTGATGATCTTTTACTTTATGCTAAACTGGACCTCAATCAAATACCTTTTAATTTTGAAAAGACAGAGGTAGAAGAGTACATTAAAAAATGCATCTTGGAAAGCGAACCTGAGTTGGATAGGCATAGAATTAAGATTATGCTGGTTAACGACTTAAAAGGAAACCATCATGTCCTGCTAGATCAGGAAAGAATGAACAGAGTCATTATGAACATCCTAGATAACTCGCTCAAATACATGGATAAGGATCAAGGAGAAATAAGAATATTCCTTAGAGAGACAAAAACCAGTATAATTATTGAGATTCGGGATAATGGAATAGGTATCAAGGAAAAAGATCTTCCTTACATCTTTGACCGCTTCTATCGTTCAGATACTGCAAGAGGAGAAATTAAAGGAAGTGGTCTGGGACTGGCCATCGCCAGACAAATTATCGAAGGCCATGGAGGCAAAGTATGGGCCCTAACTCATGGAGACCAAGGTACCAGCATAATGATTTCACTAAGTAAATCATAAATGAGGGAACGGATATGAAAAAGATTCTGATTATCGAAGATGATAAAAGTATCTCTGAGTTACAAAAAGATTATCTAGAAGTGGCAGGGTTTGAAGTGGAAGTATGCTCTAACGGCCTAGAAGGGTTAGAAGTAATGAGGCAAGATCATTTTGACCTGCTCATTCTGGATATCATGCTTCCTGGTATGGATGGTTTAGATATTCTCCGCAAGATAAAAGAAGAGAAAGATATACCAGTTCTTTTGGTCTCTGCTAAGAAGGAAGAAATCGATAAAATCAAAGGGTTAAGTCTTGGTGCGGATGACTATATAACCAAGCCTTTTAGCCCGGGAGAGCTGGTTGCCAGGGTAAAAGCAAATATGGTCAATTATGAAAGATTGAAACAAAAATTCAGGGACGGTTCACACGGAAACGATTCGGTAACCATCCGTGGCTTAAAAATTGAAAAAGGTGCTCGCCGAGTTTTTATCAATAACCAGGAAGTAAATTTGGCTCAGAAAGAGTTTGACTTACTTATCTATCTGGCCCAAAATCCGAATAGAGTGTTTGGACGGGAAGAATTATTTGAACGTGTTTGGGGATTAGAAGCTTTAGGAGACTCTGCTACCATAACTGTACACATTGCAAGAATAAGAGAAAAAGTTGAGATAGACCCATCTAATCCACAATATATCGAAACTGTTTGGGGGGCAGGCTATAGATTCAGAGTCTAAGGATATAATAAACGAAAGAGGTAAAAATATAATAATACATAGATAATTGAAGTGTCCTGAAACTCAAGCTGAGTAGAAGAGGCACTAATTTTATTTATGAAGATAAAAGAAAGATAAAGATATAAATGTAACAAGCTAGCAAAATATTATTGAATAATTATACATTAGAATGTATAATTATAATAAAATCGATTTGAGGAGGTTATCTAAGTGAAAGTCGGGATTTTAGGCGCAACGGGATATACAGGGCAGGAACTGCTTCGAATCTTGAATAACCACCCTGAAGTTGAAGTAGTCTATATTGGATCTTCTACATCAGCGGGCAAGAAAATAGCTGAGATATATCCTCATCTTACTGATACTAGTTTGTTAATCCTCGAAAATGAAGAAGTGCCTGATGTCGATCTATTATTTATAGCCCTCCCTCATGGAATAGCAGCATCCAGGGCAGAAGAATTATTAGCGCGAGGAATCAAAATCATCGATCTCGGAGCGGATTTCCGCCTCAGGCAGGCTGATGTCTATGAAGAGTGGTATAAATTAAAACATCCTAACCCTACAATAATTAAGGATGCAGTGTATGGACTACCTGAATTATATAGGCAGGAAATAAAAGATAAAAATATTATCGCCAATCCAGGATGTTATCCAACGGCATCCCTTCTTTCTCTAGTGCCATTATTGAAGGCAGGATTTATCAAAAAAGAAGGTATCGTCATCGATGGGAAATCTGGAGTATCCGGGGCAGGGCGAGGAATGAACCAAGCCGTGCACTTCTCAGAAGTCAATGAAAACTTTAAAGCATATGGAGTAGGTGAACATAGACATACTCCAGAAATCGAACAACAATTAGGTTTGGCCGCAGGCAGTTCAGTTATTATCAATTTCACACCTCATCTTGTACCCATGACCAGAGGAATTTTGGTAACCATCTATGCAGATATCAAGGGTGAGATAAGCGATCAAGAACTGCGTAACTGCTGGCAAGATTACTATGCGGGGGAACCTTTCATCCATTTACTTCCTGAAGGGATATGGCCTCAGACCAAATATTGTTATGGTAGTAATCATGCTTTTCTTCAATTAAAATATGAGCCAAGGACAGGCAAAGCCGTCTTGGTAGGAGTTATAGATAACCTTGTCAAAGGTGCGTCAGGTCAGGCTATCCAAAATATGAATCTTTTGTTCGGATTACCTGAAACTACAGGTTTGGAAACTACAGGATTATGGCCGTAGATTAAGTGTCAAGCAATGTAAAGGAAGGATAGATAATGAATACGAAGAATCGCAGATGGAAGATAGTTAAGGGAGGAATTTCGGCACCAACCGGTTTCCACGCTGTCGGGGTCAAGGCCGGAATCAAATATCAAGAAAAATTTGATATAGCACTTCTCAAATCTGAGCTTATGGCAACCGCTGCAGGGATGTTTACGCGTAATGTAGTAAAAGCTCATCCCTTGGTTCTTACAGAAAAACATCTTAAGGACAGTAAAGCTCAGGCTGTGATTATAAATAGTGGTAATGCCAATGCCTGTATGGGAGAGATTGGAGATAGAGCAGCTTGGCAGATGGCAGAGGCGACAGCAGAGGAATTGGGAACATCACCTGAGAATATATTGGTATCTTCTACAGGTGTCATAGGTCAAGCCATGTCTATGGATAAAGTCCTTCCTGGAATTAGATTGGCCGTTCAGGAGTTAAAACATCTTGAGCAATCTAATGATGCTCAATTAAAAGCAGATCAGGCTCATAAGGCAGCTCTAGCAATTATGACTACTGATCTTGTCCCGAAAGAGCTGGCTATGGAACTTGAGTGCGCGAGCGGAACAGTGAAATTAGGCATCATGGCTAAAGGATCCGGAATGATTCACCCCAATATGGGTACCATGCTCTGTTTTATCACTACCGATGCCAAGGTTGAAGCTGGGAAGCTCAAAGAACTATTACAAGAAGCTACGGATGAAACCTTTAACATGATAACAGTTGATGGTGATACCAGTACCAATGATATGATAGTCATCCTAGCTAATGGAGCTTCTGGAGTGAAACCAGAAGGTGATGACTGGCATTCATTCTCAGGAATGGTAAAGGAAGCCTGCTGTGAGATGGCTAAAGCCATAGCACGAGATGGAGAAGGGGCTAGTAAGTTCCTGGAAGTAAGAGTGACAGGAGCCAGGTCTTTAGATGATGCTAGGAAGATAGCCCGAAGCGTTACGTCTTCCAGTCTTGTTAAATCAGCATTATATGGCGAAGATGCTAACTGGGGAAGGGTCCTCGCTGCTGCAGGATATTCCGGAGCAAACTTTAATCCTCGTAAAGCAGATATCTTTCTGAACAATCTTCAGGTGGCGAAGAATGGTCAGGGTCTGGAGTTCTCCGAAGAAGAAGCTTCTGTGAGACTAAAAGAAAAAGATATTATTATTTTAATAAGTTTACAAGATGGCAATATATCGGCCACAGCCTGGGGATGTGACCTAACCCATAAATATGTGGATATTAATGCAGATTATCGAACATGATTATGTTGACTTAGGTAAGGATACATAGTTGCGTAAGGATAATTAGCAAGTTAGGTAAGGATAATTCACAAGTTAGTTGAAAGATAGTTCGGAAGCTTGTGCGTGATGAACGGAAAATGAAAAGAGGGGATATGAGATGGAAGAGAAAACAAATATCAGAGGCAGCATAAGTAATTTAGATAAAGCGGATATTTTGATAGAAGCCTTGCCTTATATCCAAAAGTTTGCTGGAACTACCGTGGTAATCAAATATGGTGGTCATGCCATGATAGATAGACAGCTCAAGGAAAAGGTCATGTTAGATATTCTTCTTCTACATTCAGTAGGGATAAGACCTGTGATAATTCACGGCGGCGGGCCGGAGATTAATACTATGCTGAAGCGAGTTGGCAAGGAGAGCACTTTTATTCAGGGTCTAAGGGTAACCGACAAGGAGACAATGGAGATAGCCGCCATGGTGCTAGTAGGTAAACTCAACAAAGAAATCGTCTCTATGCTTAATGCTTACGGTGGTAAGGCTGTTGGCTTAAGTGGCCAGGATGCTCAGCTCCTGCAGGCAGATAAGAAGCCAATGAAGATGGAAAATGAAGATGGTCTAATGGAAGATATAGATCTGGGCTATGTAGGTCAGATTACCAAAGTTTCTCCCGGTATTATCACTAGTCTTCTTGAACAAGGATATATTCCCGTAATCTCACCCATCGCTGGAGGGAAGAGCAGCGATAATTACAATGTCAATGCTGATACGGCAGCAGGTATGATCGCTGGAGCGTTAGATGCAGATAAACTCTTGCTTTTGACAGATGTCAAAGGGGTTATGGAGGACGTTCAGAACCCTGAGTCGCTAATCTCTGTAATCGATAGAAATAGAGTACCATCTATGTTATCGGAGGGAGTCCTTCAAGGAGGGATGATTCCAAAAGTTGAATGTGCTGTTAATGCACTGCAACAGGGGGTCGGTTCGGTTCATATTATTGATGGCCGACAACCTCATGCTATTCTGCTGGAAATCTTCACTGACGGTGGGATAGGTACTATGATTAGGTAATGATAATACCAATTTGAATGAAAGGTGTCTGGTTTAGATGAATAATACTGAACACATTATTAATATGGGAAAAGAAAATGTGATGAATACCTATGGCCGCTTACCTATGGCTTTAGTAAGAGGTGTAGGAACAAGAGTTTGGGATAGTGAAGGCCGAAGTTACTTGGATTTCGTTACGGGCTTGGCGGTTACTTCTCTGGGACATTCTCATCCGGAAATCGTAGAGACGATTAGGAAACAAGCTTCAGAGATCCTGCATACATCTAATCTCTACTGGATACCTAACCAGGTGAGATTGGCTGAGATGTTGACTGCCAATTCCTTTGCGGATAAGGTTTTTTTCTGTAACAGCGGGGCTGAAGCTAATGAAGGTGCCATTAAACTAGTCCGCAAATACGCTAAAAAGCATTATGGTAAGGATAAGCATAAAATCGTTTCGCTGAAGAACTCTTTTCATGGTCGGACTTTGGGGGCGTTAAGTGCCACTGGGCAGTTAAAATACCATCAAGGATTTGAACCACTACCAACTGGTTTCTCTCATATTGAAGCAGGGAATTTAAGTGAACTTAAAGAAGCTGTTGACCAGAACACTGCTGCAGTAATAATTGAACCTATACAGGGTGAAGGGGGAGTACATCCTATTCCCAAAGAATTCTTGCTCAGCACTAAAGAAATATGTGAAAAGCATGGAGCACTACTAGTATTTGACGAGGTACAATGCGGTGTAGGACGAACTGGAAAGCTTTTTGCCTATGAGTGGCTGGATGTAGTTCCCGATATTATGACTTTGGCCAAGGCCTTGGGAAATGGTGTACCTATAGGTGCTGTCTTAGCTTCAGCGAAGGTTGCTGAAAGTTTTCAACCAGGAGATCATGCCTCAACTTTCGGGGGAAATCATTTGGTCACAGCCGTAGGTTGTAAAGTAATGGAAATTATGACCGGAGAAGGATTCCTTGCTGACGTGGAATACAAGAGTTCTTATTTCAAGAATAAACTTCAGGAATTAGCCAAAAAATATAAGCTTGATGGTACTGTTCGAGGTCTAGGATTCATGCTAGGACTCCCTGTCCAAGAAAAAGGACCGGAAATTGTTCAATACTGTTCCGACAGAGGGCTTCTAATTAACTGTGTGGGTAGTACTACCTTACGTTTCTTACCACCTCTCACCGTATCAATGTCGGAGTTAGATGAGGCCTTGGTAATTTTGGAGCAGGCTTTTAGCGAAAAATTCTAATAAGAGAATAAATAAAAAGAAAATAAAACGAAAAATAGAGTAATGTTACTTTATTAGACGGGAATATCTTCTTATAACCCGAGAGGAGGGCGGAACTTTGCAATGTGCACTTGTACTGGAAACAGGAAAAGTATTTATAGGTGAACCTTTTGGAGCTCAAGTGGAAGCCAGCGGAGAAGTGGTCTTTAATACCGGTATGACGGGGTATCAGGAGGTACTGACAGACCCATCTTATGCTGATCAAATAGTTTGTATGACCTACCCACTGGTGGGTAACTACGGAATCAATCTCGATGATAATCAGTCGGGAAGAATACAGGTCCGAGGTTTCATTGTCAAGGAAGCGGCAGCTGAACCCAATCATTGGCAGTCCGATAATAATCTCGACGATAAGCTGACTAAAGCCAATATCCCAGGTATCAGAGGGATAGATACCCGAGCATTAACTAGACATATACGGGAGTATGGAGTTTTAAAAGGTGTAATAACCTGTGATCTCCATAATCTCGATAGAATAAAGGAAGAAATTAAAAATTGGCAAAGCCAGGAGAATATCATCTCCGCAGTAAGTACACCCGAGATATATACCATCCCTGCACTCCAATCAGAGGGCAGAGTAGGGAAGGAATACCATGTGGTAGCAATGGATTTTGGGATTAAGAAAAATATCCTACACGCCATGCAGAATAAAGGGTTTAACATTACTGTTGTGCCTTATAAGACAACCTCTAAGGATATCCTGGCACTTAATCCAGATGGGATTTTCTTATCCAATGGTCCCGGAGACCCTAAAGATGTACAAGAAGGGATATCTACGATTTCAGAGCTTGTAGGAAAGCGGCCCATATTTGGAATTTGTCTGGGACACCAACTCCTTACGCTGGCTCTTGGAGGAGACACCTACAAGCTGAAATTTGGACATCGAGGAGGCAACCAACCAGTACAGGATATTATAACGCGCAAGGTAAATATTACTTCTCAGAATCATGGTTATGCGGTAGACCAGAAATCCATAGAAGGTCTGCCTTTAGAAGTAACTCACATTAACCTGAATGATAAAACAGTGGAAGGACTTGCACACACGACGCTTCCTATTTTTTCTGTGCAGTATCATCCAGAAGCAGGACCAGGCCCTAATGATTCTCTATATTTATTTGATGAGTTTGCGGCTTTAATGGAGGAATAGAAATGCCACTTAATCCTATTTGGAAAAAAATATTAGTAATTGGTTCGGGTCCTATAATAATTGGTCAGGCTGCTGAATTTGATTATGCCGGTACACAAGCCTGTAAAGCTCTCAAGGAGATAGGACTCGAAGTAGTTTTAGTGAATAGTAATCCCGCAACCATAATGACGGATGCTCAGATGGCGGATAAAACATACCTTGAACCTCTTCTCCCGGAAAGGCTGGAAGAGATTATTCGAAAAGAACGACCTCAAGCTCTTCTCCCGTCTCTTGGTGGTCAGACTGGACTGAATCTAGCGATGGAATTAGAGAGAAAATGTATACTTCAGAAATATGGAGTAGAGTTAATCGGTTGTAATGCGGATACTATCTACAGAGCTGAAGATCGTGAAGCTTTCAAACAAATGATGATAGAGATTAATGAGCCTATAGCTCAGAGTGCTATAGTAAGTACCTTAGAAGAAGGAAAGATCTTTGCTGAGGAGAATGGGTTTCCGCTCATCATCCGCCCGGCGTATACCTTAGGAGGCACTGGGGGCGGGATTGTTCACAATGATAAGGAGCTAACAGATGTATTGCCAAGGGGCCTTCAGGCCAGTCCTATATCCCAGTGTCTACTTGAACAGAGTGTAGCGGGTTGGAAAGAAATTGAATATGAGGTTATGCGCGATTCAGAAGATAACTGTATAACCGTCTGTAACATGGAGAATATCGACCCGGTAGGGATCCATACAGGCGATAGTATAGTAGTAGCTCCTTCTCAGACGTTGTCTGACGTAGAGTATCAGATGCTTAGAGCGGCTTCTTTAAAGATAATCAGGGAACTTAAGGTAAATGGTGGCTGCAATGTACAGTATGCTCTCAATCCGAAAAGTCGCGAATATGTGGTTATAGAAGTTAATCCAAGGGTAAGCCGCTCAAGTGCCTTGGCTTCGAAGGCAACAGGCTATCCCATAGCAAAGATGGCGGCTCTTTTGGCTGTAGGGTTTACCCTTCCGGAACTCACCAACCCTGTCACAGGGCATACCAGTGCTTGCTTTGAACCAGCCTTAGACTACGTGGTGGTAAAGTTTCCGAGATGGCCTTTTGATAAGTTCCCTGCAGCAGATAATAAACTGGGAACCCAGATGAAAGCTACTGGAGAGGTAATGGCGTTGGAAAGAAACCTAGAAGGAGCCTTGCTTAAAGCAATCCGTTCTCTGGAGATAGGTGCAATTGGGCTAACCATACCCGAGGCCGGAAGCTGGACTGAAATTCAAATTGAGGATAAATTAATCCATGCTGATCATGAAAGAATTTTTGCAGTCTTTGAAGCTTTTCGAAGAGACTGGACCATTACCGAAGTAGAGCAGAGAACCAAGATAGACAGATTTTTCTTAACCAAGTTCAAGGAACTTGTCTTATTGGAAAGAAAGTTACAGCAGAACCCTCTGACATTCAAAATTCTAAGAGAAGCTAAAGCTAAAGGCTTTTCCGACTTAGCTGTATCTAAATTGACGGGTAATGCTGAAGAAAATATCCGCCAACAAAGACTAAGTGAGGGAATCATACCGGTATATAAGATGGTAGATACTTGTGCCGCAGAATTCCTCTCAGCCACTCCATATTATTACTCCACTTATGAGGAGGAAGATGAAGTCGAGGTAAGTGATGTACCTAAGATCATAGTCTTGGGATCAGGGCCCATCAGGATTGGACAGGGAATCGAATTTGATTATTGTTCAGTTCATGCACTCTGGGCTTTACAACAGGCTGGCGTCCAATCCATAATGATTAACAATAATCCTGAGACAGTATCTACGGATTTCGACACAGGGGATAAACTTTACTTTGAACCACTTACGACAGAGGATGTTCTTCATGTCGTGTTAAAAGAGAAAGCCAATGGTGTCTTAGTCCAATTTGGGGGTCAGACGGCGATTAACTTAGCTGAACCTCTCAGTAAGGCTGGAGTAAAAATTCTGGGGACATCATTTGATGCCATAGATATTGCTGAAGATCGAGAAAGATTCGCTGCAGTACTTGATGAGTTAGGAATCCTTCAGTCAGAGGGCAGGACAGCCACTAGTGTATCTAATGCCAAGAAGATTGCAGAGGATCTAGGGTTTCCGGTATTGGTGCGCCCGTCTTATGTTATTGGAGGACGGGCGATGCAGGTCGTTTATAGCTTAGGAGAACTAGAATCTTATCTAAGACAGGCTATCCATCTTTCTCCTGAACACCCCATCCTCGTAGACAAATATTTGGAGGGTAAGGAAGTAGAGATAGATGCTATCTCAGATGGTGAAACCACTCTCATTCCTGGGGTCATGGAGCATATCGAAAGGGCAGGCGTCCATTCAGGCGACAGCCTGGCAGTCTATCCGACCCAAAGCTTAACTATGGGGGAAATTAAGCAGATTGAAGACATCACATGCAGAATCGCCCAACGATTAGGAATAAAAGGACTCATCAATATTCAGTTTGTTGTGGTCAATAGCTGGGTATATGTACTGGAAGTAAATCCTCGGGCCAGCCGTACCGTCCCTATCCTCTCAAAAGTTACAGGGATACCTATGGTTAATCTGGCAGTTCAAGTAGCCTTAGGGAGCAAATTAGTTGACTTAGGTTATCAGAACGGCCTTATCCCGGAAGTACCGTATGTTGTAGTTAAAGCACCAGTATTTTCTTTTGAGAAACTGACTAAAGTTGAAACATCTCTGGGACCAGAAATGAAATCCACCGGTGAAGTGCTGGGAATGGATACTTGTTTCGCTTACGCTTTGGCTAAAGCTTTGGCAGGTGCTCAGATCAATCTGCCAGAAGAAGGATATATTCTAGTGTCGGTTGGTCCAAAGGAATTACCTGAGGCTTTGGCGATAACGAGAGAGTTTGAAAAGCTAGGATTTAAGATTAAAGCAACCGGCGACTCTTGCAAGGCTCTATCCCTTTGTGGGATCGAGGCTGAAGAAGTAGATGAGGCCAGTGACAGTTTGAAAGATGCTATCAGGAAGAAAGAATTCGCTTTTATATTGAGTACTCCTGCAAAAGGTAAATCAACAGAAAGAACAGGGTATCTTCTGCGTCGCTTGGCTGCCGAACATCGAGTACCTTGCTTCACTTCCATGGATACAGCCAAGGCTGTTATCCGAGCTTTGCAGAAGATGAGGACAGCTACCAAGCCGGAGAATATGACTTTGCAAGAATATCTAGGAACTGTAAGCACGCTAAAACGTTTAGCCAAATAAGCTGTAACTCCAATCTAAAGAGCAGTCCGTCCATAGGCAGACTGCTCTTCGTTTGATTGCAATTATTTCAGCAAACCCCTAAAAGAATAACGACCTTCGCTATTATTATCAAAAGTCACCGAGTAGCTCCATTCTCCTTCTGTTAATGGTATAGTGACCAACTCATTGGTACTCCCGGAAGCAGTGTACACTACCTCCCCAGAAGGAGACTCTACAGTTAGAGTCAAGTTGCCTTTTTGCATTTGTGATCTCCAGGAAAGGTGCAACTTTTGATTTGCCTTACTGTAGAAGCCATTTTCATTTACTACCTGTTCTGAATGACTAGATCGACCAGAATCATAAATAGTATTCGTATTGGAACTAAGTCGTTCCGTTCCAAGATAGGAAGAAGATATCAATAAAATCAACATACCAATGAAGAAAACAAAACTTGGGAAAGTGATTCTCGGACGGTAGGAACGAATTTCAATCTTAGATAGTATGAATTTACTAAGTGCTAAAAAGAAGATACTTACAATAATCATTTTCAAACAGACTAAAACATAGGAGCCACCCCAGATATAGAATTGGTAGAAATCATTTAAAAGCAAAACAGGGAGTGAAAGTGTTAATAAAATTAATCCCAGTCCCCACATTAAACCCCAACGCTGGAAGCTAACGCCGACGAAGAAAAAGATATTGGTAACCATAAAAAATAAAAAGAGATTAAAAATGCTAATTCGTAAGATACTGTTCCAATCAGTTAAAAATGTCCCCATATAAATAGCAGATAGACTCTCACTGCCAGTTGCATAAATGCCAATCAATAATGATAAGAAGGCAGTAATGAAAATCGTATACAAACCATTATTGGCTGTCGCGGTAAACAAGATATCCTTTCTGCGGCTCCCTAAGGTCAACAGATAAGGGATAGCGGTCACCTCTATAATTGGGATAGCAATCAGCATACCCACAAGAACACCTATTAATGTTGGCAGGATTGAGGCCATATTAATAATCTGAGGAGACCCATTGATAATCGTAATGATAAATGTTTGTAACCCTAAATTAACTGTTAATACCGTGGCAAAAATCAATATTAATATTTTCTGCGTTCTCCAGTAGACCCCTAAATGAGCTTTGAGAATATTAGAATTTAACATCATATCCCTCCTTGTTGGCTGTTAGATAGACAAACAGTTGTTGTAAGGTGAGACTGCGTATCTCAAGGTCTGCTTGTGTTAAGACGGTTTTTTCCGGTTCAGACAATGTATCAAATAGCGAATAAGTAGCCCTGCGCCCCATATACTCTATATTAATTACCTTTTTATTACTTAACATAGATTTAAGTTTCTCTTCATCCCCGCTAACCATAAATGATGACTCCTCTAAGGTTTCAATAGGCTCTTGTAATAGGATACGACCTTGATGAAGAAGAATCACATCCTCAAAAAGTTTACTTGCTTCATCTATTAAATGAGTTGAGAAAATTATTGTGCGGGGGTGATTACTATAATCTTCAGCTAGAATGTCGTAAAACTCTTGTCTTGCTGCTGCATCCAAGCCGGTATAGGGTTCATCAAGTAAGGTTAGAGGTGCTCGGCTGGCTAAGCTGATGACTATGGCAACCATGGAGAGCATACCGGCAGAAAGGTTTCTGTAATGCTTTTTAATATCCAGAGAAAATAATCGTATCAGTCTGTCTGCAAAATCCTGGTCCCAATCAGGATAAAATAGCGAAGCCGTTTTTAGAAAATCTCTGACTCTAAATGTTTTAACATAATTATTAATATTGCTAAAAGGGCCTACATAGCATATTTTATTTAACGTCTCTTTGTTCTCATATACATTTTCTCCATAAATATTAATTGATCCCTCTGTCGGAAGTAACTGTCCGGCTAATAAATGCATCAGGGTTGTTTTCCCAGCCCCGTTACGCCCCAAAAGACCGTAAATTTTACTGTGCGTACACGAGATAGTAATATTTTCTAGAGCAATTATATTTCTGTATTCTTTCGTTAGATTGTTAACATCTATAGCATTCTTCATAACGACCCTCTCTCTCCTTTCTCGTATCTCACAATCATTTCAAGGATTTCAGTTGAGGCAATCCCTAGTTTCTTAGCTTCCAACAAAGTTTTAATCAGGTAGTCATTATAAAATGATTGCTTGCGTTTTTGGCGTATTTTCTCCACCGCACCATCTGCTACAAACATACCCAATCCTCGGCGCTTAAATAAGATTTCTTCATCCACCAACATGTTGATCCCCTTTCCGGCGGTTGCAGGATTGATTTGGTATACTTTAGCTATGTGATTAGTCGAATAAGCCTGTTCACCTTCCTCAAGCCTTCCGGTGAGAATGTCATCCTCAATACCCTCAGCAATTTGTTGGTATATTGGCTTTGGACTTTCATTAGATAATAGCATTTTTTCACTCCTAGCTATCTATACCTAGTTGGTTAGTTACTTATGTAATTAACTATATAACAAACTATCCCCAAAAGCAATAGTAGTATTTATTTTTTATTTAGCATTTGCTTTATTAAATCTCTTCACAGAGTGATCTATTATCAAATAAAAAATATAAGAAGCTTATTATAATTAGCCTGTTATTAGTTTTTATAATGGGACAAATTATATTATAATTAGCCTAGCAAAGTATTGGTTATCATGTAACCATAATAGTTTACACGGCTTTAAATAACTATCGGCTACCCAAAGGTCCATTGACATATTAAAGTTAAAATTCTAAAATAATTACTGAATCCAACATGGCTTGTATTACTTAGACTTAAACAGTGGATGTCCATTGTTTAAAATAAATTCTTAAAGAGGGATTAAATATGGATCTTAATCTTAAGGGAAAAGTAGCTTTAGTGATGGCCTCCAGTCAGGGTCTCGGTAAAGCCGTTGCAACGCAACTAGTAGAAGAGGGCGCCAATGTAATGGTGACCAGTATAGACGGTCCAAACCTTAAAGTAGTTCAGGAAGAGCTCCAGGCTTTGGGCAAAGGAAAAGTCGCTCAATTTGAGGCGGATATAACGAAGGCAGAAGATATCCGTTCGCTCGTCCAATTCACACGTGATACATTCGGCAAGATTGATATTCTGGTCAACAATACTGGAGGCCCTCCAGGAGGAGCTTTTGATAATTTCCAAGATGAAGATTGGCAAAAAGCTTTCGAGTTAAATCTTCTCAGCTATATCCGGGTTATTCGAGAAGTCCTGCCGGATCTTAAGCAGAGTGGAGGACGGATAGTAAATATGACTTCTTCCTCTATTAAACAGCCTATTCCTAATCTTATCCTATCTAATACTTTCCGCATGGGTGTATTAGGCCTCTCCAAGTCTCTGGCGGAAGAACTAGCACCGTTTAATATTCTTGTTCATACAGTCGCTCCAGGCCGTATTGCAACCGACAGGGTTGCCTTTTTGGACGGTCTTAAAGCGAAAAAGTTAGGAATTACTCCTGAAGAAGTGGCTGAACAATCCCGCAAGACCATTCCACTTGGAAGATATGGTGAGCCTGAAGAGTTTGCTAAGGTAGTCACTTTCTTAGTTTCCGATGCCTGTACCTACATGACAGGAAGCACTGTTGTGATTGATGGTGGCATGATACGCTCAGTTTAGGAACATCATGAGTCTAACTTAGATATAGTATTACTGGAGGACGCTTTTTTGGACTATTCAAATACGGTTATTGAGCATTTCATGTGCCCACGGAACGTAGGAAGTATGCCGGACGCCGATGCTGAAGGTACATATGGGGATACAAACTGTGGAGATTTCTTGAATGTGTATCTTAAGGTAGAAAATGACATCATTAAAGAGATTAGTTACCTGGTATTTGGCTGTGCGGCAGCGGTAGCCTCAAGCAGCATGATGTCTGTACTTGCTCAAGGGAAGATGATAGAAGAAGCGTTACTGATAACTAATAAGGATATAGATGAAGCACTGGACGGGTTACCAGCGAATAAACTCCATTGTTCTGTATTGGGAGCTAAAGCGTTAAGAAATGCTATTGATAATTACCTGATGAATAGACAGAAGAAAAAATGAAAAGGAATGGGAAAGATGAAATTATCTCAACGGATCCTGAGGATTAAACCTTCAGCCACATTTGCGGTAGATGCCAAAGCCAAGGAACTAATTAGCCAAGGTAAAGACGTCATTTCCTTCGGAGCAGGGGAGCCGGACTTTGTTTCACCTCCAGCCGCATTTAAATATGCTCAGGAAGCAATGAAGAAGGGAGAGACTCATTACACTCCGACGCCTGGAATCATTGAGCTTAGAAATGAGATATGCAATTATTATCAGAAAAATTTCAATCTGGATTACAAGCCTAATCAAGTTGTAGTAGGTAGTGGTGCTAAACCTTGTATATACGAGGCGTTAGCAGCAATAGTTGATCCGGGTGACGAAGTTATCTTGCTTGCACCGACTTGGGTAAGCTATATTGAACAGATTCAGTTGCTTGATGGAAAAGTAACTGTGGTGTATACCCAAGATAGTGGATTTGTGCCTTTGGTGGAAAAAATTGAAGAAGTGATAACGGATAAAACAGTGGCTATTCTACTTAATTCCCCTTCCAATCCTACCGGTATGATGCTTGACGAACAAACAATCAAGAGCATTGGTGAGTTAGCAATCAAATACAATCTCTGGGTTATCTGGGATGAAATTTATGAACAACTTGTTTATGGAGAAGAGAAACATTATAACTGTGTCCAAGTGCTTCCTGAACTTATATCTAGGACTATTATTATCAATGGTGTAAGTAAAGGATATGCTATGACAGGATGGCGCATAGGCTATATCATTGGTCCTCAAGAAGTAGCCTCAAAGATTAATGCTTTTCAAAGTCATTTAACCTCTAATCCCTGTTCGATAGCCCAATGGGCGGCTGTCGGAGCTATGAGGGAAAGTGATGAGGATGTCGAAGTCATGCGAGGAGAATTCCAAGCAAGAAGAGACCTTATCTGTAGCCTTCTTAGAGATATGCCCCATATCACTTTCCCTGAGCCGCAGGGTGCCTTTTACGTCTTCGTAAATGTTCAGGGATGTGTAGGAAAGAGCTTCAATGGCAAGGTTATAGAGGATGATATCTCTTTCTGTGGTGCTCTCTTAGAAGATTTAGTTGCGGTTGTTCCAGGAAGTGCTTTCTTTGCCCCCGGTTATATCCGAGTATCTTATGCCAGTTCTCCAGAAGTTATTAAAGAAGGTATGAGAAGGTTAAAGACCTTCTTAGAAAAGCTGGTTTAGAAATCTAAAACTGAAAAAGATAAGCTATTTAAACGTATTGTATCTGTAGTGACGGGTGCAATACGTTTTTAATAATTGCCTAAGAAACTGATGTACAACGTTGGTACAGAATAATGTTTATATAATACAAATTTAAAAGGACTACCTTTATTGTTTTAAAATTGTTATACTGAATATTATTAATACTTTTCATTAACAAGGAGGGATAATCTTTGAAACTTTATGGGATATACGCACCAATACCAACCCCTTTTGAAAATGATGTCCTAGCTTATGACAAACTTACTGCGAATATGAACTACTGGCTTGACTCTAAACTTTCGGGTATTGTAGTCATGGGTTCCAACGGTGAATTTGTTGTCTTAAGTCCCGAGGAAAAAAGAAAATTAATCAGCACAGTTTGTGAGGCAGCTCAAGGAAAGAAACCTATACTTGCGGGTACAGGGTGTGAGTCCACTAGTGAAACGATCGAGTTAACTAAATATGCAGCTGAAGCAGGGTGTAATGCAAGCTTACTATTAAGCCCCAATTATTATAAAAGGTCAATGACCGATGCCCTAATCAAAAATTTTTACTTAGAAGTAGCTGAGGCTAGTCCTATACCTGTTATCGTATATAATATGCCAGCTAATACCGGAATTAACCTATCCTCCAAACTGGTAACAGAATTATCTGAGCATCCAAATATTATTGGGGTAAAGGATTCTGGTGGTAATATTGTGCAAATAGCGGAAATTATTAATAATACCCCTGAAGATTTCGCTGTTTTTGCAGGTTCTGCTAGTTTTCTTTATCCGAGTCTAGCATTAGGAGCCAAGGGAGGAACGCTGGCTTTAGCGAACATACTACCGAATGAATGTGCCACGATTCAAGAGCTGGTAGAGGAAGGTAGACATACTGAAGCCAGAGACCTACAGCTAAAACTATTAAATATTAATAATGCAGTTACCGCTCGTTGGGGAGTTGCTGGGTTGAAAGCGGCTTTGGAGCTACAAGGATTATACGGTGGAAATCCACGTAAGCCTTTACTGCCATTGGGTGAAACAGAGAGAAGAGAACTTGCAGATATCTTGGCAAAGGCTAAGAAGTAAGCCGATTTAATTAAATAGATTACTAACCTAATACGATTCTGGGTATTAACCCTGAATCGTATTAGTGACGGCCTATGAATTTTTAAAGTCACTTTCTAAATGATATAATCATTAAATGGTACATAATAGGAGGCAATACGTATGACGGTTAATGTAAAGAATATCTACTGTGTGGGACGGAATTATGCTCAACATGCTAAAGAACTTAATAATGCTGTTCCAGAATCACCCTTAGTGTTTACCAAGACTACTC
Organism: Gracilibacter sp. BRH_c7a; assembly: GCA_001516055.1. Taxonomy (GTDB): domain Bacteria; phylum Bacillota; class Desulfitobacteriia; order Desulfitobacteriales; family Syntrophobotulaceae; genus Gracilibacter. Next base: position 28,976 of record LOEZ01000067.1, read on the forward strand.
ATGCTTTAGTTGAGGCCAATGGCCAGGAAGTTATACTTCCAGGTAACTTTGGCCGCATGCACTACGAAGCTGAATTCGTAATCCATATTGCCAGACAATATGAGCCTGGGATTAAAATCGACGATCTTATTGATAAGATGGCTATAGGGATTGATTTCACTCTTCGAGATTTACAGGATGACTTAAGACAGAAAGGATACCCTTGGGTTCTAGCCAAAGGATTTCTAAACTCTGCGGTAATCTCGCCCTGGTATCCATTCGAGGGATTGACTGTCTCCAGCGAAAAAGACTTTTCTTTAGTAAAGAATGGGCAAGAAGTTCAGCGTGGCAACATAAAAGATATGATTTTTGATTTGCCTGTGGTTACAGAGTATATAGCCAAACACCTGGGACTGGGAGCGGGAGACATCGTCTTTACAGGAACTCCTGAAGGGGTAGGACCTGTATCAGATGGTGACCAATTCATTTATAATTGGGGAGAAAAACAGATAGGCAGTAGTATTATCAGGCTTTCAATTTGATTGAAAGGTTAATAATAAGACTATTGGCATTACTAAAAACGGGTGTTAAGCCCGTTTTAGTTAATTAAAACATAAGATTAATGGATTTTAGCATATGAGGAAAAAAGAATGATATATCTAATAGTAATAGTTTTTCAATGCTTTTATTTAAGTTTTCGTAGTAATACTATGCTTACTACGTTATATGCAATTAATCTAGACGCAAGCACCTTTCAAATAGGGATAATAGTGGGATTAACTTCTTTATTCCCTATGCTTTTATCAATCTATATAGGCCAAGTTTCTGACAGAATTGGTTTTCGCTATCCTTTGATGTTAGGAAGTTTCGGGGTAAGTATTGCATTGCTGCTTCCCTATATCATCAAAGGTGAACTCTATATATTGTTTGTATCTCAGGTAATATTCGGTTTGGCGTTCATCTTGTTATTAGTCAACATACAGAACCTCGTAGGCAAGATAAGTACGATAGAAAATCGTTCCCAGAATTATGCGATATATAGTTTAGGACTCTCTACAGCAAGTTTATTAGGGCCCTTGATAACGGGATTTTCTATTGACCACTTTGGCTATAACAATACTTATTTATTATTATCCTTGTTGGCCGCTGTTCCAGGATGTTTTATTCTCTTAAATCTACTCAAACTTCCGGAAAGAGTGGCTGTTAACGAAATTACTTCTAATAGCTTTATGGATTTGTTAGTTTCTCGGTCTTTAAGAAAAACATTTATCCTCAGTGGAATGATTCTGGCAGGGATAGGAATCTACGAGTTCTACTTCCCCATATATGGTAAACATATAGGTTTTTCGGCATCTATGATTGGGATTATTCTTAGTGTCAATGCTTCGGCGTTTATTTTAGTGCGTTTATTTATGCCCTTCCTAATCAAAAAATTAACTGAAGAAGGGGTTTTCAGAATATGCTTATTCATAGCTGCCGGTGCTTTTATGTTAGTGCCTTTATTTAAAGGTTTTATTTCCTTAGCTATTGTCTCCTTTATTATGGGAATAGGTTTAGGCTGTGGTCAGCCTTTATCTATCGTAATGGCCTATAATGCTTCTCCGAAGGAGAGGACAGGGGAAGTTCTCGGTATTAGATTAACCGTCAATAAGATAGTTCAGTTTTCTGTTCCGATCATATTTGGATCAGTAGGCGCAATAGTAGGTTTCTTTCCGGTATTCTGGGCGAATGCTCTGTTGCTTTTTTCAGGTGGATTATTTAGTCGCCTCGAAAGAACAGAATCACATCAGCAAGAAGAAAGTTAATTATAGTTACATAAGTAGTTTATTAGAAATAGATAAAAGCCTGTCGATTTTTTATCAACAGGCTTTTCACATCATCGAATTACCTATATTGAAGTTGTAATATTACAAGCGTTTGCTCCAATATTCTTCCAAGTCTTCGAGAGCACTTAAGATATGCTCTTTAATAATCTTTTCAGTTTTTTCTCCATCGCGGTTTTTTATCGCCTCAAAGATAGCTTTATGCTCTTTAACCGATAGAGGAGCACGATCAGCAAGAAAACTAAGACTTGCATGAAAGAACCCGTTCCATAACTGAACAATCATGCGATAGAGTCGAGGGGAATTCGCCGCTGCATAGAGTGTCTGATGAAAGTCTGTATTCAGTAAAGATAACTGCGCTATTTCGTTATTTGCCAGGCTTTTTTCCATCTGTTGGCATAAATTTTCTAACTTATCTATTTCTTCCTGAGTTAGTCTGCTGCAGGCTAAGTTTCCGGCAGCACCTTCTAAGATGCTTCTAAGATGGTAAATCTCTCTTAAGTCATCTAGTTTTAGTACAGAAACAGTGAAACCTTCATCTGCTTTATGTTGTACAAGATTATCCGTTGAAAGACGAACAAGAGCCTCACGAATTACAGCCTTGTCAGCTCCGACTCTTTCTCCAAAATCTGCGATTTCCGTCTCTGAAAGACGATATCCAGGAGGAAACACTCCTGACAGAATCGCATTGCGCAAGTAGATGTAAACCTCTTCATCTTTTATAGCATTGGGGCTTTTACCCTTGAGTACATCGACCGTATCTGGAGAGAACTGACCTGTGTACTTTTCTAACAATCCCATTAACCTGACCCCCTTTATACTAATATATTCTATCATGTTTTTTTGTCACAGTAAAAAGTATTTTACTACAACCATTGATACTTTTTTAATTTTATTATAAAATGTTTATTACTGCTATTAATATATAAAATTTTTCAATCTGAATACTTAAAAAAAAAGAATTGTATGGATGTGATAGTATGCGTTTGGCTTCCATTAAATTTCAAGAGGAAGAAATAGTTGCCATTGTAACCAAGGAAGGTGTAATACCTGTACGAGCAATCAATGATTCCGGACAGAATTTTGCGGACAATTTATTTGCCTTGATTACCAGTGAACAACTTGATGAACTGCAGAATTGGTGGTCAACCGAGGGACTTCCAAACATAGACAAATGGTCAAAATATGTTATTCCTTATGATGAAGTAGAATATGCTCCTTTATACCGACATCCACGTAAAATTTGGGGAATCGGGCTAAACTATTTGGATCATGCCAATGACTTAAAAGAGATAACACCCCAGACAGAACCTGCGAGTTTTATGAAACCTGATACAGCTATTATTGGGCCTGGTGATACCATTGAGGTTCCTAAACAGTCCAATAGAACAACTGCAGAAGCTGAATTAGGAGTAATCCTCAAAAAACGCTGTTATGGAATCGGTGAACAAGAAGTTCCAGAATATATTGCTGGGTATACCTCTATTATAGATATGACTGCAGAAGATATTTTAAAAGAGAATCCTCGCTACCTTACCCGTTCCAAAAGCTTCAATACTTTCTTCAGTTTCGGACCACACTTTGTGACGTCGGATGAGGTAGATGACTTATTAAATCTTAAAGTAGCCACTGTCATAAATGGTAAAATTCATAGAGAGAACATAATCTCCAATATGACCTTTAGACCCGAGACCTTGGTCGCTTTTCATTCGCAAGTAATGACGTTATTACCTGGAGACATAATATCTACTGGGACTCCCGGGGCAGTAGTAATTAGTGAAGGTGACGTTGTAGAGTGTCATATTGAGGGATTCCCTCCCCTTGTGAATCCAGTTAAGGACTTGAAGGTTAGCAAAGGCTAAAGAACCCTAAAGATTGCCTTTAATAACCTTGGATAATAAATTATTAGTAAAACAATACAAGCAAGCGTATTATATGCCTGCTTGTATTTCTTTAGTGAATATCTAATAGCTGAAAGAAGGAAAAGTCTTGAATAAAATAACATTAGACACCTTGAAAAAGGGTATTTTCAAAGGCTTGGAAACTACATGGACTTTGGGTAAAATAATATTTCCAATTACCTTTATAGTTAGTATTTTGAAATATACTCCAGTCATAGATTTTTTAAGTAAAGCCTTACAGCCAATAATGGGGGTCTTTGGTCTCTCGGGAGAATCGGCAATTATTTTAGTCTTGGGCAATATCCTTAACCTTTATGCCGGTATTGGAGCAATGCTTACTATGGATCTGGCACTCAAGGAAGTATATATCCTTTCTATTATGCTTAGCCTTTCACATAATATTATTATAGAGACGGCTATTACCACTAGAATTGGTGTTAGTCCCTGGATAGTAGGGTCTATTCGTCTAGGCATGGCATTTTTATTTGCCTTCTTTATTAACTTATTTTGGAAGGGTGGTCAAGAAAAAGCACAATATCTATTGAACCCGCCTGATACTGAAGTATTGACTTCCTGGCCGGAAATTGTGCTTAATGCCGGGCAGACTGCAGCTATGGGTATTATTCAAATAATTGTCATTGTGATACCGGTAATGCTCTTTATACAAATATTAAAGGATGTTGATATTCTTCCTTTATTGGCGAGAATGATGAGTCCCCTAACTCGTCTCATAGGGGTAAGTGAAAAAACCGGCGTTACTTTATTGGCAGGTCTTTTGTTTGGAATCGCTTACGGTGCGGGGGTAATTATTCAGACAGCTAGGGAAGAGAACCTATCTAAGAAAGATATCTATCTCGTTAGTATCTTTCTTGTAAGTTGTCATGCAGTTATCGAAGATACCCTTATATTCGCTCCCTTAGGGGTAAATGTAATATATTTACTACTGGTAAGGGTTGCCTTAGCACTTATCTTAACCGTTGTCACAGCAAGTTTTTGGAGAAAAGTCGAAAGCCGTACAACAGCGATAGAGTAATTGAAAACTTATAATTTTATGGGCAAAAAGTGCTGAAACAAACTATGTCTTCTAGATAGGCATCTTGATCTCAAAGATGATACTGGCTTTCGTACTAGGATGTTCATCCTCAAGATACTCATTGAGCTTTTTCTGGAGATTTGCCAATGCTTCCTCTATAGTAATACTTTTAACAGAAATTTTGTATTCATCACATTCCGCCACAAACCAATCATTCTCTTTGCGGATAGTGACGGTTACTTTCACTTCCATAGTTTTATAACACCTCTGTTTGCTTATACTTCCTTAAATTAATATATGATTACATCTGAGTTTGGAAACGATAATGCATTTGCTAAATATTGGTAAAAAGAGAAGAAGACCATTTTGGTCTTCTCATAGGAGTTACGGAATTATCTAAGCTAAAGAGCTAGTAAGTAAACTATATCAAATGGAACTTAAGGTTGCCAACACCCATTTTTACGGTCAGGATATATTTATTGCTTTTAGTTTCGAAGTCTGGTGACTCGAAGAAATCATCCTTCTTCACTAAGCCTAGACTTTCAAGATTATTACTAGATAAGGCAGTATCTAATTTGATTCTTAGGCCGGCATCTTTGGGTAGATATATATCTAAATTTGAAGCACCCGCGTTAAGATTGATTTCTCCTAGGCTGCTTTTGTCTCCCAAACTAAGCTTAAGATCGGCTGCACCCACATCTAAATCTAATTTACTCACTATTAAATCAGTAAGATTAAGATCAGCCTTTGCGGCCCCGAGTTTAAGATTCATTTCCCAGGTAACGTCCTCGTGCAAGTCTAAATAACAAAACATATGGTCATACATAGTGTTAAACACATATTCCTGTTTACTAATATCAATTGCTACTTGGCGATCATTATCTTCTAACCTATGGTCGTAATTAAGATCGGGTATATTACTTTTTAATTGAAGCAGATTATCATCTGTAGAAGATAAACGTATTTCTCCTGCACCGAAGTTGAGGGTTAACCGGCCTTGTTCAGTCTCTGCTTTCTTGGTTAAATCATAATTATGATTTTCTGTATAACTATTGGGATTCCGATAACCATATTTGGTGGAGTAGCCATTGTTTATCCCAAAAAAAGCATAGAGTAAAATCACCAAGAAGATTATAAGCCAAACGATTGATTTTACAATATCTTTTTCTTTAAGCAGAATACTCAAGCCGATACCTACGAGTATAAGAGGCCATAAAGAACGTAAGGCAAGAAAAAAAGAGCCTATAGAAAAAGTGAATATATTCAAATTACTAAGCAGCCAGAGGATTCCGATAAAAATAATTATGATTCCCAGTGATATATTCTTTTTCATATATTCATCTCCTTGCGTTATATAATACAAATATACCGATTGCTATTATGGCCAAGGGTACAATAACAGCCATATCAAACCATCTGAAGAACACGTCAAACAGAAAAACACTACCGATTATTACTAGTGCGATACCAATTATCTTTTTGTTTTTTTCCTTTTCTTCAGTAGTTTGATGGTCATTTTCATAGAAATCAGCAGAAGCTACACTAGAACTCTTCTCGGGCATAACAATCCAGCAAATAATATAAGCTATTAGCCCGATACCTCCGGGGAAAGCTAATAACAGCCAAGCAATCCTAACTATGGTCGGATCGACTTCAAAGTATTCCGCAACACCTCCACACACCCCGGCTATGACTTTATTATTTCTAGAACGATATAATTGTTTGTTCATGTACATCCTCCTTCAAAATCTTGTTATATTATGTTTCAATATATGTTTTATGTGATAAAAAAACATTACAGGCCGTTTATTTAGATTATTTATTATCCTAAATATATTATATGAGGTCACCAGCCAATAGTAAAATTAAGAAATCATTAAAAATTTGGGCTTAGTTAAGAAAACAAAAAAGCTGACATTCTAATAATCACTTGAATTAGAATGCCAGCAAAAAGCATTATCTTAGCAAATTAGGTATTATTATTTGTTACTTATAACCCATAATTAAAGAATACTCACCTTAATATCTGACCTAAGAAAGCTTGTGTCCGTGGATGTGTAGGATTGCCAAAAACATCCTCAGGTTTCCCTTGTTCGATTATCTCTCCTAGATCCATGAATATCACCCTATCAGCCACTTCGCGGGCAAAGGCCATTTCATGGGTCACCACTAACATAGTCATATGCTCTTCAGCCAAAGCCTTCATCACTCGAAGTACTTCTCCTGTAAGTTCGGGATCAAGTGCTGAAGTAGGTTCATCAAAAAGCATGATAGCCGGATTCATAGCTAAAGCTCTTGCTATTGCGACCCTCTGCTTTTGGCCTCCTGAAAGTTCACAAGGAAAACTGTTTCTTTTGTCCGAAAGGCCTACTTTAGCTAAAAGCTTATCCGCTGTACTTTCTGCTTCTTCTCTAATAGTTCTATTAACGGTAAGGGGAGCCTCAATAATATTTTCGAGGACACTTTTATGAGGGAAGAGGTTAAAATTCTGGAAGACCATACCCATCTTTTTTCGAAGGACTCGGATATCCTTTTCAGAAGAGTAGATGCTGACACCTGTATCATCTTGATCTACCATAGACTTACCGTCGATTTCAATACTTCCTTTGTCGATGTTTACTAACCGAATAAGACACCTAAGGAGTGTACTCTTACCGGATCCCGAGGGTCCTATAATCGCAACAACTTCTCCTCTGGTTATTTCTAAATTGATATTTTTTAGTACTTCTAGAGCACCAAATTTTTTACTAACATTTTTTATTTTGAGAATATTCATATTAGACTCCTTGCGGATTTTATATAGATATACTGAAGATAAATCTAATCATAATAATAAGAATATTTTTGTTCTAGTCTATTGAAGACGATAGTGAGTATCAAAGTGTTAATTAAGTAAAAGATCCCTGCAATGATGAAAGCTGTAATGTTAAAATCTCTGGTTACGATGATTTGAGCTGTTCTTAAAGTATCGAGCAGACCGATACCAAAGACAAGAGCCGTATCTTTAACAAGTGTTATAACCTCATTGCTTACCGGAGGGAGTACCCTTTTAGCCATCTGGGGCACAATAATTCTTTTCATGGTTTGAGGATAAGTTAGTCCTAGGACATCAGCACTTTCATATTGTCCCCGATCGATGGACTGAATACCTGACCTGAATATTTCAGCAAAGTAAGCAGCATAGTTTAGGGAAAAAGCAACGATAGCTGCAGTCATGCTATCAAAGGTTATGCCAAAAGCAGGTAACCCAAAATAGATAAAGAATACTTGAAGCAATAAAGGGGTACCCCGTAAAAGCCATATATATGTTCCTGAAACATATTGTAACAGGCGTGTTTTCGAAATTCGAGCCAGAGCTATTAGAAGCCCCAGAGGAAGGGAAAGTAACAGGGTGGTAAATAAGAGAGAGTAGGTTACTTTAAACCCTTTGGTAATTGCAATCGCCGTATTGATAATATAATCGTAATCCATTCTATTCTCCTGAGATTATTATAATTGTTTAGCGGATATACCAGTTTACTGAGAAGAAGTTTAGGCTGTTGATAATCAACAGCCTAAACTCTATTTCCATCAACTTAAAGGAATTACTTAAGAACGATATCAGCTCCGAACCATTTCTCAGAGATCTCTTTAGCGGAGCCATCTGTGATCATAGTATCGATAGCTTTCTGGAGTTCGGCTCTGAAAGCTTCATCACTCTTGCGTATTCCAATACCAAACTGCTCGTCACCAAAGTTCTCTTCGAGAACTTTGTATAAATCAGGTTTTTTAGCTATATAATATCTTCCGACTATTTCATCTACAACTACTGCAGAAACTCTTCCTGCGGCCAGGTCCAGTAAAGCTGCTGTATTATCAGGGAATTCAACCATTCCTTCTAAGGAATTATATGTTGCCTCATCGCTCTTAACAGCATCTACAGCACTGCTGCCTGCTTGGACAGCAATCTTTTTACCTGCCAAATCGGCTTTAGTGGTTATATCAGCATCTTTTTGTACAACTATGATTTGTCTGTTTGCCAGGTAAGGCTTAGAGAAGTTAATAGCTTCTTGTCTTTCGGCAGTAATAGTCATACCGTTCCAGACTAAATCAATGTTCTTGTTATTAAGTTCCATTATAATTCCTGACCATACAACCGGTTGGAATTTAACTTCAATACCCATTAATTCGGCAGCTCTTTTTGCTAAGTCGATGTCAAACCCTACGATATCACCTTTTTCATCTCGGAAGCCCATCGGTGGGAAAGAATCATCCAGCCCGACAGTCATGTACCCCTTGGCTTTAATATCATCCCAAGATGTGTCTCCGGCTGCAGGTTCAGCAGGTTTTTGAGATGCACAGCCTGTGAAAGCCAAAGCAAGCACAAGAATAATAGTTAGTAATACGACGAAACCCTTCTTCATTTTCTCTTTTCCCCTTTCATTACTTCTGTCTAATCGCTCTGGACAGTAGCTCAAATATGTATTCGAAAGTGATGGAATACCGCTTGTCCATAGCCAAAATAATTATACTTTAATTGAGTAAATTAGTAAACTAGTAGTAATTACATAATTAATGAACATGAATTAAACAGGGTTAGGTCTCGAAACGATCTCGAGGCTTAACCCTGTTTTTGCCATAAAGCAGGTACTTGGATCTCAGAAACTAAGACGTACAGACTTAATTCATCGGAATCTCCTTCGCATTCTTAGCTTCTTCCGGTATAGTGAAATCCTGTGCTTGATTATGATTATAAACACTATATTCCATGGACATTTCCATGTTGCTGAATACTTCTTTTAGTTCCTCGGGAGAGTCTTGGTCTTCAGCCATTGCACTGCCAAGGTTTCTCATATTATCTGTAAGATCCATATAACACTTGACAGTTTCCAGGGTGTTCTTATCTATCCATACCGTATACTTCATATCTCCGATCTTAGAGAAGATATCTTTACTGAACATTTCACTGTTAAGCCCTAAACTTTCGTCAGTCATATCTTCCAAGACTTGATTGAAGATTTCACCGGAAGCTAGGAGGTCGATTTTATAGGTGTCCCTTTCTCCGACCTTTTCTTCACCGACAATCTCAGCTTGGACAAGATTATTCATAAAGAGTTCCATATTTTCCCGAGGGTCCATCTGCATCATTTGAGACATGGCTGGATCATCTATGACTGTCTTGTACCATTGTCCATCAAGTTGTTGATAAATAGTAACTATCTGGCCTTCTTCCACCATGTATTGCGTTATCTGCATAGTCTGATCCATTCCAGGAATCATAGTATCCATGACCATTTTCATTTTGATAGGATTTTGAAAAACTGTTGCTTGACCGTCAATAGAGATATCCACAGTTTCTGAACTTACGGACATCTTCATGTCCATGCTTAAGTCCATATCATAACTATCGATTCCATACCATTTCTCGAAAGATTCCTCTGCAATCTGCTGAGCAGTCTTGTCATCGATTACTTCATTAGGATTGGAACATCCCGTCAGAATGACGAACAAGGAAAGAACAAGTACCAATAATAGGTTTCTTTTCATAAGAATACGCTCCTTAGTATTTATTTTCACTTTTAAGTTCATTTTTTGTATTCACCATTAAATTATAGCACTTTATATAATCTTAGAACACAGAGAATTGTTGGCAGACTCGAAAATGAATAATTACTTCTAGTTATGGAAAAATAATTTAGCTGAAATGTTTACAGGGGGTATTGAAGTTTGTGGTTGAAAAAATGCTAGAAGAAAAACCGTTATATTTTTTTGGAATCGATGTCGGTTCGACAACCGTAAAGATAGCAGTCTTGGATGAAAAGGATAATTTAATCTTCTCTAGGTATAAAAGACACTATTCTGATATATGGAAAACACTCCAAGAGCTTATTCAGGAAGTTCATCAAGAATTACCTAATCCTAGAATAAAGATAACAGTTACAGGTTCAGGCGGAATGTCCATATCGGAACAGCTTGACATCACATTTGTTCAAGAGGTAATCGCAGGGAGCAAAGCTATCGATAGATTTTTGCCCGGGACGGATGTAGTTATTGAACTCGGGGGAGAAGATGCCAAAATCACTTTTTACAATAATGGTGTAGATCAGAGGATGAACGGAATTTGTGCTGGTGGAACAGGGGCCTTCATAGATCAGATGGCAATTCTCCTAAAGACTGATGCTGAGGGACTCAATAGGCTAGCCCAAGATCATCGAGTAATCTATCCAATAGCAGCAAGATGTGGAGTATTTGCCAAAACAGATATTCAACCTCTTCTTAATGAGGGAGCACGTAAAGAGGATATTGCAGTCTCGATTTTTCAAGCCGTAGTCAATCAGACTATCGCCGGCTTAGCCTGTGGCCGAAGAATTCACGGCAAAGTAGTACTTCTAGGAGGGCCTGTCTACTTTTTGCCTCAGCTAAGGCTAAGATTCAAAGAAACTTTAAATCTAGAAGATGAGAATATTATAGTGCCGGATAACTCTCAGATTTATGTTGCTGTAGGTGCTGCTCTAGCTTCTAAGAAAGAGGAAGAGGTTACCTTGGATAATCTAAAAAGCAAGTTCAATTTAGATAGAAAGAGTCTCTTATATGAGACTGGCAAACTAGAGCCGCTTTTTGCGGATAATATTGAGTATAAAAGGTTTGTTCAGCGTCATGATCGTAATAAAGTTAAAAGAAAGGAACTTAATAGTTTTCAAGGAAAAGCCTTCCTAGGGATGGATGTCGGTTCAACTACCACTAAAATAGCCCTAATCGATGGTCGGGGAAACTTACTCTATTACGACTATGGAAATAATGGAGGAAATCCTTTAGAGTCAGCCGTAAATATGTTAAAAAAATTGTATAAGAGCCTTACCCCCGAACTAGAAATAGCTCATTGTGCAGTCACCGGATATGGGGAAAACCTGGTTAAGAATGCTCTCTGCTTTGATATTGGGGAAGTAGAGACAATCGCTCATTATACAGCAGCTGAGTATTTTCTCCCGGGAGTTAACTTCATCCTAGATATCGGTGGGCAAGATATGAAGTCACTGAAAATACAGGATGGTCTTATCGAGAACATTATGCTTAATGAAGCCTGTTCCTCGGGATGCGGCTCTTTTATAGAGACCTTTGCCCAATCACTAGAAATGGATATCCAAGATTTTGCCCGCCAGGGATTACTTGCCCAAGCCCCGGCAGATCTGGGTTCAAGGTGTACAGTTTTCATGAATTCCAGGGTAAAACAAGCTCAGAAAGAAGGGGTATCTGTTGGTGAGATCTCTGCCGGGTTATCATATTCTGTTATTAAGAATGCTCTTTATAAAGTGATAAAGATAAAAGGGTCGGAAGACTTAGGTGAAAAGATTATTGTTCAGGGAGGAACCTTCCTTAATGATTCCATCGTAAGAAGCTTGGAACTTATTACGGGAAGAGAAGTAGTCCGACCGGATATTGCAGGAATAATGGGAGCTTTTGGAGCAGCACTATTGGCGAGTAGAGCTTGGAGGGAAGGAGTTGCCAGCTCGCTGATAGGAGTAGATAAGATACAAGATTTTACCGTAGAATCGCGTATTATAAGATGTAATAAGTGTACGAATAATTGTCTGCTCACAGTGAATACATTTACCGATGGGCGTAAACTTATCACAGGCAACCGTTGTGAGAAAGGTGCCGGCTTGGAAAAGTCCGAAGAAATCCCTAATCTATATGAATATAAGACCAAAAGGTTATTTTCCTATACACCACTTCAGAGGGATAAGGCTATAAGAGGAACGATAGGAATTCCCCGTGTTTTAAATATGTATGAAAACTATCCTTTTTGGTTTACTTTTTTTACCCGCTTAGGGTTTAGGGTAGAAATTTCACCGGAATCTAATAAGAAATTATTCGAAACAGGGATGGATACCATTTCCTCAGATACTGCCTGTTATCCAGCCAAAATTGTTCATGGTCACATCGTTTCCCTGGTTAATCAAGGGGTTAAACTAATCTTTTATCCCTGTGTACCAAAAGAACGCCAGGAAATGAAAAAGGCCGATAATTGCTTTAACTGTCCAATCGTAATTGGCTATGCTGAAGTGATCCGGGCTAACATGGATATTCTCAAACAAAATAATGTTAGATTTCTCAATCCCTTTTTGCCTTATCATAACAAAAAGAGATTAACAAAAAGGCTGTTCGAGGAATTAAGAGAATTCGGGGTGAGTCTAGAGGAAACTGCCAAGGCTGTTGAGGCTGCTTGGGAGGAAGATCTAAAGAGCAAACGAGATATCAGAAAAAAAGGGGAAGAAATACTTGCCTGGCTTCAGGAAAACGGAAAACGAGGGATTGTTCTATCGGGAAGACCTTATCATCTTGATTTGGAAGTAAATCATGGTATCCCTAATATCATTACGTCTTTAGGAATGGCTGTTCTAACCGAAGATTCTGTAGCGCACCTTGGAAAAGTCAAGAGACCGTTAAGGGTTCTCGATCAATGGATGTACCACTCCCGCCTGTATGAAGCAACTGACTTTGTATCTCAGCAAGACAATTTAGAATTAGTTCAATTAGTCTCTTTCGGTTGTGGCCCTGATTCCATAGCTGCGGAACAAGCTGAAGAAATTCTTCATAGAACAGGTAAGATATATACCATGATTAAGATAGATGAAGTAAGTAATCTGGGGGCAGTAAGGATAAGGCTCAGATCTCTTAAGGCTGCTGTGGAAGCCAGACAAGGTCGACAGAATAAGAATAAATCGGATGTTTATTCTATCCCGCAAAGACCTGTTTTTACAAAGGAAATGCGGAAAAGTCATACTATCCTTGCCCCTCAGATGGCACCTATACATTTTGAATTCACCCAAGAGGTTGCTCGCTCCGAAGGATATAACTTTGTGGTTCTGGCGGAGGTAGATAATAAAGATATCGAAGAAGGACTGAAATATGTTAATAACGACTCTTGTTATCCTTCAATAATTATCATTGGTCAAGTTCTAAGGGCTCTTAAAACAGGTAAATATGATCTGGACAAGACTGCGATAATAATGAGCCAGACCGGAGGACCTTGTCGTGCCAGCAATTACTTAAGCCTTCTTAAGAAAGCACTTCATTCTAACGGCTTTGGACATATTCCGATCATATCTCTGAATGTGGCTGGTTTGGAGAAAAATCCCGGTTTCAAGATTACTATGCCCATGTTCACAAAAGCTGTAATGGGTATGGTTTACGGAGACATTCTCATGAATGTTGTTCATAGAGTCAGGCCATATGAACTTATTCCAGGAACAACCAACAAGCTCCTAAAGAAATGGATTGAAATATGTAAGGTAAATGTACGTACCGGTGAACGCAGGGTATTCAGAGAAAACCTTAAAAGTATAGTTCAAGATTTTGATAATATTAAAATCAAAAAAAATGAAAGAAGACCCCGTGTAGGTCTTGTTGGAGAGATACTGGTAAAATTTCATCCAGCAGCGAATAATAATATGGTTGATTTTATAGAAAAATCCGGTGCAGAAATGGTAGTTCCGGGGCTTTCGGAATTCTTCCTCTACTGTGCTAGCAGTCGTACTTATGAGCAAAAATATCTTGCAGGAAGTAATTTAAAAAAGATACTCGGAAACTTCTTCATCAAGTATGTGGAAAGCTATCGGGAAGATATGCGAAATGCTCTCCGAGAGAGCAGTAGGTTCACAGTTCCACATACCATTGCTGAAATGGCCGAAAGTATCAATGCTATACTCTCCTTAGGTAATCAGACAGGAGAGGGTTGGCTGCTCACGGCTGAGATGGTAGCTCTTATCGAGGAAGGAGCCCATAACATCATCTGCATGCAGCCCTTCGCTTGTTTACCTAATCATATAACAGGTAAAGGGATGATAAAAACCTTAAAGGAGTTATACCCTCAAACGAATATAGTGGCCATTGACTATGACCCAGGAGCCAGCGAAGTTAATCAGATTAACAGAATTAAACTTATGTTGGAAAAAGCCCGCTAAAATTAATTATGTTAACTTAAAACAACTTCAGCTCAACCGGACAATGATCTGATCCCAGCACCGAAGAATGGATATCCGCAGAAACAAGGTTATGCTTTAATCTATCTGAAACACAAAAATAGTCTATTCTCCAGCCTGCGTTCCTCACTCGTGCGTTGAAACGATAAGACCAATAGGTGTAGGACTCAGGCTGAGTGGGATAGAAGTAGCGATAGGTATCAGTAAAACCAGATTCTAGTAATAGAGAAAACTTAGATCGTTCTTCATCTGTGAATCCGGCGCTGCGACGGTTACTCTGGGGGTTTTTTAGATCAATCTCTTGATGAGCAACATTCAAATCGCCGCACAAAATTACCGGTTTCTCTTGATTCAATCTATTAATATAATTACGGAAATCATCCTCCCAGGACATCCTGTAGTCCAGCCTTGCTAGCTCTGGTTGAGAATTTGGAGTATACACGTTGACCAGGAAGAAATCTTCGAATTCTAATGTGATTACCCTACCTTCCTTATCGTGGTGGGGAATTCCTAACCCGTAAGTATAATTATGAGGTTTTTTCTTGGTAAAAATAGCCGTCCCGGAGTAGCCTTTTTTCTCAGCATAATTAAAAAACTGTTCGTATCCAGCTAAAGATAGTTCCAACTGTTCTGGTGAGAGTTTAATCTCCTGGATACAAAAAATATCGGCATCAATCTCATTGAAATAATCCAAGAATCCTTTAGTAAGACAAGCTCGGAGACCATTAACATTCCACGATATTAATTTCACAATAATCCTCCTCTCGTAATGAAAAGTAGCATGATTATTTCTGTTGTGATTATCGTACTTTCAAATAATCACTTTCACCTCTTATGAAAAAGAAGATTTAATGATTAGTGTATTACTATATAATTACAGAATAACTACCGAAGTTTAACCCCGCATTTAGCACAATATACAACGTTTAGCCTAATCTTGGTCCCGCAGGTAGGGCAAAAATTCAATTCGGTACTTGATTCCATATTCTCTTTCTCAGAATATCGAGGAGATGAATGATAGTATCCAGGGGGACTATCTTCTGCTCTCGGTTTATAATCAGGTGCAAAAGTATGTTCCTCCATGTTGCTATGATAGAGTGAATCGTCAAAGGCAGAATCATCATACGCAGAGTTGTCATGCTCTGAATTATAAGATTCATTTGTTTCTGAAGTACTGTTTAATAATACTTCTTCCTCCCAGGTTCTAGCCGTACCAATCTCAGAATCTAATAAAGCTAACTTCTGTTCTTCGTTTATCAAAGTTATTGTCCAAATAATAATAATCATGGTAGAAAAAGGTGTAGCAAGAAAAGAAATCATTCCCCCGATAGATTGGGACATCTCCTGAAATATTACGATTGTAATATTCAACAAAAACATTGCGATGACAGCTCCCCAGAGATCACGCATGTTTCGACGGAAAAATCCCCAACTATTAACCAAAGCTTTGCCCAAAGATAGATCTCTGTGAGCCAAAACATAGAAACCACCAGCAACTATCCAGGGGATAATAAATATTGAAAACAGAACCAGGCATACTAAATAAATAACAATAAAAGCCAGAGAAAGATTTTCAGAAAAGATACTTAGAACTGCAATTAGAAAGATACCAATACTTATCGTTAATAAAAATAAAAATAGCAAGAAAGAATGCCATCCTATCATCCTGGAGACCCCTGTAAATCTAAAATCTCTAAAAAAGGCTTTTCCTTTAAGTCCTTTATTAGTTAAATGAAATGTTCCTGTGAATATGAGGGAAGTCTCTAATAGTCCAAATATAAGCAATAGAGTGAAAGAGAAGATGAAAGCAGGAAGATATTCTAAGAATAAATCAGATTCAAGAATATTTGAGGAAGAACTTGGTATAGCTTCTGAAGCCTGAGTAAATGCGGAGAACTGATATTGATCAAGATAGTTAAAATACTGAATGAAGTCTTTGCCTAAGGGCAAAAGGTAAAATATATAAACCAAACTGCTAAATAGTATTAAAAATAATAGATACCAAAGATAAAGAGGTAAGGCTATACTCTTAAAAGTATTTATGGTAAGTTTTAAGCGTTCGCTCCAGGTCATAGTGGTTATATCCTCCCTTGAAAAAGACTCTGCTTGATTTCATACTTAGATTATTATAATCTATTTCTAGAGGTAATACATATACTTATTGGGTATAATTAACCAAATTCAGCGATTTCTGTCGGCCTAACTCGTTGAATATTTATGCATAAGATAGTATAATAATACAGAAACACTGATACTAAGGCTTGTGTAAGTAAGCTGAAAATAGATATTAGGAAGGAGAAAGCAATGATTCAGCTTGATAAAGAAAAGTTTAGAGGGAAAGATTTTATTTCACTGAATGATTTTTCAGCCGATGAGATAAATCATATGATTGATGTGGCTCTAACTCTTAAGTCTGAGAAAAAAGCAGGTATCCCTCATCCACTATTGCCGGGAAAAACATTAGCTATGATTTTTACCAAATCATCTACCAGAACCAGAGTATCTTTCGAGGTGGGAATCTACCAACTCGGGGGGACAGGGCTATTTTTAAGCAGCAGAGACATCCAAATCGGTCGTGGAGAACCGATTCAGGATACATCCCGAGTGTTATCAAGGATGGTTGATGGCATAATGATTAGAACATTCAGCCACCAAGAAGTTTTGGATCTTGCTCGATACTCATCAATTCCAGTTATAAACGGTTTAAGCGATTACCTTCATCCTACGCAGGTTCTAGCTGACCTGATGACTATCCAAGAGTATAAAGGTAAGGTCAAGGGCCTTAAACTTACTTATATAGGAGACGGCAATAATGTTGCTAATTCTTTACTTATTGGCGGAAGCAAGATGGGCATGCAGGTCGTGATTGCTTCCCCCAGCGGCTATCAGCCTGTTCCAGAAATAATGAAAATAGCCGAGCAGAATGCAGCTGAAAGCGGAGGAAGTGCCAAGGTAGTGGAAGATCCGCTGACCGCTGCTCAGGATGCTGATATTATTTATACTGATGTTTGGGCCAGTATGGGTCAGGAAGAAGAAAGTCAAATCAGAAAGAAAGCTTTTGCCGGTTATCAGATTAATGCTGAGATGTTAAGAGTTGCTCACCCTGAGGCTATAGTTATGCATTGTTTGCCCGCTCACCGGGGAGAGGAGATTACTGATGAAGTTATGGAAGGACCCCAGTCAGTGGTCTTCGAGGAAGCGGAGAATAGATTACATGCTCACAAGGCTATCATGGCATTGGTGATGTAAGGTTAGAGGCGTTTTCCCACTAAAAACTATATTAAAAAGGAGAAAAGTATATGAATAAAGTAATACTGGCGTATTCAGGTGGACTGGATACTTCTATCATTATTCCCTGGCTGAAGGAGAACTATGGTTACGAGGTTATCGCAATGGCGGCGGACCTTGGTCAAGGGGAAGAACTAGAACCTCTCAATGAGAAAGCAATTAAGACTGGAGCATCTAAGATATATATTGAAGACTTACAAGAAGAATTCATAACCGATTTCATCTATCCTACCCTTCAAGCAGGAGCAGTATATGAAGGAAAATACTTACTGGGAACTTCCTTTGCTCGTCCTCTCATAGCTAAAAAATTAGTTGAGATAGCCGAAAAGGAAGGGGCCGTTGCAATAGCCCACGGAGCAACAGGAAAGGGTAATGATCAAGTACGCTTCGAATTAACGGTTAAGGCTTTGAATCCAGATCTGAAGATTATTGCTCCTTGGAGAGAATGGGATATCAAATCTCGTGATGATGCTATCGACTATGCCAATGAGCGTGGAATTCCTGTTCCTGTGACCAAGGATAGACCTTATAGTATGGACCGGAATCTATGGCATCTAAGTCATGAGGGAGGAGACCTTGAAGACCCATGGAATGAACCTCAGGATGATCTCTATTTACTGGGTGTGTCTCCGGAAAGAGCACCCGATCAACCAACTTATCTGCAACTCGATTTTGAACAGGGCATCCCGATTGCTTTGGACGGTCAAAAGTTGTCCCCAATTAAACTGCTGGAAAAGCTAAATGAACTGGGGGGACAAAACGGTGTAGGTATTGTCGATATGGTGGAGAACCGTTTAGTAGGAATGAAATCCCGGGGCGTTTATGAAACTCCCGGAGGCACCATTCTTTATACAGCCCATCAAGCTTTGGAGCTTCTTACTCTTGATCGTTCCACCTTACATTATAAAGAACAGATTGCTCTCAAATATGCAGAGATGGTCTACGACGGTGTTTGGTATTCCCCTCTTAGAGAAGCATTGGATGGGTTTGTAAAGGTTACTCAAAAAAATGTCACAGGGACGGTCAGAATTAAACTCTATAAAGGAAACTGTACCGCTGCAGGGGTTAAGTCACCTTATTCCTTATATAATGAAGAATTCGCTACTTTTGGGGAAGATGCTGTCTATAACCAAAAAGATGCCGAAGGTTTCATTAACCTCTTTGGTCTGCCTTTAAAAGTAAGAGCTATGATGGAGAAGAAGTCAGGACTTAGGTAGTATAAGGTGATTAAAGGGCTGTCTAAAGCGATCGGGAAAACTCTGCTGAAGCTTTAGACAGTTCTTTATCACGTTAACCTTTATTCGGCTGAGAAGAAGGACAGATGTAAATATCCGAAGGATTCGAGTATACTATAATAGAGATTGAAGTTCATACTATATTTATCGAAAGGAGTCTTAATATGAAATTGTGGGGAGGGCGTTTTGAGAAAGATACTGATGCCCTAGTCGAAGATTTTCATTCTTCTATAGCTTTTGATCAGCGCCTATACAAGCATGATATTAGTGGAAGTATAGCCCATGCACGAATGCTTGGTAGAATTGGAGTTCTGACATCTGAGGAGGCTCAGAAAATAATAGAAGGATTAGGTATTATCCTGCAAGAAATAGAACAAGGTAGTGTTCAGTTTGAGGTAGGAGCCGAAGACATACATATGAATATTGAGAAGCTCCTAACTGAAAAAATCGGTGAAATTGGAAAGAAGTTACATACTGGACGCAGTCGAAATGACCAAGTTGCTCTTGATTTTCGTCTCTTTCTCAGAGAAGAGATGGATAATACCAAAGAGTTATTGATAAAGCTGATTGATACACTACTCCAGTTGAGTGACAAACATCTTCTTACCTGGATGCCTGGTTACACGCATTTACAAAAAGCACAACCTATTTCTTTTAGCCACCATCTGATGGCTTATATCCAAATGTTCCTAAGAGATCTAGGACGACTTAAAGATGCCCGTAAGAGATTAAATCTCTCTCCTCTGGGGTCTGGAGCACTGGCGGGAACCACCTTTCCTTTACGCAGAGAGGAAATAGCTGACGAACTGGGATTTGATGGCATTACTCTTAACAGCCTGGATGGGGTCAGTGATAGAGATTTCGCTCTGGAATTCTTATCTTCTGCTGCCATTCTGATGATGCATCTCAGCCGCTTATGCGAAGAACTGATTATTTGGTCCACTGGTGAATTTTCCTTTGTCGTAATTGATGATGCTTATGCCACTGGTTCGAGTATCATGCCTCAAAAGAAAAATCCGGACGTAGCCGAACTAGTAAGAGGAAAAACAGGGCGGGTCTATGGTGATTTAATCACTCTACTTACTGTTATGAAAGGACTCCCACTGGCGTATAACAAAGATATGCAGGAAGATAAGGAATGCGTTTTCGATGCTATAGATACTATTCAAAAGTCATTATTGGTTATGGAACCGATGATTGCAACCATGCAGGTCAATAAAATCATAATGGCTGAAGAAGCCAAGAAAGGGTTCACTAATGCTACAGATTTAGCTGATTATCTTGCTAAGAAAGGGATTCCTTTCCGAGACTCACATGAGATAGTAGGGAAGCTAGTCTTAGATTGTTCCAAGAAACGCTGTGCTTTGGAAGATCTTACCCTTCAAGAACTAAGGGAAGTATCAAAGGTATTTGAGAACGACCTTTTTGAAGCTATCTCATTAGATTATTGTGTGAAGTCTAGAAATATCCCCGGGGGACCTGCTCCTGAATCAGTTAAAGAAGCTATCCATCTTTCTCGGACTCAACTAGCTAAGTTAAAGTGGTAAAATGTAAATAGAAAGAAAATAAACAAGAATAATAGCTTTTTTACAAAAATAAAATCAAAATTTTAAGTTTTATTAAATATTTCTAAGAAGATATAAAATAGCAAATTTGTAATAATCTAAGGGAAATGAGGCACATCAAGGACTACTAGAAAAACAAAGAGTAAAATAAAAAAATATGTGGATAAAACTGTGGATATTGTGGATTATATTTTTAAAATAGAGATTAACTATTAAAATATTAAGAAGTTATATCTAAATTAAATACAAATTACTAGGACTTAGTCGTTAAAAGGGTGTATATTAATATTAATAATGTTAAGTAAAGTAAATGACTGCCTTGTAAATCTTATTTAAAGGATTATTGACTGATAAATCACATATTGGAAAGAAGGAGGGCTTAAAATTGTGGACTAATGAAGAAATCCAACTCAGAATTGATGTAGTTGTCAGATGGTTACAACAAAAAAGCGAAGATGCACATACTAAGGGGCTAGTTTGTGGTATTTCTGGCGGAGTTGATTCTGCGGTAGTTGCTGCTTTATGCCAAAAAGCTTTTCCGAATGACTCACTGGGAGTAATCATGCCGTGTCATTCAAATCCGGTCGACCGTGAAGATGCCCTTTTAGTAGCGGGTACTCTCGGATTAGAAGTTATTGAGGTTGACCTAGGCGATGCTCATAGCATAATATATGAAAAAGTAGAAACTGGTTTAGATGCTAAGGACTATCCTGATTATAGAAGAAAGGTAGGCCAAGGTAACCTGAAAGCACGACTAAGGATGGCAACTATATATTCTGTTGCGAATTTGAGAAACTACCTTGTAGTAGGCACGGATAATGCTGCGGAGAGCTATACAGGTTATTTTACCAAGTATGGTGATGGTGGGGTTGATCTCTTACCCATTAGTTCTCTGACTAAAACAGAAGTAAGATCTTGGGCAAAAGTATTGGGGTTACCTGAAAGTATTGTTACTAGAATACCGACAGCAGGTCTCTGGCAGGGTCAGACTGACGAGAAAGAAATGGGTTTGACGTATGATATGATAGATAAGTACTTAAGCGGTGGTAACATACCAGAAGACGCTATAAGCAGAATCGAACATCTTCATAAAATTAGTGAACATAAAAGACAGATGCCTCCTACTATAGAATTACCAAAATATGAAAGGCTTGATTAGTGTTGAGACTAAGGATTGGGCTGGATATCGATGGAGTCGTAGCTGATAGTTTTCCAGTATTTATCCGGGAGTTAAATAAACATTACGGTAAAGACATTACAGAGTTAAAGACCTATAATATGACCGATATTTATGGAGTGGAATGGGATGAAATGAGCCAGTTCTTCCATGATAATATGGAATACCTATTCTCCGCCCCGAAACCTATGCCAGGAGCAGTTGAGGGCATTAACGACTTAGTAGAATCAGGACATGAGATAGTCTATGTCACTGCCCGAGCGCCAGGGGCGGAAGAGATATTGACATGCAAATGGTTTGATGATAACAAGATTTATAGAAATGAAACATTTTTTACTGGGGGCCTAAGTAAAAAATTTGCCGTTAAGGAAAATGAGATAGATATTTTTGTAGATGACTTTATGACTAATGCTTTGGAGGTAGCTTCCTTAGGAGTGCCCGTGCTTCTTATGGATTCACCGTATAACCAAGGAAAACTTCCCCAAGGAGTGTCTCGCTGTTATTGCTGGGATGATATATTATGTCAAATCAATCAATTCATTAGAAGTAAATCCCACAGTGGACTGCCTAGATCTTCTTGCAGTAGGTAGTTTTATACAATGATACAATGTATGAACATGTATAACTTTAAATAAAAAGGGAGAGCCAACTATGGTTCTCCCTTTTATTATCGTTAGTTACTTTTGTTAAATCCTGAAGAACAGATATTCTTCATAGGACATATTGTTCTCATAAAGTTTAAGAGCAAGCTCTTGACCGACATAACGGAGATGCCATGGTTCATAAGTATACTCCGTGATATGTTCTTTTCCTTGCGGATAACGAACAACAAAACCAAAGAGATGGGCATTGTCTTTAAGCCATTCATATTCTTTGGTATCTCCGAAACTCTCAATAAGTCCGAAATTTACACTTTCAGAAGTTACGTCCATTGCCAGACCTGTTTGGTGTTCGCTTTCACCAGGGCGGGCACTTATCTGATTAGCTTTTTCTTCACTTCCATCTCTTTGGACAAAGTATTGAAAGAGATATTCTTGAGTCTGGTAAGAACGATATCCAGAGACTCCATAAAGAATAATATCATTTTCCTGGGCAACAGTAAAAAGTTCTTCGAGATGGGAGGCCGCTTCTTGGCGTAGTAATCGTTTTTCTGCCTTTTCGGCAAAAGTAAAGGGAATATTGGGTTCAACCAGATCTGGAGGAACATAATCGTCAGACAAGTGATTTTGTTTGTTAACTAGAACGGTAATACTGGTAATATCGCTATAGTTAAGTGCTTCTTGAACAGCGGCTCCTCTTTTTACTAAAAATGATTCCAAATAAGGGGTGCTATCTACCAAGTCGGGGCTGAGTTGACTTGGCTTGGGTTCTGGTTGGTTGCTTGGGGAAGTTACTTGGGCACACCCTGTGATTAAAGTTATTGTGAAAATAGTTATTATGAATAATGACAATAATCTTCCTCTCATTTTTATCTCCTCAAAATAGTATATTAAGATACAGATATCAGCACATGTCCGACTTTATAAATATCTCCGGCTCCAAGGGTGATAACTAAATCATCCTTATCCAGCGTTTCATCAAGATAAGAGCTTATTTCTTCAAGGGTAGCAAAGTATTTGGTAGAGATACCTTTCTCTCCGATAAGTTCGGCTAGCTTTGCCGAGGTAATAGAGCAACTACCGGACTTCTTCTCACGAGCAGAAGAAAAGATTTCTGCTAGAAGAACCTCATCCGCTTCTTGGAAAGATTGGGAGAATTCATAGAACAGTTTTTCCGTCCTGCTGAAAGTATGAGGCTGAAATACCGCTCTTATTCTTCTCCCTGGAAATGAGCGACGTGCCCCATCCAGAGTAGTCTGGATCTCCGTTGGGTGATGGGCATAATCATCAACAATAACAGCTCCGTTGCGGCTTCCCAATCTCTCAAATCTTCTCTTAGTACCATTAAAACCTTCCAAAGCACGAAGGATATCCGCAGAGGGCACTCCTAACATTGTTGTCAAGGCTATAGCCGCTAAAGCATCTAAGATATTATGCATTCCTGATACATCAAGATTGATACTACCGATGCTCTCTCCGTGGACTAGAATATCAAAACTGCACCCTGAATCGTTAAAAGCAATGTTTACAGCTCTAAAATCAGCATCTGAAGATATCCCGAAAGTTACTTTCTGGGCAGTTGTTTTAATCAGGTCTTTATTGGGGTCTTCATTCCATATAACAAGATGGCCATGAGGCGGAAGCTTCTGAGCTAGTTCATTGAAAGCTAATATGACATCATCTAAATCACGAAAATAATCCGGATGATCCAACTCCATGTTGGTAATAATCAAACTCTCTGGCGAATAATTTAAAAAGTGTCTTCTATATTCACAAGATTCAGCTATAAATAAATCACCCAGCCCTGCATGAGCATTGCCCCCTATACAGGGCACATCACTCCCCACCACTACTGTTGGATCTAGCCCATTATCCAGCAAAATCTTTCCGACCATAGCAGTCGTTGTAGTTTTGCCATGAGTGCCCGCAATACAGACACCTCTCTTTCTGGACATGAGTTTCCCTAAAAACTGAGGATAAGTGAGGATAGGGATATTCAACTCTTTGGCTTTTGCTATTTCAGGGTGACTCTCATCATAAGCCGCAGAGGTTACAACCAAATCTGCATTTATCACATTTTCTGAATCGAAACCAAGAGTAATAATCCCGGCTCTCTCCAGTATAATATCTGTAAAAAATCTTTGGTCAACATCAGAACCGGAAATGATTGCATCTTCTATCTTGGGAGTAATTTGAGCAAGAGCACTCATTCCGGTTCCTTTAATACCTACAAAATGAATATGTAATTGCAAAGTACATCGTTCCTTCCGGTAATCTATTTCTATCTTACATTATACCCAAATATCCTAAAAAAGGTATCATCTTAAGACAAGGAAAATTAAGTTAATTTTTTAATATGCTATTGGGCTTACGAAAATCGCTATTCAGCCTTTCCTGTTTGCCGTTAAGAAACCAATCGTATTCTTCTTTTTCATATTATACTATAATAATACTACGCTAGGATGTAACAATATCATTACTGACTTGACGTTATAGAAAAAACCGTCGATGAACGGTTAGGTTGAGGGATTAGATATTAGAGGAAAAGAGGCGATTTGAGTATGGCTAGTTATGCAACTCTACAGAAGATGGATAACTTAAAAGGGAAAGAACGAGAAAGCGGTATTTTTGTCAATGATAGGTTTATCAGTTATTTTCAGGTTGAATCAGTACTTTATTCTTTCTCCAAGGTATTAGAAGCGGGAGTAATAGTACAATCTCATAAAGAAGATAATGAAAAACTAAAAATATACCTGGCTCTTGAAGAATCATTTAATTCTGATGAAGAAAGAGAAAGCTACTGTCAAGAAGTTGAAGAATTTGTAGGACGCAAGTTTTCTTTAAAAATGCCAATAAATGTTCTCGTCCGTGACAAACTGCCAATGACAAGATCCGGCAAAATTTTAAGATCTGTTTTAATAGATTACTAAAGATAATGTTAATTTTTAATATTTGATTAATTAGAACCTATACCTTATCCAGGTCTAGGTTCTAATCATTATATAAAAAAGCACCTTTCTACAAGAAAGGTGAAAAAATTAAAACTGAATGAGTAAAACGAAGATGTGATATCATAATAAACCTAAATAATAAACTAGTCAATTTAAAATATAGCCAATTAATCCATTATTGGCCATATTTTTTTGTCCAAAATACTACAATAAAAAAATCAGAATGAAATAATGCATTCTGATTACGGTTATTTATAATTTAAATAAAAATAATTTGAATCCTAACCAAAGAAATGGAATAATACAACACTAACTCCAAGGCCTGCCAACACTACTCCAAAAATTATTGCCGGCAAAGCATAACGTATAGGGATAGCGAAAAAAGAAGCAGCAGCACAAGCACTATAAGCACCTGTAGTAGGTAAGGGGATAGCTGTGAAAAGAGCCAGACTCAAAAAACCATATTTCTTGACTTGATCGCTCTTTTTAAGCGTACGTCCATAGAGCCAATTATAGAAACGTTTATACCAAGTATACCTTAGGAGGAATCTACTTAATGGTTGAAAAAGAATAAGTACGGGTAAGATAGGGAGGATATTACCAAAAAGAGATAGTAATAGAGTTTTCCAGAAGGGAAACCCAAATCCTATACCTAAAGGTATCCCTCCTCTAAGCTCCAAGATAGGAGTTGCAGATACTATTACTACGAGTGCCTCCGGTGGTAGGAAATTAAGATAGGTCAACAAAAAATGTTCAATACTTTCTTTCACTGCTGAATAATCCTCCTACTCGATTATAAGAAAACTTAAATGAAATTATATTGAAGTTCATCCTTGGTGAAAACACCTTCAAAGTTTTTCTGGTCGATTAAATTATCGATTTCTTCTGAATCAGTTAGGAAACAGCCGTTTTCGCATTCAGCGAAAGATTCATATTTAATATGCAAAGAGTATTTCCCACATTGAGGGCAATAATAACGTCTGATTACAATATCCGGGTCATTAAGACCTTTTTGCCATAATGCCATGCTATTCCTCCATTTAATTAAATTAAAAAACTCTAACTGATATCATTATACGATATTTGTCTCCAATCATCAAAAGGACCTAGTCTCAACATGGATGGTAATACAAATATTATCCAGCGAATAGCACAAATCATCTTGAATACCTTCTGATATTGTTTGGTATTCTTGAATGGACAAAGAGGGGTCCACTTCCAAATGAAACTCAGCGTATCGTTGGCTCCCGGATTGGCGAGTTTTGAGATTATGATAACCATGAACTTGAATCTGATCATTATATTTATCTAGAACTTCAACTATTATAAGCTCTTCACCCTCCGGCAGCTTAGTATCCAACAAAGGGTTAAAGGCTTTACGGCAGAGTTTAAAGGACTCTTTTAAGATAAGAGATGCTACAAATATAGCCACTAAGGGATCAAGCAGAACAAAGCCTGTAATCTCTATCAGAATTATTCCGAATCCTACTCCGGCTGAGGTATAGACATCTGTTCTCAGATGGAGAGCATCTGCTTCTAGGGCAACAGAGTCTTCTTTTTTGGCTACTTTATAAAGATAGGAAGATACGAACCAATTAATGATTGCTGAAAATAACATCACGACGATGGCTATAGTTGTCTCATTTAAAGGATGAGGGTTATTCAATTTCTTTATTGCTTCAGAAATAATGAGGATAGCAGCGACAAGAATCAAAATTCCCTCAATGGTACCTGAGATATTTTCTATCTTCCCATGCCCATAGGGGTGCTGCTTATCAGGAGGTTTTGAAGAGATGCTTACTGAGAATAAAGCAATAAAAGAAGCTACAAGATCCATCCCTGAATGAATAGCTTCAGATAAGATACTTACGGAACCGCTAAGAATACCAGCACATACTTTCAGTACAATAAGTATAGAGTTAGAAATCACTGATATTAAAGCGGCCCGGGTTTTAGCATTTCCCATAACGACACTCCCTGAATCAAATATAAAAAACCTGTGAGACAAATGTTAGTCCCACAGGTTTTTTTAACCTGCTGCCCGTAGAAGGGCCCGGCCCCATCTCCCGAGGAGATCGCCTGCTCTAATAAACACAATATGTGCGATTTACATAATATGTTAACATATAAAATGTTATAGGGTCAATACCTGAAAGTAGTCATTTTATCTTCTTTGATAGTTCAGAATGCTGGTAAGAAAACTCTCTACATTCTCTGACTTCTTGACTATTGTTTCATGAAGCATAATTAGATTGGTCTGAAAATCAGATTCCTTATTCAACGGCGTAAGTAGAGCTTTACTGTTACTTTGGATAGCAAGGGTAAAGAAATCCTCACTCAACTTATTAGTGATAAGGAATATATATAGGAAACCATTTTCGAAATTGGCATAATAACTCATCTTAAAATCCATCGCATAGCCTTCGTACAGTTCCCTGAAAAAAGTTACTCTGTACTTATTTTCATGCAAGATATCATGAGTAATCCTCTCCCATATTAGGATATTATCTTCAGTCAGCTCTATTAATTTTTCTGTTAATTTGTTTACCCGATAATTATTCAAGAAGACGCCCCCCTATAATTAGTAAAGGGTGATTAATAGGTTCTTACTTATATATACCTATTACTTTACTTTAGGTAGTATTCAAAGAATAATAAAAAAATTATGGACTTAATAAATACTACTAATGGCATTGACATAAATTAACTAAAAGAAGAGTGGATATTTTTTTAGAGGTTAGAAGAAACTATAAACGAGAGATTGGGAAATACCGCAAGGTTAATAACCTTTCTCTAAGGTTGTCCGCCCTGTAGCGGAATAGAGTGCCCGACAGTATGAATTGTCGGGCATCTCTGTTTTCTAAAACTTTTATAAGTTAAAGACAAGTGTTTCTCCAAGTTTAAAGAGCTTTAAAGCATTGGCAGGGTGTTGCCGCCGACCCCATTCTGCAATTAAACGATCCAGAGCTTCCTGAGGTGTATCATCGCCCAGTTGAAAAGACTCGTAATGCATGGGGATAAACAGATTTGCTCCGACATCTACATAAGCTTGCACAGCCTGTTCAGGTGTAATGTGCTGAATCTCCATGAACCATTCAGGTTCATAACAACCTATAGGAGCAAGAAATATATCAACAGTAAACCTATTAGCTATTTCTTGAAAACCACGGAAATAACCTGAATCTCCTACGAAATAAATAGATTTATTTATGTTATCTTCTTTTATCATCCAACCACCCCAAAGGGTTCGGTTTGTATCCCAAAGAGATCTTTTTGACCAGTGTTGAGCAGGCACGAAAGTACAACTAACCTGTCCTAACTTGATGTCTTCCCACCATTGAAACTCCTGTGTGTTTTTTAAACCTTTACGAGAAAAAGATAACCCCAAACCTTTAGGAATAAGAAAGGTTGGATCCCCAGCCAGCTTTCTTAATGACCGGAAGTCAAGATGATCGTAATGGTTATGAGAGATAAGGACAACATCAATTTGAGGAAGCTCTGTCAACATGAGACCTGGAAGAACTAGACGTTTGGCTGTCCCCAATCTTTGAGCCCATACAGGGTCGGTTAGGATATTTAAACCACCAAGCTGAATCAAGAAAGTAGCATGTCCAACCCAAGTAAGAGAGGGTTGTTTTTTATTTGTCTTAAGGAAATCTATTTGTTTAAGTTCTGCTTGAGGCACGCGAAAAGAAATATCTTTTATTTTCCCCTTTCGTTCTCTTCGCCAGCGGAAAAGATCACTCAAGGTAGTATTCAATGGAATATCATCAAGATTCTTGAATTTATCCTTCATTTTTTCCTCCCCAGAAAGTGAAGTCCTAGCAAACTATTTTTATTATATTCAATAATATATCACTAAAAGTAGAAAGACCATAATAATTGAAACTAAAAGAATAACAGAACTTAGAGACTTTAACCGGAACCTTATATAATTAAACATTAACGGATAGAGTCGTTGTCTATCTTTAAGTGGTTAATTTTGCTAAAATATAGATAAAAATATAATAATATCCTCTAAAAGTTCCGTATATAAAATGGTGGGAGGGCTAAGTCGATGGATGAAAGAGATTGGCTTATTCTTAGAGCTTTATATGAACATAAGAATATTACTAAAGCTGCCCAAGAACTTTATATGTCCCAGCCTGCACTGACAAATAGACTTAAGGATATAGAGGAAAAGTTTAAAGTAAAGATTGCTATGAGGGGACGAAGAGGTGTTCACTTTACTCCTCAAGGAGAATATCTTGCAAATTATGCCGACCAAATAATATTAAATTTAAGAAGAATTAAGGAAAATGTCTTAAATTTTGATAAAAATATTGGAGGCACGCTAAGAATAGGGACATCCAGATTAGCAGCGAAATATCAACTTCCTAAAATACTTAGACTCTTTAGAAATGAGTACCCAGAAGTAGATTTTAAAGTAATTGCTACTTGGAGTAGAAATATTCCAAATTATTTAAAAAGTGAAGAAGTACATATAGGTATTTTTCGCGGCGAACAGTATTGGCCAGATGAGAAACACTTGTTATCCGAAGAAAAAATTTGCATAGCGTCAAAAAATAGAATTAAACTCCAGGATCTGCCTAATCTTCCGCGTATCGATTTTGAGACAGATAGTTTGCTTCAAGTCGAGATCGATAATTGGTGGAAAAGAAACTATACTCAGCCCCCTCAAATCAGCATGGAAGTTGATCAGGTTGACACTTGTAAGGAGATGGTTATCAATGGCTTGGGATATGCGATTCTCCCGAATATCGTTGTTCAAGGAGTAAAAGATATTGATACTATGGACATATTTAACGAAGATGGCCAACCAATAACAAGACGAACTTGGATGGCCTATCAAAAGAAGTCAACTGATATTAATGCAGTCAGAGTGTTCGTTGATTTTGTCAAAAGTAAGAAGTTCTAAGTCCTTAAGAATAATAATTCCTGTCTATATAGGTATTTGAATTAGTAATAGATAATTATTCGAATTATCTATTATTTTTATTTGATAAAATGTATTAAGATTATTTTATCAATATTATTAAAATACAAAAAGTGTACCGATAATTTATAAAGACGAAAGGAGCAAGTGCAATAAGAGAGGTGATAATTAATAATCTTGTTAGAGGAGGTGATATATTTTTCCGTTTTAATAAAATTATGAATAAAACATGAGGAGGAATTGATAAATGCTTAAAAAAATCTACTTATTAACCATTTGTTTGCTGGTAGCTCTTTCGACATTAACCGGATGTTCATCAGCAAGTAAGCCGGCGGATACAGAAAAAGCTAAATGGCCTGAGCGCAAGGTAGAAATAATAGTGCCTTTTGGAGCTGGAAGTGGTACTGATACAACAGCCCGTGCCTTAGCTGCTCCCCTAGAAAAAGTGCTTGGTGTTCCCGTTGTAGTCACGAATATGGAAGGCGGCGGCGGGATTATAGGTATGGAATATGTCAATAAACAACCAGCTGATGGATATACTTTCATGATTCATTCTCCGACCCACTTGCTTCTGTCTATTCAAAAACTTTCTGAAGTTGATTTAATCAAAGATTTCGTTCCCGTTACACGTCTTGTTCAAGATTCTGTATTAATAACTGCAAGTTCAAATGGGCGTTTCAAAACATGGGATGAAGTAGTTGCCTGGGCTGAAGATCACCCTGGAGATGTAACAATTGGTGCTCAGGCACCAAAAGGTGTCGATGCAATAACTGTTCGAATGATTTCTGCTGGTGCTGGTATTGAAACAAAATTTATACCTTTTGATGGCGGTGCTGAGGTAAAATCTGCTATGTTGGGTGGTCATATAGATCTAAGTAATGATGATCCCATTAATGCACTAGCCCTTGTTCAATCAGGAGAGTTAAACGCTTTATTAGTTGGAAATGACAAACGACTTCCAGGTTTTCCAGATACTCCCTGTACAGTCGAATTAGGTATAGACGTAACGGCTGGTCCGTGGCGCGGTATTTCAGCAAGAAAAGATACTCCTGAAGAGGCAATCAAAGGTATGGAAGTTGCTATAGCTGAAGCTATGAAAAGTGCACAATGGCAGGACTTTGCTAAGAAGGCTATGCTCGATCAGCGACCTGGCTATGCAAATGCCGAAGAATTTTCAAAGATCTGGGAAGAACAATATCAATTCTATAGTGATGCCTTTGAGAAGTTTGGCTTATAGTTCAGAAAGGGGTTGGTCCTAATTATCACCGAATTAGTTTTTAATGCAGCATTATTAATATTCTTTGGCTATTGTTTTTGGTATATTGGGGAAACCACTCCACCGCCGGATCCCGGAAACATGGGATCCGGCTTATGGCCCCAATTCTTACTTGGGATTTTAATCGTTTTGATAGCATTGAATATTTTTAATTCTATCCGTAAGTATCGTAAAGAAGAAAATAAAAGAGATTTCTCAATTAGCTTTCACTCATTATTTACGAACAAATTAGTTATAGGATCTATAATTATTGGGGTTTATAGTTTAATTTTGGATTATTTTGGGTACCTACTAAGCACTATTTTGTTTATTTTTTTATACATGACCCTTTTGTCAGAGAAAAGATTGGTGTTTAAGATTGTCACAAGCTTAGTGGCTACGTTAGTCATCTATATTATCTTTGCAAGAGTGCTGCAAGTACCGCTACCGCGAGGAATAGGAATACTTCGTGATTTTGCTCTCTTGTTAGAAACACTGTAAGGGGGTGGGATAATGCTTGAATTATTGACTTCTGGGTTCGCAGTAATTCTTGAACCGTCAGCTTTTATAATGATAATTTTTGCTACAATCGTTGGAATTATCTTTGGTGCACTTCCTGGTGTGGGATCTGCAATGGCAGTCGCTTTAATGGTTCCGTTTACTTATAAAATGGGTCCTGTTGTTTCTATAGCTTTTCTTACTGCGGTATATTGCTCAGCAATTACAGGTGGTGGAATAACTGCAATCTTATTTAAAATTCCTGGTACTCCAGGTAATACTCCCACCACCTTCGATGGTTACCCTATGGCTCAACAGGGTAGGGCAGATAAAGCATTAGGAATTGCTCTTGTTTGTTCTGCCATAGGTGGAATTGTATCTGCCTTTGCTATGTTACTTATTTCCCCTCAACTATCAAGTGCTGCTTTAAGATTTGGGCCAGCAGAACTCTTTGCAGTAGCTTTTTTTGGACTCAGTGTCCTAAGTAGTTTAGATTCTAACAATGTACTGAAAACTCTTATTTCCGGATTGATAGGATTATCCTTAGCAACAGTTGGTATGGATCCAATCTTTGGGGTTCCACGCTTCACCTGGGGCCACAGTGCTCTGGTGGGAGGTATACCTATGATTCCCGTTATGATTGGAATGTTCGCTGTTACTGAGGTACTGAAACAAACCGTAAATCCCTTTAAAATTGAAGGAGAATTTTTAAATAAAAAAGTTAGCACTAAGCTATTAACAATCAAAGAAACAATCGCAATGAAAATTACCATTCTGCGTTCAGCGGTTATGGGGACTGTAATAGGGATATTACCGGGGGCCGGGGCAACTATAGCCGGTTTTCTTAGTTATGCAGCAGAAGTTAAGTCTTCTAAAACTCCAGAACGATTTGGAAAAGGTGCACCAGAAGGTGTCGCTGCCACTGAGACAGCAAATAATGCTGCAACAGGTGGTTCAATGGTTCCTTTATTATCTCTCGGTATTCCTGGAGGAAATTCATCAGCAATCATGGTCTCCGCTTTAATGCTTCAGGGGGTTCAGGTTGGACCAATGCTGATTAAAACTCAACCAGTTTTTCTTTCTGGCGTATTTGCCTCTATGATTGTGACAAATATTCTTATGGTAATCGTAGCAATAGGTATCGCAAAAGTCTTTAGTAAGATACTGAATATGCCATATTCAGTACTTGGTCCCGTTATTATTCTCCTATCTGTAGTAGGCAGCTTTGCTTTACAAAACAACACAGGAGATGTGAGATTGATGATGGTTGCTGCAATCTTAGGATATGCATTCATTAAACTTGGTTTTTCCTCTGCAGCTTTGGTACTGGGGCTAGTCCTTGGGGACATCTGTGAATCTAACCTTAGACGAGCCGTGATGATAGCGGATGGCGATATATTGAGCGTTCTTTCTCGTCCTATCACAGCGACGCTGCTCATTACCTGTGCAATTTTATTGATTCTTCCCTTTGCCAGACAATTATATAAAAGTAAAAAGGCATTATCATAATTCTGTAGGAGGATGGTTTTGAATAGTAAACATACAACATTAGATACACCTGTAGGAGGAACTACTATGAAATTTGGGGTAATAAGAGGTAATGGTATCGGTCCGGAAATAGTGGAAGCAACCAAATATGTTCTAGAGGCAACAGGGTTAGCGATAGAATGGGTACATATACCTGTAGCAGAGGAAGCAGTTAAAGAATATGGACACCCTTTGCCTCAGGAATCAATCAATGCCCTGAAAGAAGTTAAAGTGGCATTCAAGGGTCCTCTTATTGTAGACAAGATGCGTGGGAGAATTACGTGTGTCCATGATGATGGATCAGAGGATACTTATCCATCAATTAACAACGCAATCCGGAGAGAACTAAAGCTATTTGTGTGTCCGCGGCCTATCAGGGGAGTACTCAATATCTCTGGGAAGTATGAGAATCTGGATGTCACAATTATGAGAGAAATAACAGAGGATGTTTACAGTGGTTTAGAGCATAAAATTGGAGATGTTGCTGCAGAAGGGATCAAGCTAACTACTAGAGAAGCTGTTGAACGGGTTACTCGATATTCATTTGATTTTGCCAGAAAAAATGGACGCAAACTAGTCACCTGCGCTCATAAAGCCAATGCCTTAAGTTTTACAGATGGGCTATTCCTTAAGTGTTTTCGTGAAGTTGCTAAAGAATACCCTGAGATAGAATCAAATGATTATATGATCGATGCCACATGCTACAGTTTGGTAAAATTCCCGGAAAAATTTGATATTATCGTAGCATCTAATCAATATGGAGATATACTATCAGATTTAGCGGCAGGTTTAGCAGGAAGCTTGGGACTTGCTCCAGGAGGAAATATTGGAGAACATGCATCTGTGTTTGAGGCTTCTCATGGGGCAGCTGATGATATTGCAGGACTAGGTATTGCTAATCCTGCGGCCCTGATTCTTTCAGGAGCTTTAATGTTACGTCATATTGGTAATACAGTAGAGGCTACTAAAGTAGAAGAAAGTACTCGTAATGTATTATCTAGAGGCAAGGTCTTAACTCCTGATCTAGGTGGAACAGCTACAACAATGGAATTTGCGGAAGCTATCACGAAGGAAGTAGAAGCCTATTCTAGGTAACAAATGGAGGTTTAATTATGGCCAAAAGTGTTTCTCTTCCCTATGGAGACGGAATGCAGACCGTAGATATTCCAGAATCCAACAATCTAACTATAGTTACTATGCCCAAAAGCCAAATAGGTAAGCTCGAGGACGAGGCAGAGATTTTGGAAAAAGCACTCGACGAGCCAATTAACTCGCTAGCTTTAACAGAACTAGTCAATCAGCAGGATCGGATCGTAATTGTAGTTAATGATCATACTCGGCCAGGACCGACTCAGCTTATTGTTAAGGCTATCTTAAGGCGTCTGGGTATAATTGGAATAAATGATAACCAGATTAGTTTTGTGGTTGCGACAGGTAGTCATCGCCTTTCTACAGAGGCTGAAATTTCAGAAATTATAGGAAGGGAAGTTGCAGAACGATTTAAAACTGAATGTCATAATTGCCTCGATGATAAATCCTTAGTTTATTACGGGACAACAAAATCTGGACTTCCACTCTATATAAATAGAACAGTGTCAGAGGCTACATTCAGGATTACCACGGGGCTTATTGCACCTCATCATTCTGCTGGCTTCAGTGGTGGAAGAAAAAGTATCGTTCCGGGTGTTGCTGGCCTTAAAACGGTGAGCATCCATCATTCCTTACCTATCCGTGCATATGATCCAGTTATAGGGATAATCGAGGGTAATTCATTTCATGATACAGCATTGGAAGCAGCTAAAAAAGTAGGTGTTAACTTCATTGTTAATGCAGTTCAAGATTCAAATAAAAGGAATATAGCCTATGTAGCGGGAGATCTTGAGGCTGCTCACGAAGTAGGTGTTAACATATGCCGTAAGTTATGTGAGGTCAAAATAAACCAGCTAGCTGATTTAGTAATTACTAGTCCTGGTGGATATCCTCGTGACACAAATTTATGGCAATCCCAGAAAGCTCTTTCTACTGCAGAGATGTTGGTAAAACCTGGAGGGACCATAATACTTGTTGCTGAATGCAGGGACGGTATTGGTGAAGGTGTCTTTAGGGACTGGTTGGCTGAAGCAAATTCACCTGATGAGGTTATTGAACGTTTTCGCAGAGAGGGTTTTAACGTGGGTAGCAATAAAGCTTTTATGGTAGCTAGAGCACTTACCAAGGCAAGAATAATAGTAGTATCACATTTACTTAATCCGGAAGATTTGCAAGCAATGCAACTAGAAGGGGCTCAAAACCTTGAAGAAGCATATTCAAAGGCTAATGGTAAGTGCACGGTACAAAGTATAATAGTCTTACCTAAAGCTGTAACCATGATTCCAGTAGTAAAATAATAATTATTTCGAGACCTTTTCTCTCACAAAAAAAAGTGGCGTAATGAAAAATCAATTTTCGTTATGCCCTTTAATTTTTTAACAATTAAAGCACTAATGAAATAATGAGATAGTCTACGTAAAATTTAGGGACTACACTTATTATTGAGAAATGTTAATATATAGGTAAATGTAATTACTCATTAGATGATCTTAAGCAAAAAAGAGATTTGTGGTTATAAGGAGGAATTATAGTGGTCACCAAACAAATTGTTGATGAATTTATCAAGCAGAAGAAATGGGCTTTTGTCGGGGTATCCCAGAATAAAAAGAAATTTGGTCATTTTGCCTACAAGGAGCTTAAGTCCAAAGGGTATGAGATCTTTCCTGTAAATCCTAATCTTGAAAGCATCGAGGGAAAAACTGCCTATCCTTCTTTGAATGATCTTCCTGAAAGAGTTGAAGCGGTTGTAATATCAGTCTCTCCATCCAAAACAGCTCAAATTGTCAGGGAAGCACACCTTCAGGGTATTAAGCATATTTGGATGCAACAAGGGGCTGAGACCGAAGAGGCAATCAACTTTTGCAGGGATAATGAGATAAATTGTGTCCATGGGGAATGTATCCTTATGTTTGCTAATCCGGTAGGTTTCCCTCACAGCGCACATCGTTTCATCTGGAAGTTACTTGGAAAACTTCCAAAATGATTAGCTAGAACAACATAATACAGAGTTGGTTTGGGAAAATATTTAATAAGAGCAAAATACAAGGAGATAGTAATGATGGAAAAAATTAAAAATATCGATGAGTTTCTAAACCAAGATAAGATTGCAGTGGTAGGAGCATCTACTGATAGAGATAAATTTGGCAACAAAGTTTTTCGCAAGCTTCAGGACCAGGGGTTGACTGTTTATCCTGTTAATCCTTCGGCCTCTTCTGTGGAAGGGGCAAAGTCTTACCCAAGTTTAAAAGATTTACCGGAGAAGGTGGATGGTATTGTCTTGGTAGTACCACCTTCAGTAACTGAAAAGATAGTCCAAGAAGCTTTAGAAATGGGAATAGATCGTATCTGGATGCAGCCAGGTGCTGAATCGGAAGAAGCTGTAAAGCTATGCCAAGAGAAAGGGATCTGCTATATAGCTCGGGAATGTATCATGGTAAAAATGAATACCAGAAACAGATAATACTTAAAGAAGACGGCAACCCGATAAGTGGGTAGCCGTCTTCCTTTTTTAGAGTGTTATTAACTAAAATTAAACAATTCACTCTTAATCAAAACGTATTCTTATAATATTTCAAACAGATATTGATGTCACTAGGTTCCATGGGCGTATCCTGGGTTATTAGCAACAGGGGAGGCCAGTTCCCTGAGACAAGTCAGGATCCGAGTTTAATCTTAGTGCTAGGATTTCTAAAAAAAAGTTAGCATTATACTGTGGTTCAATTCTTTTCGTTATCGGTGGTATTGTTCCACTTTTCTTACAGATAGGTAACCTTCCGTCCATTCTTTTGGCGGCAAGCGGGGTAGAGGTATTCTTTCAGAATTTCTTAACGGGAGTGGTGGTTGCTCTACTACTTGGCCGAAAGATGCAGTCTGTGTAGCCCTGAAAATAGATTACCAAAAAGGATTCCTACTTGAGAAGATGGGAATCCTTTTCATTTAACGGCAGTATTAGAGTTAATTAGTCAAGCAGAGGAATCGGGTTTACCCAAGTAAAAGCCCTGTCCGTAATCAATTCCAATACTCTTTAATACCTTTAGAACATCTTCATTTTCTACAAATTCAGCTATTGTTTTCATGCCAAGTGTATCAGCAATCGTTTTTATTGCTTGTATTAACGCAAGATGGATGGGTTCTTTATTCGCATCATTAACAAATGAACCATCGATCTTGATGTAGTCTACCGGCAGAATACGTAGATAAGCGAAAGATGAAAAACCTGTCCCAAAGTCATCCAACGCAAATAGGCAACCAAATTTTTTTAGCCGTCGGACCCATCGTTCTGTATGTGAGATATCTTTAACCGCAGATGTTTCGGTAATCTCAAAACCAATGCGAGAAGAATCTATGCCACTCTTTCGAATACTTGTTTCGATTACTCCCAATGCCGTTTCATCCCCCAATGTAACCCCAGAAAGATTAATAAAGAGCTTAAGTTCAGGAGACTCCCGCATGACTATCAAAGATTTTTGAACAACCCAGCAGTCTATCTGAGGCATGAATCCAAAACGCTCAGCAACAGGAATAAATTTGCCTGGAAGAATGAGCTGCCCGTTATTATCCTTAAGCCTAATCAGAACTTCATGATGGATTACTAAGCCATCAGTTATCCTGACTATTGGCTGAAAATGAAGGTCAAACCCATCTTCTTGCAGGGCACTCTTGATTAGACCAACTAATTGGCTGGTTTCGGTAAGCTTATATATAGGTTCCTCATTGGGCTCAGCAAAAACGACTCTGTTTCTGCCATCTTCCTTGGCTGCATAAAGGGCGGTATCTGCAAGAGAAAGATATCTCTGATAGTCGAAAGTACCGTCTATCATAATAACACCAATACTGATACTTAGATTCAAGCGGTATACTTGCGTTATTAGATTAATCTCACTTTCATAGACTGTCCGTCTGAGTTTTTCGGCTACTACAGCAGCTTCTTGATCCGAAATTCCCTCCAGCAAGACCGCAAACTCATCTCCTCCGAAGCGGGCAAGAAAGTCACCTTTACGTAGATTTGTATTGAGGACATTAACTAAATAGATAATTAACTCATCACCGGATGCATGTCCCAGAGTATCATTGATAAGTTTGAAGTTGTCTATGTCGATAAAGAAGAGAGCGCACTTTACTCCGCGTTTTGCTTTTGCTATCGCCTTCTTAAGGATTTTCTCCAAGGAATACCTATTGGGGATATTAGTCAGAGAATCATGGGTGGCCAGATACTGCAGTCGTTCCTCCATCTGCTGTTGATTAGTTATGTCGCGGATTGATTCAATAGCCCCAATCAAGTTACCATCACAATCAAAAAGCGGAGAGGCTATCCCCCACATATAGGATCCTTTGCTCCCCATCAATGAAGGGGTAGGAGTCTCGGCACATATTTTTGTGCCTTTCCTTTCAAAATTTTTGTATTGTTGTTGGATTTCTCTTTCTTCATCAAAAACTAAATCCACTAACATAGGTCTCGGGGTACCGAAGAAAGGAACGGAATATGCATAGTCGCCTTTATTAATAATATCTTTCTTGCTCACCCCTGTCAGCTCTACCATAGCTCGGTTCCAGGAAATTACTTTTTTATTT
Source organism: Gracilibacter sp. BRH_c7a (assembly GCA_001516055.1). Taxonomy (GTDB): domain Bacteria; phylum Bacillota; class Desulfitobacteriia; order Desulfitobacteriales; family Syntrophobotulaceae; genus Gracilibacter. The sequence continues at coordinate 68,366 of LOEZ01000067.1, forward strand.
CGGTCAATAACAAAAGTTGCATCGGGAAGAAATTCAATTATCTGCTGTAACTGTTGATTGGTTTCCCGCAGTGCATCTTCGGATTTCATGCGTTCCCAATAAACCCCTACCATTTCGGCGATTACCCGAAGTGCTTTCGTGTTTTCGCTGATCCACTCATGACACTTGTCGGTATTTTTGAACCCCATAAATCCCGCAAGAGTTCCATCGGTTGAGAATATAGGAACAACAAATAGAGAACGTACCTCCTGGGCTTGAAGTATTTCTTTTTCCGCAGCAGCATAGAGTGGAAGAGAGTTAACATCAGGAATCGCGATATTTTCTCCCAGTTCAAGTTTCTTCATCCACCAACGAAACTTACTTGAATCTAGATTTTGAAGGCTTTTCAACTGAGGTATTATTCCAGGACCGCACCATTCATATACATTATCTATTTTGCTAAGGTTTTCTCGAAATCGGAATATATAGACGTGATCGGCAGAAATGGCTTCACCGAGAATTTGCAGTACGCTATTAAGATTCGTCCCTCCCGGAGAAACAAATAGTCTTGAAGCCTTAGATATTGCTTCTTCTAACGCTATTCTGTGGTGTATGGACTTTTCCATCCACTGTTGGTATTCGTGCTGATCTCGCAGTTCCTTTTTCTTTAGCTTATTCATGGAATCTGTTATCTGACTAGTACTGAAAATCTCGTCACGGTCTTTTACCATATCTTAATCCACCCATTAGAAGTTTCTTATGACCTTACGAACACGATATAATGCATCGCATAAACAAGAGAAATTACCTTGCTGTGAAGGTAATTTTCTTAGAATTATTATTCACTGCAACCCGGCTGTCATGGCAAAAGCTTTAGACCCGTGGTTTTGCGTCCCCCGTCTTTCGACTGGGTAGGCCCTTTATAGCTGTATATGTACTATCATAATTATATTTCGACAGAGTTCATTTATTTCCCTTTATGAATATTTGTAATATTTAAATTTTATTTAATTATTTTTTATAACTGTAGATACTATATGATATATACTAAAAGGTTTTTTTACTTCGATAAAAATAATGAGTGAATACCGCTAGAGATAAACCGAAGAAGAAATGCGCTACAATTGTTACGAATATAGATGAAGGAGTTTGAGGAATCTTTTCCTGGACCGATTGTCCTAAAAGTGTTCCGAACAGGCTAACCCAAATAATCAGACCATAGCCTATTCCCTTAATTATTAAATAATTACGCCCGATAAACTGAATCGAATATACAAATAATACACCTAGTCCAGCTGTTACAGTTATATCAGCAATCCCGCCAATTATATAGGCACTAGGTTTGAAAAGATATTCTTTTTCCAGGAACCTGGTTGCTATGATCTGCCAGAACACAACGCTCGTATAACCTAATTTATATAATAGGTAGTTTACAATTAGTTTAACTGCATCTGCCAGAATTCCTATGATGGCACCGCCCATAACTTTATCTTTATGCATAGATACAAGTCTCCTTTTTTAAAATTAGTCTTCCCTTAAAAATTTAAAATATCTAAATTAGATCGTACATCGAGGATTAATCTCAAAAATATAACAAATAAAATACTCCCGCCTATCTGCAGGAGTATTAATAAGTCCGATAATTATTTAATGTTAACTTCATAGGAAAGAGATATCTTGATTGAATCTAGAGTTGGAGTACAATCTGATTATATGAGATTTAATATAGAGATTTGACTAATCCTTAGCTTTACTTCTGGCATGGACATCACCCCTTGAATAGGAGAAGAAAATTCCAAGCAAGCAGAGACAGGTGAACAATATAAAAGATATCTTAATACTTTTAAGAAACATAGGATAGAATTCCGGGGTTAATTGATTTTTTCCTATCTGTAACGAAATTATTAGCGTAACGATAGCCATACTGAACATTTGGCCAAGCATTCTCATAGTAGATACTGCTGCCGAGGCTATCCCATAGTATCTTTTTTCCACAGTACTCATGATAGCATTGGTATTGGGAGAAGAGAATAAGGCAAAACCTAGTCCGAGGACAATAAGCGCGCAGATGATCCAAACTAGTGAAGTATCCTGTGACAGGAATATTAGTAAGAATAAACCCAAAGCCGTACCGGCCATCCCGAACGAAGCAATTACCGCCGGTTCCCTCTTGTCAGAAAGCCTACCGGCATAAGGTGAGAGAACGGCCATAACGATAGGTTGGATAATAAGTATCAACCCTGCCTGCTGTGGTGTCATAGCCTTAATATACTGTAGATAGAGGCTTAGAAGGAAAGTGACAGCCGTGGTACCGGCATAATTAATAAGGGCAGCGATACTGGAGAAAGTAAAAACCCTATTATTTAGGAAAAGACGCACTTGAAAGACAGGGTTAGGGATGGTGAGTTGGCGTCTGATGAAAAAGATAAGTCCTGGTATTGAACAGAGCATGAGAATAATTCCTTTTATCTCAGGCAGAAGGCTGGAGCCATAGACCAAGGCTACCAGAGTGAGAGCATAAATCAAGCTTCCGGGAATATCCACCTTTTCATCTTTGGCATCTGCCCATTCATCCTTGAGGTACTTTTGAGCAAGAAATATTACAATGAGTCCAAAAGGAGCTATAAGGAGGAAGATACTCTCCCAGCCTAATCTTTCAGTTAAAACGCCACCTATAAAAGGCCCAATGGAAAGCCCGCTATAAACGGCAGAAACATTAATACCTAAAGCTTTACCTCTTTCTTGAGGGGGAAATACAGAAGTCAACAAAGCCATCCCCGTTGTCATAATCATCGCACCGCCTATGCCCTGAAGAACTCTCATAAAGATAAGTAATTCGATTGAAGGGACAAACCCGATCCCAAAAGAAACGAAAGTGAAGATGATAAATCCCCATTTATAGATCTTGTTCCTACCATAGATATCGGCTATTTTACCGATGGGAACAAGAAAAATAGCTGTCGCCAGGATATAGGAAGTAGCTACCCAACTTAGGAGAACTGCATCAGCTGAGAATTCCTTTTGGATAGAAGGGAGAGCGATGTTAAGTGCCGACATCATGAAAGGGGTTAAAAAAGCACCAATGGCGACGATTAGGAGGACAATTTTTTGAACAGTCTTGTTAGGGGGCTGATTAATACTAGAATCCGACATAGATTTTCCTTTCTAGCATATTGACTTAAGGACTGCACGTGCTTGTTCCAAGGTGAACTCGATATCATTGTTGGAATGAGCTGTTGAGAGAAAAACTGCTTCAAATTGGCTCGGTGCTAGATATATACCTCGCTCTAACATCCCTCGGAAAAACTTTGCAAAAAGCTCAACATCAGAAGTACATGCTCTGCGATAATCCTTAACTTTTTGGTCTGTGAAAAACGCTGAGAACATCGCCCCAATCCCATTGACCCATATTGGGAAGTCCAATTCTTGTGCTATGGATTTAAGGCCTTGAGCAAGATTAGTGGTTTTCCTCTCCAGTTCTTCATATGTGCCCGGTCTCTGTAGAAGTCTGAGAGTTGCAAGTCCTGAAGCCATCGCCAGCGGATTTCCGGAAAGAGTCCCTGCCTGATAAACTGAGCCACTGGGGGAAATCTGTTCCATAATCTCTCGTTTACCGCCATAGGCACCGACTGGTAATCCGCCTCCGATGATTTTACCCAGACATGTGAGATCCGGTTCAATTTCGTATTTAGCTTGGGCTCCACCATAGCTTACTCGGAAACCCGTCATTACCTCATCAAAAATCAGGATACTTCCATGGTGCTTGGTGATTTCTCTTACCTTTTGGAGAAAACCCGGTTCTGGCAGCACCACTCCCATATTCCCAGCAACAGGTTCCAAGATGACCGCTGCAATATTCCTGCCATCCCTAGTGAAGATATCTTCTAAAGCCTCGATGTCATTAAACTGGGCAACTATAGTTGCCGACGCAGTTGAGGCCGGAACTCCAGGAGAAGTAGGAACTCCAAGAGTTAGAGCACCACTACCTGCTTTAATTAGCAGGGAATCGCTGTGACCATGGTAACAACCTTCGAACTTGACAATCTTTTCTCTCCCGGTAACCCCTCTGGCTAAACGCAGAGCACTCATAGTTGCTTCCGTCCCTGAATTTACCATCCTAACCATATCCATCCCAGGATAAGCATGCAATACTTCTTGGGCGAGTTCGGTCTCCAATTCAGTAGGAGCCCCAAAACCAGTTCCTTTTTCAGCTGTCTTATGAATGGCTTCAAGCACTTCCGGATGGGCGTGACCGACAATTAAAGGGCCCCAAGATCCTACGTAATCAAGGTAGCGGTTACCATCGATATCCCAGATATAGGACCCTTGCCCACGGTCGATAAATATCGGGTCTCTGCCCACGGACTTCAAAGCGCGTACAGGAGAATTGACACCTCCTGGAATAATATTCTTTGCTTTAGCGTAGGCTTGCTTACTTAATCCGTCTTGCAAAGTCAAAAAAACATCCCCCTTATCAAGTAAAATAACGCATGCTGCTCTTTTTTAACTCCTTGTGACTGAATAACAAGGCATAGTCCTTTATCCCAGTAACTTCAGAGATATTTGCCATAATTTGTTGACATTCCTGATTCGTATGTCCATGAATCATGGTAAAGAGATTATATGGCCAGTCTGGAAGAGTAGGACGCTGATAACAGTGGCTCACCTCTTGGAATTCAGCCATCTTTAATCCTACTTCGTTTGCTATTTCCTCAGGTACAATCCATACACCCATCCCATTGGAAGTAAAACCTGCTTTTTGGTGATAGAGGATAGCTCCAAACCGTCGCATTACATAATTATCCAAAAGACGTTGAGAGCCAGTAATTAAGTATGTTTCATCCATGTCTAATTTCCTTGCCAAATCATCGAAAGGTCTTAAAGAAGAAGGTAAACTATCTTGGAGAGTTTTGACTAATATCTTATCTTCTTCTGTAAGGACATATTTGGAAGACTCTTTAGATGTTGAATAGCTGGGATTAAATTCATCTTGATAATCACCCAAGTTAAAGATTACACCAATTTTAAACACTTCGATTGCTGGTAAACTATACACTTCATTACTACCCAAAGCTGTTTTAACTAAGGTCAGCACTTCCTGCAGTCTTTCTTGGGAGGAAGCGATGATTGTAAACCATAGATTATACTTAGGATGAAGACGCAGATAATTATGAGTAATTTCTGTGATACCTTGCATAAGCCGAGCAAGTATAGAGATTTTATCTTCAGGAACTTCTGCCGCACATAGTGTACTCGTATAGCCTAGAATCCTGGAGTCGAAAACTCCCCCAATACGACGAATAATCCTATTTTCTCTTAAGCTATTTACTCTTTGCCAGGCTTCATTTTCTGTTATCTCGGCTTCTTTACCGATGAGTTGGAACGGTCGAGGATGAAGAGGGAAGGCTACTTGAATCTTATTCAAGATTACTTGGTCGAGAGCATCCAATTAGTTTCCTCCCTTACGTCCATGATATAGACACCAAGGTTCTTCTGCCATAAAATCTCCATCATGGTAATAAGCAGCACGAGCGCGACAGCCACCACAGATCTCTTTATAACCGCAGCTCCCGCAACCCCCTTTGTAATCCAAAGTGCGGAGTTCATTCAAGACCGGATTGTTACGCCAGATCTCATCAAAAGGTGTAGTGCGAACATCCCCTAGGGGAACATTGAGATAGGCACAAGGCTGCACTTGTCCCTTAGGGCTAATAATGCAATACGAGGTTCCAGCAAGACATCCCCGGCTAAAACGTGTTTCTATGCCTAACTCTTTGGCAATACGCATAAATTGAGGAGCACAGGTAGGTTTTAATTCTATATCTACAGTCTGCTGTTTCTTCATAATCCGAGTGAGGACATCTTCATACGCTTCTGCTCGCAGAGACTCTTCTTCGATAGAAACTGCCCGTCCAGTGGGTACCAGAAAAAAGATGTGGTGAGCAACGGCACCTTCCTGAACAGCAAAATCAGTAAGTGCTTCTAATTCCGATTCATTCCACTCCATAACTGTTGTATGAATCTGAAAGGGAAGTCCGACTTCATGGCAATTGCGCATTCCCTGAACAGTTTGCTCCCAAGCATCAGGGTAGCGGCGGAATTGATTATGCTTTTCTTTATCTAACGAATCCAACGAAATCCCCATACCCATGGCTCCTGCTTCTTTAAGGCTTCGTGCTAGTTCCACAGTAAGCAACGTCCCATTCGTACCAAAAACCGGCCTTAACCCCAACCCTTTAGCATAGGCCACCAGTTCCACGATATCGGGGCGCATTAAAGGTTCCCCTCCGCTAAAAATCATGATTTTAAACCCTGCTCTCGCAATCTGCTCCAACATGGTCTTGGCTTCATCTGTACTTAATTCTTCCTCTGCCTTGCATCCAGCATCGCGATAACAATGATCGCAGTACATATTGCAGGCATTGGTGGTATTCCAGGATACAATCATATTAATCCTCTCTTCCCAACCATCTAGCTACGTCGAGGGCATGGTAGGTTATAAGCAGATCCGCTCCAGCTCTCTTCATGCCAATCAGAGTTTCCAAAACTATCCGCTCTTCATCTATCCATCCCTGAGCAGCAGCGGCTTTGACCATTGCATATTCTCCACTCACGTTATAGGCAGCAACAGGGAGGCCAAATCTTTGCTTAGTACGATAGATAAGATCACCATAAGCCATAGCAGGTTTAACTATAATGATATCTGCACCTTCCTCGACATCCAGGGCAACTTCCCGTAATGCTTCGTCTGTATTGGCTGGATCCATCTGATAGGAGCGGCGATCTCCAAACTGGGGAGTAGAGCCGGCAGCCTCTCTGAACGGGCCGTAAAAACCAGAAGCATATTTGGCAGCATAAGACATGATGGGAATATGACAGAAACCAATAAGATCAAGTGTCTCTCTGATTGCCCCAACTCTTCCATCCATCATATCCGATGGGGCCACCATATCTGCTCCAGCCTGAGCTTGAGAAATAGCAGTTTTAGCTAATAAATCTACTGTAGCATCATTCAGGATAGTTCCATCTTCAACCAGGCCACAATGGCCATGACTTGTGTATTCACATAAGCAGACATCCGTAATCACATATAAATTTGGATAATGTTTTTTCGCAAGACGAACGGCTTGCTGAACAATCCCTTGCTCATCATAAGCCCCGGAACCCATCTCATCTTTCGTTTCGGGTATCCCAAACAGTAACACAGCAGGTATCTTCAAAGCTACGACTTCTTTCAAGGCTAATAAAAAAGTATCTAAAGAATATTGATAGATTCCCGGCATAGACGGAATTTCCGTCTTGCTACTTTCTCCATAAGTTACGAACATTGGATAGATTAAATCGGTCACCATTAGATGGTGCTCTCTCACCATAGTTCGTATTACTTCATTAATTCGTAAACGCCTGGGACGTTTTATTAATTGCATCAGAAGCCCTCCTTAGGATATCCCGATCTCCTCATCTGTTAGATAACAAGCTGGGTCAGATTCCCATAAGTCTCCGGTCACTGCTTCAGCCCTTGTTCTGAAGTTTCCGTTGCAAAAACTCAGATATTGACACTGAGCACAGCGGCCTTTTAGCAAGGGCTTACGATCCTTTAGCCCTGCTAATACGGGGTGGCTTAAGTCTGTCCAAATTTCCGAGAATTTACGTTCCCTAACATTGCCAAACGAAATATGTTGAGTAAACTGATCGGGGTGGACAAACCCAAAAGGATCTACTTGACCGAAGGCGATTCCTGAACGATTGCCGCCATTTAGACCAATCAAGTTTTTTATGCTCTCAGCCCTGGCTGGGTCATTTTTCAAGGCATCGAGATACAGATAAACACCATCACAGTGATTATCAACTGTTAAAATCTCTTTTTGTAAACCACGTTCCTGAAAATCTTTAGTTCTTTTAATTATAGTTTCCATAGCTTGTCTGGATTCTTCCAGCGTAAGATCTTCATCCATCATCTTTTGGCCTCTACCCGAATACACGAGATGATAAAAACAGACACGGTCAATTTTTTCTTCTTCAATAAAGTCAAAGATTCGATCTAACTCCTCATAATTATGACGGTTGATAGTAAAGCGAAGACCTACTCGCTGCCCTACAGCAACACAATGTTGAATCCCTTCCATCGCAGCTTGGAAAGCACCGGATTTACCTCGAAATTTATCATTGACCTCCCGCAGACCGTCAAGCGATATCCCAACGTAGCCAACTCCGATATCCTTAATCTTTTGGGCAACTTCTCGGGTTATCAGAGTTCCGTTGGTGGATAAAGTAGGTCTAATTCCCTTGGAAACTGTATACCCGGCAAGTTCATAGAAATCTGGACGAATGAGAGGCTCTCCGCCGGAAAAGAGAAGGACAGGAACTCCAAAGTCTGCTAAATCATCAATGAATTTTTTAGCTTCATCTGTAGATAGTTCTCCCTGATATTTCTTCGCATCGGAATCCATATAGCAGTGAACACAATTAAGATTACAGGTTCGAGTCGAATTCCATACCACAACCGGACCCGAGTAGCTGGTGGTACCATGTAATGCGCCTTTGCTTTCCTGACTATAACGAAGTTTATCTCCGAAGTATTCTGTATCGAAGAGGAGTTTGGTCACACTGATCATGACTTAACCCCCTGTACCAAAGCTTGAACCAACCCATCGATAGTATATTCTTGTGCTTCATAATCAATGTCTAAACCTAGGTCTCTAGCAGTAGCACTGGTAATAGGACCGATGGAAAATGTCTTAACCCCTTGAAGAAGTGCTTTGTTCCCATCCAATAACTGCATAAAGTTACGCACCGTTGATGAACTGGTAAAGGTTACAGCATCTACTGCTTTTGCTTGGAGTACACGCTGAAGCTCTGCTTTATCTGTTTCTCCTAACAAAGTCTTATAGGCAGGGACATCCTGAACCTTAGCCCCCAAAGCTTCCAGTGCTTCAGGTAATATGTTACGGGCTTCTTCCGCACGGGCCAGCAGGATATGTTGTCCAGGGGAGATTAAACTAGCCAGACCCTCGATTACTTTCTCAGCTTTATATTCTTCAGGTACATAAGCAACTTTTAATCCTCTGCCTTCCAAAGCTTTGCGGGTGACTGGACCAATAGCTGCAATTTCAATTCCAGCAAGTTCTCTAATATCCTTACCTTGTTTTAACAGTTCGGAAATAAAGAATTCCACGCCATTCACACTAGTGAAAACAATCCAGGAGAAGATTCTGATATTATTGATAGCTTCACGTAAAAGATGGGGATTACTTGGTTGAGCAATCTCAATAACAGGGAATTCCAATGGTTCTCCGCCCAACTCTACGATAGAATCCGAAAGAATACTAGCCTGATGGCGTGCTCTTGTAACAATTATGCGTTGTCCGAAGAGGGGACGATTCTCAAACCAAGCCAGCTTTTCTCTTAAGGAAACAACATGCCCCACTATAATAACTGCAGGATTAGTGAATTTTTCTTGATGAGCGAGAGTGCTAATATCATTGAGCTTTCCAATCAAGACACGCTGCTCAATCCGTGTACCCCATTGTATAAGGCCAACAGGAGTAAACGGATCAAGACCGTTCTCCGTGAGTTTTTGGCAAATAACCTCTAAATTTTCCATTCCCATCAAAAAAATAAGGGTACTCTTCGATTTAGCTAGAGATTCCCAAGAGATAGCAGAATCATCTTTGGCAGGTTTTTCATGTCCGGTAATCACAGTAAAAGATGAAGTCACATCCCTATGTGTCACGGGAATTCCTGCATAAGCTGGAACAGCAATAGCGGAAGTGATACCAGGAACAACCTCAAAGGCAATACCTGCTTCCACTAATTCTTCAGCCTCTTCTCCGCCGCGCCCAAAGACAAAAGGATCTCCTCCTTTAAGTCTGGTTACGATTTTTCCTTCTTTAGCCTTGTGGACAAGAACTTCATTAATCTCTGTTTGAGTTAAAGTATGGCCATCGGGAGATTTTCCCGCATAGATTTTTTCACATTCAGGCTTAACCAGTTTGAGCAGATCCTTGGAGACCAAGCGGTCATAAACAAGGACTTCTGCCTTAGCTATACATTCTGCACCTTTAATAGTCAATAGTTTAGGATCCCCAGGTCCTGCTCCTACTAAGTAAACATAGCCATTACGCAAATCAAACCCTCCTCTCCAGATTCATTTGTTGTCTTATATCTGCTAATAGTTCTTCCGCACCTAAGAGTTTCATCTTAGAGGCGGCTTCCTCACCAACAATCTCCGGATCTGAACCTTCTTCAGTAGTTTCGAGGATAACTTTGGAATCTAGGCTTGTAATATTTCCCTTAAGACTGATTGTTCCATTATTAACCGTTGCTAAGGCTCCAATAGGAACCTGGCATCCTCCTTCGAGGCTTCGAAGGAACGAACGTTCAGCCCGCACAGCCAGTTCGGTGGGAGCATGATTAAGTGGTTGCAGAAGTTCTTTTATATCCGACCTATGGCTGGCAATCTCTATGGCTATTACGCCTTGTCCCACAGCAGGCAAAACGATATTCTCAGGCAAATATTCAGTAATTCTATCCTCCCAGCCTAGGCGGATTACTCCGGCTGCAGCCAAAACAATCCCCATCATAGCTGATGATTCCTGCAACTTTCGCCAGCGAGTCTCTAAGTTCCCACGCAAATCCATAAAAGCTAAATCTGGCCTGTAATACTGTAATTGCGTTTTGCGCCTTAGACTGCTCGTTCCAATAACTGAACCGTCAGGTAGATCGTTGAGGCGAAGCCCTTCTTTACTTAAGAATACATCCCTGAAATCCTGGCGTTGACAGTAAGTCGAAATCTCTAACCCCTCTGGTAATTCAGTAGGAAGGTCCTTAAGACTGTGAACTGCCATATCTACTTCTCCAGAGAGTAAACCTTGTTCTAATTCCATAGTAAACAACCCTTTATCTCCTATTTTGGGAAGAGGGATGTCAAGAATCTTATCACCTTTAGTTTTCATGGGAATCAAGATAAAATCAACGTCCGAATAATATGACGTTAGGAAGTCTTTGACCCACTGAGCCTGCCAAAGTGCTAGTTTACTGTCTCGTGTTCCAATGGCTATCTGCTTCATTCAGCTCTCTCCTCATTAACATCCAACGCAAATGATGTCTGGATGATTTCTGTATATAGATGACCGTGAGGTGTGTTGGATACCTTTTTAAGAGTTGTTATAGGATTATGGAGAAAATTTTTAACGATAGAATTTGCCAATGAGCGAATTGCTTTTTCTTGTTTAGGGCTTAGCCCTTCCAATTTAGGCATGGTTTGATCGAGCAGGGTGTTCTTTATTTCTTCCCCCCGCTGTTGTAAAGCGGCGATAGTGGGCAATACCGACAAAGAATTATGCCAAGACTTGAAAAGGTCCATCTCCTTACTTATTATCTTCTCTGCTTCAATAGCCGCTACTTCTCTGGCGCTTTGGTGAGAATCCACAACCCCACGTAGATCATCAATATCATAGAGGGATACTCCCTGAATGTCTTTCACCTCAGGGTCGATATCCCTTGGGACTGCTATATCAATCAGAAGAAGGGAGTCTTGTTCCCGATTCTTCATAGCTTGCTTCAACAATTCAGCGGTAATAATAAAATCTTTAGAGGCGGTTGCTGAAAAGATAAGGTCTGCTTCTTCCAGACAATAGTTCAAATCGGCAAAAGGCACTGCATGTCCTTGACATTGGGCAGCAAATTCTTTAGCTCTCTCAAAAGAACGATTGGACACGATAACAGTAGAAGCCCCTTGAGCAACCAAATGTTTCATAGTAAGGACACTCATCTCTCCGGTACCGAGAATGAGAATTTTTTTGCCCTGAAAACTTCCTGTTTTCTGTTTAGCCAACTCGACAGCCGTATAGCTGATAGAGGTGGAAAATTGATCTATATATGTCTCAGTTCTCACTTTTTTGCCAACAGCCAAAGCTTTCTGGAAGGTTACATTAATAACCTTGTTGGTCACCTCTGCGGTACATGATAATTCATAGGCTTTGGCGACTTGTCCTAAGATTTGAGATTCTCCTAAGACCATGGAGTCTAAGCCTGATACCACTCTGAATAAATGTTTAACTGCAGGGTACAGAGTATATGTATAGAAATATTTATTGATTTGTCCACTCTTATCTTTAGCTAGTTCCATTAGAAAATTCTTTATGGAGTCTATGCCCTTGTCAACATCTGTGCTCACTGCATAAATTTCAAAACGATTACAAGTACTGAGCAAGACCACCCCTTCGATTCCAGGGTATATCCGAAGCTTTTGTAAGCATGATACCATTTGAGAATGATGAACACTTACTCTTTCCCGTATTTCAACGGGGGCTGTCTTATAGTTTAATCCAACAACAATCGGAAACAATTCGCAATCACCTCTTTCGCTTGATCCTGTTGTCCTTGTTTAATAAAGTTTAAGACTTCCCCATCCGTAACTTTATGCCAAAATTGCTGCCGCTTCTCGGGAGGTAAATGCTGCTTTATCTCTTTACGCCATGTCTTTAACAAATTCAGGTATACTCTTATCTCATCCCCATAGAATCCTTCTAGTTCTTCGCGGATTTGACGAGCGACCATTGGACTGCTGCCTGAAGTCGACACAGCAATAGAAAGGTCTCCGCGTCTCATAGTAGAAGGGACTATAAATGAACATTTGTCTGGATCATCTACTACATTTATTAATCTACTGCTATCCTGGACATCCTGAGCAACACGGGCGTTGACTTCCTCTTTCTCGGTACAGGAGAAAACCAAGAAAGAATCCTCAATATCTTCTGATGAGTACTCTCTTGGAATCCACTCGCATTGTTTCTTATTGACCCTGTCTTGAAGTTCAGGAATGATTCGAGGAGAAATAATCTTTATCAAAGCACCATATTCAAGCAGAGTTTCGACTTTCCGTAAAGCAATTGATCCGCCCCCGATTATCAGGATTGGCTTATTTTCAACATCTACGTAGATTGGATAATAATTAGACATTCTCTTATAATATCCCCTTTATGTAATCTTATTGGGTTTATTTACAAAATATATATTTATTATAAACATATTTCAAGGCATTAGCATTAAAAGGTAAGAAATTTGTTCTATATATAAGTATTAATTATAACTGGGATAACCGTTATAACTGTTAACTATAACTGTGAAGACCAGAAAGAATAAAATTAACCCCGAATTTTGTAAATAATACAATAATAAATCCTGAGATCGCAAGAATATTAGAATTCTTACCTCTCCAGAATCTCTGTCTATGAACATGAAGATAGATAGCGTAAACAATCCAGGTAATCATTGCCCAGACTTCTTTAGGGTCCCAAGTCCAATATCTACCCCAAGCTTGTTCGGCCCAGATGGCTCCGAGCACAATGGTTATAGTCAACATAATAAAGCTAATCCCGATAATCCTACTTATCCATGCGTCTCCTTGCGGAGAAGCAGTAGTTCTTAACTGCATGGCGGCGAGGCCTGCAGCCAAGGCAAAACCACCATAAGCGAAGACCGCAGTTAGCACATGGCTTGTCAACCAAGGGCTTTTTAAGGCTGGGACCAATGGTCTATTATCCCCAAGCTGATTAGGCATCAATATAAGAATGGAAGCTATAAGCAAGGCTGCGATTAGAAGTACTGCACCTCCTGCACCTCCATTTTTACTTCTGACCTCATAGATCAAATATATCAGCACAGTAAACCAAGCGAAGCACAAGGCAAACTCTGCCCCGTTGGCCAGTGGCAGCCTACCAATTAACATGGTACGAGCAATAAGTGCCAGTGAAGCTGTAATCAACCCAGTTACTGATAAGAGGAAAGCTGCCCCTGCTATTCTTCTATTATATGAGGAAAGAAAATAGAGTCCAGAAGCAATACTGAATAATACCAATGTTAAGAAAGTTAACTCGTTAATATAGTCTGTCATGGTAATTCCTCCTGTTTCGTCTGTTTTAAGAATAAGGCTAGACAAGTCCCCAGCATTAACATCAGCCCTCCAAGGGAAGCCATCAATAAACCGGGATCTTTTTTTATGGTTAATACAGTAAATGGTTTTAAATCAACGAAGGTCATAAAGTTTTCAGAGTCGATTTCTATTCGTTCTCCAAAAGTTACGGCAGCTACTTTTAAAAGCTTTCCTTTATCATATAAAGAGTACACAACCCTAGGATTATCCGGTCTCAAGGATTTGGTCTCTAATCCATAATTAGGATCAAAATTGGGAATGTATTTATAGAATTTCACTGTTTTCTCGCTACCCTGTATATCAAAAAGGTCACCTTCTGCTAGTGTTTTCTGTGCTTCCCATCCAGAACTAGATTCTCCCGTGACATTAACTAAATAGCCAAAGCTATGTTGATATGCTTTTATTCCCTCATAAATCAATGGATTATTAACGTTAATACTGTATTGTTCGGTAACATTATCCCCATCAATTATGCTTACATCTGAGTAATATTGAGAAGGAGAACCATCATCGTTAAATTCTATTTTGAATTCGTTTAATTTTACTTGAAAAGGGTTAGCTGTATTAATAACCTCGGATATATCGAGTACTTCGCCTTGAACTATACTTACCGGCAGACTTTGTCCACCAAAAGCATTTATAGTCCCGCCAATGAGAATAAGAACCATGCCGACATGTAGGGTTAAGATACCGATTCGTCTCCAAAGATTAGTGCGCATTCTATCTTTTTTTGTCCGTGTATTGGCGTACGTGTATAACTGATTGAACGTACATAAGGTCATATTTAGTAATAAAAGAATAAGAGAGAGCTTGAAAGCTGTACTTTGAAAAAAGTTCTCTGGTGAAAGTCCCGAACCTATCGCCGAAAACAACCCTATTATACCTAATATAATTAAACCTGTTTTCATTGAAGATAAAAAGCGATAAATCATTCTAAGAATTCTCATTATTAAAACCTCATTCATGATTTTTAAATTTAATATTTTCTGTTTTTTAGAAAAATTAAAGAAAAATATTTTTACTATTACCCTTGAGATAAAGATTGCCAAGTATTACTTGCTGAAAAGATTATACTAAAATGCTATAATCCAATACGATAGATAGCTTTGATTCTGATTTTCTAAGTTTTTGTTTCAGGATTATTGCTTTTTTCATTTTACATGGTTTTTTCGTAATGGTCTATTTTCTTATGTGAAAAAAAGTGGAAGTGAATACTTAAAGTGAAAGGAATGAGGTTAAAAATGAATAAACTGAAAAAACGTGTTTTAATCAGTAGACGTCAAATGCTTAAAGCTGGGGCGATTTTCTCTGCCGCCCTAGCCACCGGTATAATTCCAAGTAAACTACTATTTGCAGAGACCTCTCAGGATGCGCCGAGTAACCCGGACAAGATTGGTTTCATGTTTAACAATGAAAAGTGCATCGGTTGCAGATCGTGTGAGTATGCATGCAAAAACACCAACGAGTGGGAAACAGGAGCCAAATGGCGCCGTGTTATACCAGTTAGTGAAAGTGATAGTTATCTTTCCATTAGTTGTAATCATTGTGAAAAACCAGCATGTCTAACAGTATGTCCAGCCAAAGCCTATACAATACGTGAAAAAGACGGCATTGTAGTCCAAGATCCAGATAAGTGTGTAGGATGCAAATACTGCCTGTATGCTTGCCCCTATCATGCTCCTCAATTTAGTGATGAGACTGGAAGAATCTCAAAATGTCACTTCTGTAAGGATAGACAGGATCAAGGAGAGCAACCAGCATGTGTCGCAAGTTGTCCTACAAAGGCACTAACTTACGGTAAACTTACTGAACTAAGAAAAACCCCAGGAGGAGTTGCCCAAATTAAAGGATTACCCAGTCCTGATTTGACCAAGCCTTCATGGGTAATTATTCCGAAAGAATAGGAGGAAATAAAATGGAAATGCATTGGCATTGGCTTATCGTTATCTACTTGTTCCTTGGAGGCCTCGGAGCAGGGGCTTATCTCGTCTCATTTGCAGCCGAAAAAGGTTGGTTAGGTAAGAACTCCAACCTAAGCAGAGCGGGCTATTATATTTCCGCACCTGTAGTTGCTTTTGGTACAGTGCTGTTGGTATTTGACCTTGGGCAAGGTCTGCATAAGCCTTGGCTCTTGGTTCGACTTCTTTATAATTTTGGATCGGTTATGACTTGGGGTGTCTATATATTATCGGCATTTATTCTTATCGGATTTATAAAAGCATTTTTGGTATTCATGAAGAAAAAAGCTCCTACTGCACTTAATTGGGCGGGGGCAATCTTGGCCTTAGCCACAGGAACTTATACTGGTCTTCTACTATGGGCTGTCGAAGCAATTCCTTTCTGGAGCACCGGAATTATGCCTGCTTTATTCGTGGTATCTGCCTTATCGACTGGATTATCTGCAACAGCTCTCCTTGCTTCTGTAGTCGAGAAAGGTAAAGCCAGCCAAGGTCGTGAAGGAGAAGCACACTTACTACTGATTGCAGTTGAACTTATGATAGCTATTACCTTCTTTACTATCATGCTTACTGGTGTTAAAGGTCCTATGGGAATACAATCAGCAATGATGGCCGTCTCAGGAAGTTATGCCCTTCTATTCTGGGGAGTATTTATTGTCCTAGGTCTGATATTCCCATTGGTTGTTTATATCCTTCAATTCCTGCAAAAAAGAAAATCGAAAATTCATAGCAACACCCATTCATATGTTCATATATTCTCGGATGTATCAGTATTATTGGGAGGATTTGCACTTCGAGCAATTATTGTTTTGGCTGCACTTCCTTTATGGAATGGACTACAACTCTAAAATTTTTGCGTAAAAAAGCTGAGCCAGTAAAATCTGGCTCAGCTTTTTTGTGCAGATTATTAACGATTTATTCTTCTATTTTGTCTTCAATGAGTTCTATCATATCTGGGTTAGTGATCTCTATTGGCTTAGTGCCTTCTTTATCGCCTAATTCAGCATACGGCATGGCACCAAAACTATGGTCTCTGGTAATATGGCTATGCGCATCTGTAGGATTTTTCCACATAAGCTCGTCAAGATTAAAGTTTGCTCCTTCATGACATTTGATACAGTTATCCTTAACCGGATCATCGCCAATAACAGTTTGTCCTTCACTGTTTACATTATGAGGAGTGTGGCATGCTAAACAATTATTGGTTTGCATACTATTAGCATGCTTGCTGGCAAAATAGTCTCTGGTGCCATAATGGTTATTAGCTACCCAAACACCATCATCGCCCTTTGAAGGATTACTGGTATGGCAAGTTAAGCAAGCATCCTGAGAAACTGTCATCGTTCCTTCTTTATCTTCAGCTTGAACGTGGTTTCCACCTGGGCCATGGCAGCTCTCGCAACCGATCGTTGCTTCTTTTTCAGATTTTCCAAGTCCTGGGCTGTGGCAGCTTCCGCAAGTATAACTGGCACCGCCCCAATCTTCTGTACCGTCGTTATTAAAGTCTCCCGTACGAGCAGGTTCCAGAGTCCAGTTATCCCCTTCTTTATGAATCGCGGCAACTCGGTATACTTCATTTGTGAAGCCAGCTGTAGCAGGTACTGGAGCTATGACATAATCATCAACCATTACTCCATATGCCTCTGACAGATTAATTGTTGCAGATTTTGGGCTTTCGGTATTGGCTGTATCAAAGATAGTAATTTCATTCGGAAGATCAGAGATATTATACTCTGACAGCGGTTTAAAAGCATTATAGTGTTGTGTTTTGGTAAAGCCTTTATGTGA
This sequence comes from Gracilibacter sp. BRH_c7a, assembly GCA_001516055.1. Classification (GTDB taxonomy): domain Bacteria; phylum Bacillota; class Desulfitobacteriia; order Desulfitobacteriales; family Syntrophobotulaceae; genus Gracilibacter. The sequence continues at coordinate 86,027 of LOEZ01000067.1, forward strand.
TTCAGTATGACAGTATTCGCAGGAATCTGAACCTACATAATTAGCGGTTGCAGGTGGCTGACCAACAGGAGGTTCTCCTGGTGGTTCAACTTCTTGTTTACAGCCAATAACTACGAAAAAAACCAATAAAAATACGCCTAATAGTAGAATCAAGTGCTTTCTTTTCACTCTTAAATGGCCTCCTTTTTGAACTTTAATATCTAACCAAAACATATCTATCCAGCTTTTGATTCAACCTAAAGATAGTCAATTTAGAAATAGTTTTTTCATTTCTCATTATTTTTATCCCTGTCTATTTCAATCTATCAAGACTTATTTGTTTACTCCTGAAAAGTATTAGTATAATGCTTCGATTCTATTCTTTTTTTATCTATAACAAATAGAGCTGTTGACTAATTACGGAAAACAGCTCTTGTTTTTTCAAGAATCTCGTGTTCTAGAAAGATTAAAAAATAGTAATCGAGGTGACGGAATGCGTTTTAGCAAATATCTGATCTGGAGTATTGAATCCTGCATTCCAAGAAGTGTCGATATTAATCCAACTTCTATTGATATAACTTTGGTTCCATGCGTGAAGATCTATTTCATTGGTTATGGTGTTTAATGTTTCACCATATACAACTCTGGTAGGAATACCAGCCGCTCTGGCTATAGCAGCAAAAGTAAAAGCGAAGTCACGGCAGATTCCTAGCTGAGAATGAAGAACTGAAGTTGCAGTGTTTAATTGGTTTTCTCCATACATAGAAACATCGTAATCATATTTGATAGTCTGTGCGACGAAATCATAAATAACCTTTGTTTTTTGCAGATTGGTCATCTTATCTGTAACTAGGGAGTTAGCGATTTTAATAATTTCAGTATCGTCACTGTTGACATAACCTGAAGGGGTAGTGTATCGATAATCTGCTTGAGAAATGTTTTGGACTATGAAACGGATAGACCCGTCAAATTGTTGATTGTTATCTCCTGCCCAAATCGTATATGTACCGGAACCAAACCGTAACCAGATGTTTTTTTCAAATTTATCATTAATAACTTCAACTGGGTATACGGAAATCTCTCCAGCTGGTCCTTTTAAGCATATAAAAATAATTTCGTGACTTGTTTTCCCTGCTACAGTCAGGAATTTATCAACAGAAGCGTTATTTATTGTTGGTGCAGTGATTTGGATACTAGAATTGTGAAAATTCACGTTATATATTATGCTATATACTGCAGCTGCAGGAAAGCTCGTTCTTGTTAATAAGATTACTGTAATGAACAGGACTACTACGAAGAATCTTATGAAATATTTTTTATTCATATTTCATCCTCCTCATTACAAGATACCCGTTTCAACTTAGGTAACTTATTTTAAGTATAGCCCTTTATTAAACTTTTCACAAACTATTTTTATTAAGCAACTTGTTTTAATCCAAGTCAAATATGTAAGAATATTAGTGATTCTTAGATTTTAGATATTTGCTAAAGGAATTCAAAGAATTATACAGAAATAATTCATAAAGGTGATAACATAAGTGTATCTCAAAAAGTTGAAAGAAGGTTATTGTGTTGGAACAAAAAGTTAAAGGAACAGTAAAAGCAGAGGAATATGGTAATGTGCTTCACTACTTGATTGGTAGTAAAACAGATGAATTTCTGAGTGAAGAAGAGAATCTGCAAAAAATAGGCCTAAGCACGATAGATAGGGATGACCTTTATCTTGAACTAACCATCATGAATATGTTCGTTATGATTAAACAGTATACTCATTGGGAAAAGGATGAAGATGTATATACTAAAGCTCTTGACCAAATGCATTTCCTTCTCTTTCATCAGTTGAAAGAGTATTCTAATTATGATAATGATGATATCGAACAGCTTCATGAACATATCTTCCGGAGATATGATGAGTATAGTGATGCTATTCAGAATAGCATTGAAGAGAATTGGTCGAAAACATTGGGCAGAGCTTTGCTTAATAATATTGATGACGAGATTGAGAATGAGGGAACTAATTTGGTAGCCAAATATATAGAGAAGTTCTATAATTCTATTCCTAATATTTTAAATAATATTTAGAACAAGATCATGACAATTCAATATCAGAAAAAAATATACAAATATTATTGTATTTTTGTATATTTTTTTCTTCTATAAGCATAATTCTATAAAATTTTAAATTAATAAGCTAATATCAGGAATAATATTTTGTTTTTTTAACATTCTAATAAGGAAGAATAAAATAAATCTGCAAGTAAGGGAGGCAATTATTAATGAATACTTTGCAGAGAATCGCACTTGCCCTTGTCATCATCGGAGCTATTAACTGGGGACTTATAGGTTTCTTCCAATTCGATCTCGTAGCCACTCTCTTCGGTGGAATCAGTCCCATGCCAGTTAGAATAGTATATGGTGTGGTGGGCTTAAGTGGATTATATTGTCTAACCCTTCTCTTCAAATCATCTGAAGAGATGGCCAGAGAAGGGCGGCGAGTTCAGCCAACACCGTAGACTTCATAACAATTTCTTAGTAAAAAATAAACCAGCCTACGGCTGGTTTATTTTTTATATTCACTCCAGTGTATAGTCTGTTTCTCTGGATTGTAATCTCGTTTTTGACTCTCTGTAATAGTGGTTCAATTTTTTGAGATTAGTGAACCATAAATAGATAACATAAGGGATGAAGAGAACTAACAGTATAGATATATCTGCCATCAGGATAAAATTAAACACCCCATGAAGAAAAGCCGGAACTAATAGTGCTCTTCTGAGATAGACACGTTCGAAGTTACTGTTAATAGAGAATTTGGCCAGTGAGAGGTAATAACCCATAGTAACCCCTAGCAATGCGTGAGCAGGAACGGAAAGCAGGCCACGATATATACCTACATAAGGATTACTGGAGAAGTGAGTGAGGACGTACATGATATTTTCCACTGTTGCAAAGCCAAGCGATGCAAAGACAGCATAAATAATCCCATCCAGTTTTTCATCGAAAGCTGGATTCTTATATGCTATTCTGAGGACAACCTCCCGCTTGAAGAACTCTTCAGTCAACCCGGCTATGATGAAAGTGGTAAAAGCAATTCCTAAGAGTCCAGTAAAAATGTTCAAAGAAACAAGAAATCTTCCTACAATTACTATTGGTATAACAGAAAGAGCTCCAAAAACAAAAACTTTGGTCAAGAGGCGCATAGGTTCTCTATCAAAACGGTCTGTTAGATAGAAGGCTAAGGCTAAGGCGATAGCCGGGGTAACGGCAATGATAACCAAACGCAAATCCAATTAATCTGCATCCTTTCATATTTAATCGTTCTGTCCATATCACCTATTATTTCTCTAATTATTTAATTCATACAAAAGTAGGTATACACAAATAAAAATCAAATCTAATCGGAAAAAGTAATGTCCATTATTACTATTTCCGATTTAGTGTTAGTCCTGACAGGAGGGCCCCATGTTCCTAATCCTGTGGTAACAACCAAATTAAAATTCTCATCCTGCCAGTGACCTCTGTCTATAATGAACAAAGCCTTAGTGAAAATTTGAATGGGGAAGAGCTGTCCTCCGTGGGTATGTCCGGAAAGCATCAAGTCGACCCCGGCAGTACTAGCTTCCTTAACTTCCTGGGGTTGATGGTCTAGCAGTATGATAGGTTTAGAATGATCCACATCGATAAGTATATCTTCCACGGATTTTCGTCGCTCACCAATCTCCATCATATGTCCGCTACCATAATCATTCCGACCTGCGATATAGAGATCTCCATCTATTGCTTCTGTGACTTCATCTACTAAAACCACGATTCCTTTTTGCTCGAGATACTCAATGATTTGAGCGTCTTGTCCGCCATAATACTCATGGTTCCCTAGGACAGCATAGATACCATGTTTAGCTTGGAGAGCATCGAAGATCCCATCTATTTCATCGATAACATCCAGATCCAGATAATTTTCGAAAATATCCCCAGCGAGCAAGATAATATCTGGATTCAGAGAAGTGATTTCATGAGCTGCTTTCTCCAAATGAGTCGTATTGGCGAGACTATCCAGATGGAGATCAGCAATGAGAACCGCTTTAATCTTGGAGATATCTGTAGTCTTATTCTTTATCTCCAAGTTGTACTGAGACATACGGATAGTTTGTGCACTCCAGCTACCGAAAACAAGAATAACTATTGTTAGGACAAGTCCAAAGACATATACTTTCTTACTTCGCCAGTAGTGTCTCCAGGTCTCAGGCACAAGCTTAAAGTGAGTATTAAGCAGACCTATCAGGTCTATTAATATGTAGAACATTAAAAGATATAAGAAAACAGCAATCCAGTACATACCTAAGGTATTGAAGAACGATAGTTCTATAGTAAAAACTCTTCCTAGAATGAAGGAGAACGCAATAACAAGGAAGATAGGCCAGAAGACTACTCGAGGCAGAGAAGGCATAAAAGCCTTAAGTCCATGGTAGCTTCTTAAGCCTACATAAAAGTTGAGCATAAGATAGGCCAGGAGTATTAATATGCCAAGAGCTAAAAATGCTATATTCATCTATATTAACACCTCAATATAACATTCTACTATGTATGGCCTGATTATACCAGATTTGTATTAAAGCTGTTAACATCAAAGTATACCAAGGAGAATAAGAAAATGAATTATTCTGATTAGTATTTGGGAAAATATTTAAGAACAAGTATATCTGAAAAAGAATTATTACCCAAAAAGAGGAGGTAAATATATGATTTCAACTTTATCGAGAATAATAGACCAATTACAAAATATTGGAGCAACTCCTCAGGAGTTACAAACTAAAATCAGCGTAAGTGAGGTTTGGCATCTTTGGGAACTCACTTCAGCCAGATATGATGCATTACAAGAAACACAATTTCTTGAGAAGTTATGTGAAGATGGAGATTTCAAAATAGTTATAGCCTCAGGAATTAATACGCTAAAGGAGCAAGTCGAACGTAAGGAAAAAATTATGGTCAAGTACGGAATCCCTTTACCAGAGAGACCTCCTTCAAACACTTCATTCTTTGAGAAATCTCATGAAATCAATGATAGATACATCTATAGGCAAATCTTCAGAGGGATTCAAGGATTTCTCCATATCCATATTGGCTCAGTTAGCCAAGCTACTGACCCAAATATGAGGAAATTATTTATCGATTTACTTAAAGAGGAAGTAAATATCTTCGATAGCTTCGCTGAATACGGAAAACTTAAGAACTGGGTCGAATGCCCTCCGAGTTTAAGAAGTTGATTAATCCAACTTGGCTCAGTAGTTATAAGAAAAGAATCAAACCAGGAATTACCCCAGTTTAATTCTTATTTCAAGATATTAAGTTTATTAGATACTGTTAAAACCTTCGCAGATAGTTCTTAATCTCCCATTGATGAACGTGTTCGGCATACTCATCCCATTCCCGCTGTTTGGCACTTATATAACGGGAGTAAACATGATTCCCCAAGGTTTCCTTTACTAAGGAATCCTTTTTTAATTCAAAGATAGCATCCTGCAAGTCTCTAGGGAAAGTCGGTAATTCATTATCTGAATGATCATGAACATAGTCGTAGATATTTTCATCTATAGGCTCAGGGGGAGTTATTTTGTTCTTAATTCCTTCTATACCCGCTCTTAACATTAGAGCAAATACTAGGTATGGATTGGCAGTTGGGTCTGGATTTCTAAGTTCGATCCTGGTTGATTGCCCTCTTGCTGCCGGAATCCGAATCAGAGTACTTCGATTGCAGTTTGACCAAGCAACATTCACAGGAGCTTCATAACCAGGTTTCAGCCGTTTATAACTGTTGACGATTGGATTGGTAATGGCTGCCATACCTTTAATGTGTTTCAAGAGACCACCAACATAATATACGCCTATATCACTTAAGCCTTCAGGGTTATTCTCATCATAAAAAGCATTTTTGCCATCCTTAAATAAGGATTGATTACAGTGCATGGCATTGCCATTCTCACCAGAAAAGGGCTTAGGCATAAAAGTGGCATAGAGTCCGTGTTCTTGCGCAATATTTTTAACCACATCTCGAAATGTAACCCAATTATCAGCGGTAGTAAGAGCTTCGTCATATTTAAAGTCTATTTCATGTTGTCCTGGAGCTACTTCATGGTGGGAAGCTTCGATTTTGAATCCCATCTTCTTTAAAGTGAGAATCATATCTCTTCTGGCATTTTCCCCTCTGTCCACAGGAGCAAGATCGAAGTAGCCGGCGTTATCATGAGTTTCGAATATCGGATATCCTTTATCATCGGTATGAAAGAGGAAGAACTCTCCTTCTGGTCCGATATTCAGGGTGAATCCCATATCCTCAGCCTCCTTGAGAGATTTTTTGAGGATATGCCTGGGGCAGCCTTCAAAAGGGACACCGTTGGGACTATATACATCGCAAATCATCCGCGCCACCCCTTCTTCCTGGGGTCTCCAAGGCATGACTGCAAAGGTTGAAGGATCAGGGATAACCACCTGATCAGATTCTTCAATACGGGCAAATCCGTCAATTGAAGAACCATCAAACATTAATTCACCAGCAAAGGCTCTATCTAATTCATCAACCATAATGGATGTGCTTTTCATGATTCCAAAAATATCTGTAAACTGCAGCCGGATAAATTCTATGCCTTTCTCCTGGCATAACGCATAGACATCTTCTTTTGTAATACTGAAAACAAGATTCCTCCTTTTATAATTTCTTTTACCCTTACTAGTTTATTGGTTATTTCTAACGAAGACAAATCCCTTCAGCTGGATCTGAATACAGCCAACTATAAAGTATATTCCTTTAGGTTAATAAGATAACTCGCTTATAGTATTACTAATAGATGCTCTTTCTAAGTCCTTAATTCCCAGCATTAAATCTATTTTATTGAATTGAATAAATAAAATAGAAGGAAAAGTTAAGATTAGGGTTGAATACAAGTATGATTAGAGTTGAATGCAAATATAAAGAATTCTTTGGTTTTGAAGTGCGATTTGCAAGTACTGTTGACTAGATTATAAAAATCAATTACAATATCATTTGTCTTAAATAAGCCGATGTGGCTCAGGGGTAGAGCAGCTCACTCGTAATGAGCAGGTCGTCGGTTCGATTCCGACCATCGG
>LOEZ01000068.1 GCA_001516055.1 Gracilibacter sp. BRH_c7a
CCTTGGCTCCCTAAGGTTATGTTGTCCTTAGGTTCTTAGCTACTATGGGCATATCCGACTTCTCAAGTTCCCGGAACTCATTTCGTCTTGGACTTATAGCGTTCCGTTTTGGGTTACCAACCTTGAAACTTGAGATCTCCCACGTTCGCACGAATACCTTTTTGTAAGTGCGCCATCAGTTACAACCCCGGCAGTCCCATACGGTGCATTTCACCATTTCTTCCCGTATGATGGCAGGTTTCATCTTCCTGGAAAGGTTGACCGACTGCAGTTTGCGCCTAACGAGGCTAACCCTGTTCACTTGCGTTACGGCTCACTTATTTGAGTTTGAGGGCTCATACTACGTCCATCACTAGTCGTAATATCCTCATTCTCTTTCAACTGAATGGTTATTGGTTGAGTTGGACTTTCACCAACTGGCATTCATGCGCTTCGTGGCGCACCCAGGACGGCGCGGTTTTGCACGATATGTCGTAGAACGTTCAGGAGTTTCCACAGCATCATACTGCATTCATATTGGCAAAGTTGCGGAAACTCTGTGTTATCTGCAGTATGGCACTCCCTGTTCAGAGGTTGCCATGGAGGGCAACCCCTTGAATCAACCACGTCATTATTCTATCTATTGTCTCATGGATAGCCCCTTATCAATCGCATTCTGAATAATATGGTGACAGCACTTTCCTAGCGGATTATTCTTCTCGCATTGTGCATCTTTCATTGCCCCTGTAATCCTGAGGACTTCTTTCATATTATCAGCACGATCATTGACGACAGCATTAATAACTTGCTCCTCCGTCACCTTGCTACAATAACAAGCATACTTAGGGTTCGCACCATTCTTAAACCATATTGGTACTTTCACTTGCCGTTTGCTGAAACTCGTTTCCTTGTTGTAGTAGACAACATTACATTCTTCATTCATGCACAGATAATAATCGCTATCTCCGACTAACTCTGTCAGTGATTCCAGCACGAGGTGCTCAACAGTAACTCTCTTGACCTTCGACCCTAATGTTTTACATACAGGACACGAACTCTCCTCTATTTCGCAAGTTAATCCTACCGTGCTTTCACAACAACAATTGTTTAATCCTTCCTCCATCATTTCTCCTAACCCTTCTTCGTTCTAGATTTAATTCCCCATCAAATCCGGGCATGGAGGCCCGGCCATCGCCATATTGCAGATAACGTTTGGGTGTTACCGTAGCGTCATACTACGTTCATCTTGGCTAAGTTACGGTAACACCTGGTTATCTGATGCAGAACGCCCCCCGAAGCTGAGTCGGCCACGGACGGCCGACCCTTAAATACCCTACAAATCATTCCATCAATATATCAAGCATCTTTTGTGTATTAGTTATAAATGAACGTGTAATTTGGTAATGCTCTGTATCTTCATATCTCACCTGTTCGAATCCTTCATCAATTTGATATATTATGGCATTAGGATATGCCATGATTATCGGAGAATGTGTTGCAATAATAAACTGTGAACCTTCCTTGATCAAGTCATGCATTCTAGTAATCATTGACATTTGTCTCGAAGGTGATAATGCTGCCTCAGGCTCATCTAAAATATAGATACTTTCACGACTAAACCGATTTTGAAATACAGCAAAAAACGATTCGCCATGTGATTGTTCATGCAACGATCTTCCGCCATAAGCATCATTTAACTTCAGTTCCTCAACGTTTGTAGCAAAATTGTAAAAACTCTCCGCTCTAAAGAAAAAACCGTCTTTCGGTTTTTTGGCACCTTTAACAATTTTTATGTGTTGGTTTAATTCTGAATGAGTAGCTCTAGAAGAGAAAGTAAAATTCCTTGTTCCCCCTTCAGCATTAAATCCAAACGCAACAGCTATTGATTCTAGGATCGTTGATTTTCCGGAACCATTCTCTCCAACAATGAATGTAACTTTTGGATGAAATGATAATCTATCTAAATTTTTCACCGCTGGTAAATTAAATGGATATTCTGAAAAGGATGGAACATTATCTCTATCTAATTCTATATATCTTATGTATTGGTTAAGACTATTTTGCTCCATCAAAATCATCTCCAAAAACAAATACTTCAAAGCTCTTTCAATACTATCCGCGACACGATGTCGCGGCCGTGCGTTCGGTTTCAGATAACGTCCCGCGAATTTGCGAAGTCTAGTTACTACATTCATATCTTCTCAGATTTTGCAAATTCGCTGTTCTACGACGTATCGTGCCACGTTACTCAGACAGCGCCACGGACGGCGCTGCCTTAAGCACTCAGAAAAGACATCCAGATTACACCATGATATCTTGGCGCATTTATGGTTATTGGGTACAACTGTTAAAAGAATAAACATATCGTACATCAATAAGCTTCTCTCCCATAATATCTAAAACATATTCATCATTGTTATATTGCAACCCATTCTTTTCGTAGAAGCGTCTCGCCCGCTGATTATCCTTTAGTACCCATAAGTAGATGCTTTCATAACCCAGTTCTTTTAAATCTAATAATGCAGAATTTAACAACTTATTACCATATCCTTTTCCGAAATATTCCGGCAACAAATAAAGAGAAATAATTTCTCCCCAATCCGGGAGTGACTTGTCTCTAGATGTTCCATATGCAACACAGCCAATTGGCTTACTATTTTCGAATAAAATCTGTGCAGTTAAAACTTTATCTTTTATCCAATCCACAAATGCTGATACCCAATGATCCTCTTTTAGCTCATCCAAGAAGGCTTGAAGAATTATCCCTTTATATGCATACTTCCAGCTCAAAGCATGAATACGACTAATATCCTTAACATCGTCAATCGTTGCTTTTTTTACTTCCATCCCTACTCCTCCATAATGCATCCCCAATATTATCCGCGCCATGGATGGCGCGGCCTTTGCACGATATGTCGTAGAACGTCCCGAGTATTGCCGAAGCGTCCCAACCACATCCATCTTTGCAAAGTTTCGGCAATACTCTGTTCTACGACGTATCGTGCCCCAGACTCAGACAGCGCCAGGACGGCACTGCCTTAAACATAACAACAACCACTTAGATCCAATATAGAATTGATAGGAAAATATATGTTATTATATAGTTTGTCATCGAATTAAATTAAGGAATAATAAACATGATTAAAACAATACAAGATTTATTGACAAACAAAAAAATAAAGCAGACACTATTAGTAATTTATATAATTGCTATACTCTATTTTATGTTCTTTGGATTCAGTAGACCACAGTTTAGTATTACCCATCAAGAATATCGTTTTTCGATAGTTCCTACTGGAATACCATTATGGTTTCCAAAACATTTATCATTTGACCTATTAAAGTTATGGATTTTTAGTTTAGGAAACCTATTAGCTTTTGTACCATTTGGCATACTAATACCTATGATATTTGGAACTAAATATCTTAAATTCATATTTATTTTTGTGATTTCTATAATCTCATTAGAAATTCTTCAAATGATAACATATCTTGGTAGTTTTGATATAGAAGATATAATTATAAACTCAATAGGAGCTACCATAGGTTTTTTCTCTTACAAAATTGGTAATAAATCTAAATTTATATCAACAAAAATACTTCTTACTGTATTTCTAATTTTGATTTTTACTCTAACTATGATTATTTTTGCAGAAGCTTTGCGATATTAGCACTTGTTTCTGTTCTTAAATGTTTACTGAGAATTCTACAGTTCATAATTGTTTACAACTTCAAAGAAATCTCTAATTCCGTCCGCGCCAAGGACGGCGAGGCCTTTGCACGATATGTCGTAGAACGTCCCGGCAGTTCCCGAAGCGTCATATTACATTCATATATTCTAAGTTTTGGGAACTGCCTGTTATACGAAGCCGTACGCCCCAAGATTCAGAGGACGCCACGGACGGCGGCCCCTTGTATCTTCCATATTGGTCTTAAATTAGGCAAAGAATTATGAATTTGCATATACATTAAATGTTTCTATTATTCAGCAAAAGTATTAATTTGTTAGCCTCTATTAAAACTGCTTCCCTATACCAACTAACAACATCTGAATTCTCATCAATTGCCGCATCTAACTCACTGTCATACCCAACGAAAATAATAGGAATAAACCCATTGCCTTGCCAGAAAAGTCTACTTAATTCCCTGCATCCCTCTATAATTCCAACAGTCCCATCAATCATTCCTGTAAGAATAGTTCTTGTCACTTCTACCTCTTGGTTTGGTGCAATATTTCTCGCCCAAATATAACTTACTAAATTTCTCAATTCGAATTCAATATTACTATCTCTGATACCCATGTCAAAATTAACTAAGGACTGATAATCGACTTTATCAAGTTGTTTCATTAAGTTAGCGTCGGTCTTTATCCACCGTTCAAATTCGTTCAATGAAAGATCGCCTGTTACAAACTCCTTAAATACGCGTGTTGTGGTTAAGTCAATCATACATAGCTCCAATCTCGAAGAATAATCAAAAATTGTCTAACTCAGCTTTTTCCCTAAAATATGAAAATAAAACTACTAATTATTTTCCCATTAATCCGCGCATGGATGCGCGGCAAAGCGTACGGTTTCGTATAACGGACGGGTGTTCCCGCAGCGTCATATTACATTCATCTATGCTAAGTTGTGGGAACACTGGGTTATCTGATGCCTGGCGCTTGCATATATCTATCACAATTATGATATAATATCAATATATATAATGATATAGGAGGATAAAATTATGCCTACAATAAAACCTATTTCTGACCTAAGAAATAATTTCAATCAAATATCAGAAATCTGCCATAAAGATGGTGAACCGGTTTTTATTACAAAGAACGGTCAAGGTGACCTTGTTGTTATGAGCATGGCATTATACGAAAAACAACAGGCGCTCTTAGAACTCTATCAAAAATTGGGAGAAGCTGAAGCTCAAAGCAATTCTGGAGTGAATCGAATCTCGCATGATGATTTAATGAAAAATCTCAGGGAGAAGCTCAATGGCTAAGAAGTATCATATTGAATATCTTCCTATTGCTCAAGAAGACTTAACCAGTATCATTGAGTATATTCAGATTGACGATCCTTTAGCAGCCCAATCCTTCCTTGACGAAGTTGATAGGACAATTTCAAAGTTAGAAGACTTTCCACATATGGGGTCAATCCCTAAAGATATGCGCTTAATGAATCTGAATTATCGTATCCTTATCATTGGGAATTATCTTGTGTTTTACGTTGTACTTGACGAAATAATTGAAATCAGGAGAATCCTGCACGGGAAAAGACAATATAGCTTCTTGATTTAGCCCCGAAAGCCAGGTTTCAGATAACGTTCAGGAGTTTCCGCAGCGTCATATCACATTCATATTGGCAAAGTTGCGGAAACTCCGTGTTCGTATTATAGGTTCATAACCAGCTCAATCTGGGTATGAGCTTTTTTGTTTTATATATTGTTTTATACTTGAAGAAAACCAGGGTTTAGAACGTATTCCGTGTTGGGACATAGATCCCGTCGTTTAAACTGTTCAGCCCTCTTTGGCACTTTACTCTGATTGAGCTGGTTGGGCCCCGAGCCCGTATCACAATGCGAACCTAGGGATGGTAGTCAATTCGAGGGAACCCATGGATCAAGAGGAGGTTTTTAATGAAAGATGTTCCTGTGTTAAGCATTGATGTTTCTAAGTCTAAGAGTTATGCTACAATGTTTCGATCTTATGGTGATATGTATTTAAAGCCATTCCCTTTCAATCACTGCCCTACAGATTTAGACTATTTAACTTCTCAATTGGTACTTCTTGAGCAAGAAACCGGTAAGAAGCCTAGTATTGTTATGGAGGCTACTGGTAATTATTCAAAGCCGATTTCCTCTTTTTTTAGAGAAAATGGTTATAACGTTTTCGT
>LOEZ01000069.1 GCA_001516055.1 Gracilibacter sp. BRH_c7a
CCCTACGAAACGTTCAGCTTTTACCACGGAGAAGATGTTTTACAGAAACTTGGATGTTCACCGATAGCCGCCGGTGAAATTCTGTTAAAACCTGCTCTTCTCAAAAGATAAACTATAAAACAGTGCCGCCAACAATCCATGCTCATCCGTAAAATAAGGGGTGGATTCTCCGATTACAAAAAATCGAGAGGGAGTCGATCTCCATTTGGCATGCCCTTTTTTATCATAATACGATAGAAAAACGAATAAATCAAACTGCAAGTGGGTTACAAAAGCTGCACTTCGTTTTCAAAACAGGCTTTTCGGATACAAAAACTGCGTTTCGTTTACAAATATTCAGTTGTCGATTACGAATACTGCGTTTGAATTTGCAAAATGGCATCTCGCCTTTCAATTAAGTACTGCAGCCTTTCAATTAAGCGAGATCAGGAATGAATTTATCAATAAACAATATATTATTATCAAATATCAAAACATATTTATTGATAAACAACAATTTAACATTGACATGCGATAAAATGTTTCTTACAATTGAACCAGAATTACGCGAAAGGAATGATACGATGTGGAATCCAGATAAATCCGTAATCCTGTCTTCCATTTGTACAAAGACCGCCATCGCCCTGGTCATTTTGGCAGCTATAGCCATGCCCAAGTTGATCCCTACATATGTAGAATACACGGGGAAAAATACTGAAATTATGCACTCTTTGCTCTTGACGGTCTATGCCTGTGCTGTCCCTGGTCTGTTGTCTTTGGTCTGCCTTCACAGGCTGCTTGCCAACATCAGGCGGGAAGAAGTGTTTGCCGAAAAAAATGTCAGTCTCCTGCGGATGCTGTCATGGTGCAGCTTTATCGTCTCCGTCATCTTGTTCATCTCGGGATTCTATTACATTCTGTTTGTGATTATTGCTGTTTGTGCCGCCTTTTTAGGGCTGATTCTGAGAGTGATTAAAAATGTTTTTGAACAGGCGATCATCATTAAACGGGAAAATGATTTCACAATTTAGGGGGAGGGATTCTCAATGATTGTCGTTAACCTCGACGTCATGATGGCCAAAAGAAAAATTTCAGCTGGCGATCTGGCAGAGAAAATCGGAATCACTCCGGCCAACCTTTCGATTTTGAAAAACAACAAGGCCAAAGCCATCCGCTTTTCGACCCTGGAAGAAATCTGCAAGATTTTGAACTGCCAGCCAGGAGATATTTTAGAGTATAGGGAAGGAGAAGGGGGAAATGAATAATAGTATGGATAATGCCATTAATCCAAAAAATTCAATTGAAATAAGAAAATTAATCGATACAAACAATACAATTTATACAAGAAATGATATTCTTTTTGCCCTGGTCATGCTGGTCTGCGGTTTCTTATATATGAACCTGATCCGGCTGCCAGGCCTGGGGGCAGGTGTTACCTTGTTTGCCGCGATATTCTGCCTGTCTACCTTTATCTATCTGAAATCGGGGGTGATTCACCAAACGAGAACCAGCCTATTGTTTTTCGTTGTCATTGTCCTGTCCGCCCTGGTCTTTTTGCTTTTTGACAATATGCTGATAAAAGGATTGAATTTTCTCTTTCTTATGGCTGCTGTCATCTATTGGATCAGCCTGTCAACGGGCAGAACCCTGGAGAAGCGGATCTCCGTCTACATCTTGGGCGACTTCTTTCACCAGGTTTTGGTCATCCCGTTCAGCAATTTTGCCTGCTGCTTTAGCGCGGTCAGAACATTGATTGCCGGCAACAAAAAGGGGAGATCCCTGCTGGCCGGCACAGTTGGTATCTTCGTGATGATTCCGGTCCTGGCTGCCGTCATTAATTTATTAATAAAAGCCGATGCGGCTTTTGCAGGGGTAATCGCTAATTTGCATTTTTCAGTATCGATAGATATTCTCTTCCAGATTATCCTGGGGATTCCTGTCGCTTGTTACCTGTACGGATTGATCTACGGTAACCGTTACGGAAGGAACACGGGATTTGTCACAGTTGAGTTGGTGGATAAAATGGCAGCCGCTTTTCGATTTGCCCCGGGTGTGACCGTATATTCTGCCTTGACTGCCTTGAATCTCGTCTTTATCGTCTTCTTTCTTTCCCAGATCACCTATCTTTTCTCGGCATTCCATAACCAACTTCCGGAACTCATGACGCATGCGGAGTATGCCAGGAGAGGTTTTTTTGAACTTTGTGCGGTTGCCGGGATCAATCTGGCCGTGATTACGACCGCTCATCTGATAGTCAAAAGGGAAAAGGTGAGGGTCCTGCAGATAGAAACAACCGCGTTATCTCTGTTTACCCTGATGCTGATCATTACGGCCATCAGCAAGATGGTGATGTACATCAATACCTACGGGTTAACCCAACTGCGTGTCTATACTACCTGGTTTATGGTTGTGTTGTTCTTGATATTCGCAGTAATTGCCGTTCGGCAGTTCAAAAAATTCAACGCAACCAGGGTCATACTGGTGGGATTTGTGGTCTTCTTCCTAATCATGAGCTACGGAAATGTCGACGGGCGCATCGCCGCCTACAATATTGACAGGTATATGAACGGAACCCTGGAAAGTCTTGACGTCAAGGACTTATCTGGCCTGTCCGACGCCGCAGTCCCGTATATGTATAATTTATATCTGGATACGGAGAATCAGAGCCTGAAGACCGAACTAAAAGCGGCGATAGAGAAAACACCCGGATCTGAGAATATGATTCCGCACCAAAAAACATTCCGGGATTTTAATTTTCAGAGTCATGCCGCGCAAACCATCAGAAACCTGCTCTGAGGCCAAATATTTCAGACAGTATTTCTGTCTGAAAGAACAGCAGCTTAGTAGATAACTTGGGGACTATCAATAAACAATGCAATAAAGTCCGACACGATCATTTTATAATCCGGTTGATCCGCATAAAAAGCCATGCCGTGACCGGCACCCTGAACCAAATAGAGTTGCTTTTCGGCTTGACATGCATTATATAGCTGCCAGACCATTTCCACAGGCACAAATGAATCGGAAGCCCCGTGAATGAAGAGCATCGGGGTTTTATTTTTTTTGACCTGTTTTAAAGACGATGCTTCGGAGAAATTATAGCCCGCCTTAATGTCGGTCAATAGACTTGTCGCTGAGATAAAAGGGAAACTCGGCAGATTATACATGCGCTCCAATTGGTAGGCAAGTTCATCATAAACCGAGGTATAGCCGCTGTCTTCCACGATTACTTTCACCTGTTCAGGCAGGCTCTCTCCGCTGAGCATCATCACCGTAGCCCCGCCCATGGAAAGGCCATGCAGTGCGATTTGACTATCATTTCCGACCCTGTCCACTACCTTCTGAATCCAGAGCAGATAATCCAGCCGGTCCGGCCAGCCCAACCCGATATAATCACCTTCACTGGTGCCGTGGCCCCTGGCATCCGGCAGTAAGACATTATAGCCAAGGTTTTCCGCATAGAACTTGGCAAATTGGCCCATTTCCATTCCCTGGCCGCCATATCCATGAGCAAGAATCACCGTCCTGGTGGTCGATATCCTGGCTGGAATATAATAAGCCACCAATTTCAACCCATCCCCGGAGGTCACTGTCCAGGTCTCATAATTCTGACTTTCAACCCATCCCTGGCTGCTTGTTTCAGTCTGGGCAAGATCAGATCGCTCAGCCGCAGCCATCACACTGATAGCTTGTCCCTGTTCACTTAATTGCAATGTCTGAGCCAATTGCATGTTTTGGGAGAATAAATCTTGGGTTTTCCTTTCAATTCCAATATGATATAAATAAAAGCTACTTGCTGCTAAAATACACAAAACGATAACGGAGGCGGCTCCAAGTCCGATTATGGTGATCTTTTTTCTACCCATATAAAAAGCACCTCCTTATTACCATTCTAACAACAAGCCACCTTAGGGTTCAATGGAAGTTGTCGGTAATTCGGGAGATACCGTCTATGTGAATGCCTCCAAACAGGCGTATTATATCGCAGCATATTACCAGGCCAGCTAAAAGACTCGGTATTTTATGCCGGGCCCGCAGATCAAGAGCGTAAAAAACCCCTTTCATCAGTTCAGTGCCAGGAGGATTGTTTTTTCATCACACCCCGTCGGGTGACGCGGAAATTGTGAGTTTTGAACTGGGCGGGCAACCGTTCAGCGCGATCAGTGCAGGTTCGTACTTCAAGTTTAACACCGTCTATCTCCCTGATGGTGGCGTTCCACCGCCGGAGAAGTGGACAGAGGAACAGGAAAGAGCCCGTGTGGGGCAGGGAATGAATCAATTGCAGAGAATATAATTATGTCAGGAAAAGGGGAGGGGAATATGTATGGCCTTGCTTCATGGATTGGTAGTATTGCTTATCGGGTGGCCCGGTATAATTACGGCAATCGTCCTTGTCAGTATCGGAATATACACCAGGAAGATAGGTTTAATCCTTCTGGGAGCATTGTTTGCGGTGCCGATATCCTGGTACTTAGGCGGGATGCCGAAGTTCCGCTATATTATGTGGGGATTGCCCTTGGTTTTTATCGGATCGGCACTGGCAATGAAATACGGTAAAAACAGGTTAGCCTGGATTTTTACCTTACCTTATATCGCTGTAATTGGCTGGTTAGGATTTACGGTTCTAACACAATAAAAACAGATATGCCGTAAATCTGATAATGAAGTATTCAAATTAAAGGGATACTTCTCTATTTATTTTAAAATAATAAATATGTTATAAAATGTTCACAGCCGACCATTCAACAGACCACTGAAGGGGTAGTGGAACAACTTCCTTTTGGTACCGGCACCATCCATCATAATTTATCTGACTTAACGCCGGTGTCATCTGAAGTAGAATGATGCAACGATGTTAATTCAACACTTGGTTCCTGCAGTAACCTCAGCAATCGGACGGATTTTCAGGATTTTTTCCACAACCAGATAAAAACTGCGGCTGACCGTCACAGAAAATATACGGAAATCTTACTGGCTAAAGGAATCATCCAGAAGCATCCAAGTATTGTGAAACCACCATATACAGAGAAAGTTCCTGATAAAAAATTTTTAGGTTTATATTTTAATTTTTTCGGAGATCAAAGACCCTTAACTGCTGTGGAGATTGGTCACATCTATTCCATCATGGAAATCAAAGCAAACAGCCCGACGATACCGTCAAAGTTATCCTGCAGGAAAGGGATAATTTAGAAGAATAGATTGCCATCTGTCATCAGTGCTTAGGATGACAGACCTTGAAACGGAGCATGATTTAACTTACTGACAGATAATCTGCCAGCCTATACCGAACTTATCCTTGACCCAGCCGTACATGGGACTGAAAAACTGAGGGGCAAGCTCCATCAACACCTCACCGTCTTCTTTCAACCGGTTAAAAGCATCCTTCACCTCATCGGCAGTGGGGTAATTGATAGCAAGGGAAATCATATCGCCGCGAACCACATCCTGCTGAGTGTCGCTAAAGCTAACCTTTGTGCCGCAGATAGTCATTTCGGCGTGCAAGACATAGTCTTTCATATTATCGGGAATAGGAAAATCAGGGTTTGGCGGCGCATCTTTATAGTACATGACTCGTTTATCCTGTCCGCCCAGCACCTTTTCATAAAAAGCAAGTGCTTCGCTGCAGCGTCCCGCAAAATTTATAAATGGTGTAATCATAGGTAATAACACTCCTTTACTTAGTTAATTTTATCTAACTTTGCTGATCTGACTCTACTCATTTTACTCTTACTCAACCAACCTTACAAATTAAACTAGTTATATTATCAATCGGACGTCCAATTTTTACTCTGAAAAAAGCTGACGCTAACATATAATTTTATTCTTTTGACAACTATACTTGTCACTGTTATAATAAGTGTGACAAGAATAGTTGTCATTTTGCTAAAAGAAGTTGTCAAATCAATTCCGATGAATTCGGGTAAAGGGAAGGGAAGGCTAATAATCACTTAATAATCTACTTAATAATCTCCGGGGGAGAAATAGATTTTTTGATGAGGAGAAGTATATGCCATTAGAAAACTCTTTAAAAGTACAACGTGTAAAGATGGGGATAAACCAAGCCGAATTAGGAAATTTAGTTGGGGTATCCAGGCAAACGATTAGCTTAATTGAAAGAGGCGATTACAATCCTTCAATAACCCTGGTACTTAAGCTAAGTAAAGTATTTGATGTGGCTGTGGAGGAAATATTTTCTTATCAGGAGGACAAAGAAGATGAATAAGAAGACAATACTTAGAATGATAGTGTTAATGGTAATTGGCGGAATAATAGGAATTATCTTTTCCATCGGATTACTCAAACTGAATCAGCCTGCGTATATAAACATTGCCACCCAAACAGGGCATTTCATTGTTAAGAACAGCTTAGCAATTTATATCGGATTGTTTCTATGCTTATTTTTACCAGCGGTATATCATTATCAGAAAGCTAAGAGAAATTATAATCAAATCACGGACATGGCAGACGATAAAGACGATGCTTACGAAAAAGCCGGCGAGAAGTCATTTAACTTATCCATGCTGATCAATAGTACGTATCTAATCCTAAACATGATGCTGTTCGGCATGACTTTTGATAAAACCAGAGGAGATTTCTTCCTTATTATATTTCTGGTTATGTTTAGTGCTATCTGTGCCGCTGTATTAGAGATTATTGCTATCAAGTATATCCAAAAAATTGATAACCGTTTAAAAGGTGAACCTACTTCTTTTCGATTTCATCAGGACTTTTTGGAAAGCTGCGATGAAGCAGAAAAACTCAGAATATATAAATGTGGGTATAATGCGTTTCAACTATCAAAAAACGTAACTCTAGGATTTATAGTGATCACGATCATAAGCAATCTAATCTTGAATACCGGTATATTCCCAATATTTATAAGTTGTATGATTATGCTGATGCAGGTGACTTCTTACAGTTACTATGCTCTCAAAGGAAATAAAAATCTTATATACAAAGGTTAAGGAGGGATTTTTGATGACAGATAATGCCAAGTGCCCCGATTGTGGGAATACAGAGATTGGTAGAGGTAAATTATCGGGATATGCAGTCTTAGAACCTATAAATAAAATTTTCTCTACAGGAAGTGATATATTAGTCGATGTTTGTACCAATTGTGGTACTATAATCAAAATGAAAGTCAAGCAACCTGAGAAGTTTAAAGTGCGCTGAGAGCACATTTCAAAGAGAAGACAGATGAATAAACTGCGCTATTATCCCGAGACTCTCAACGACCTTGATATCAGGAAGTGTTCGAAAATGAAAACTGAATAAAGATAAACTGTCAATGCCTTAGGCAAAAAGTTCAGTATTAACTGGACTTTTTTATTTTTGGAAATCTATAAAGGTTAGATAACTTGACAAATCTATACTCTGAGGTATACTAAAAACAGACCAAAGTCGGTTTATGGGAGGTGCTCCATATGGCTAAGACAGCAAAAAATCACAAGCTAAAGAAAAATGAGCTTGTGGAAATTGCAGAAAAGTTGTTTTTAGAAAAAGGCTATGAAGAAACAACTGTTGATGATATTTTACATGCTTCAGGGTTATCCAAGGGGGGGTTTTATCATTATTTCAAGTCAAAGGATGAAGTATTGACAGAAAGCATCCGTAACTTTGCAAATAATCTGTTGAGTGAGCTTGAACCCCTTATTGAAGATAAAAAACTGAACGCTTTAGAGAAATTAAGACGATTTATGGAAATAAAGACTGCTTCCCAAAAGTCAAATAAGGAACTGTTAAACTATATGCGTATGCTAATGGAGTCTGATTCTACTTTCTATAAATTCACACTAACTATAACTCAGAAGTATGTTGAACCCTTTGCCAGAATTATTGAGCAAGGTACGGAAGAAGGGACTTTTAAAGTTGAATTTCCACGTGAAACGGCAGATATTTTGTTAAGAGCGGTGACTTCATTTCCGCAAAGCATTTTTTATGGTGAATACATCCAGGATAAAAATAAAGCATTAAAGTATAAAGCTTCTCTGGAAGCAGTGATGGTCAGAACCCTAGGTATAGAGAATGAGGAAATTAAAATATACGGCTGATGTCAGACTAAAGGGACCCGAAACTAAGGGGGTGTATCCCCTTACATTCAAGAGGAGTGTTAGATATGGCGAATACGGTAAAATACTTCAAAGAATTAACACCTGATCAACAAGCCACGGCGGGTGGAAAAGGCGGTATGTTGGCAAGAATGGTTCAGTCCGGCTATCCTGTACCGGAAGGTTTTGTTATTCTGCCGACAGCTTTTGAACAGGGGAAACTGAATGATGAGTCGTGGAAAGAGGTATTAGCTTCCTTGAACGCGATAAGAAAGAACAACGCACAAGCACTTTTTGCAATAAGATCTTCAGCCTTAAGTGAAGATTCAGCCTCAGCCTCTTTTGCCGGCGAGTTTGAAACATTTCTTAATGTAGAAACAGATGAGGCGATACTGGAAGCAATCTATGCGGTATACAGATCAAGAGAATCAGAGAGAGTAAAAGCCTACAGTTCGGCCCAAGGAATGGAACAGTCCCACCAGATCGCTGTAGTGATCCAATTGATGGTACAATCTGAAATATCAGGCGTGCTGTTTACAGCTGACCCCATCACAGGCAGCTATCAAAGCATGATCGGTAACTATGTTCATGGTTTAGGAGAACAACTGGTATCAGGAGAAGTCAACGCCCATGATTTTAAGCTGACAAGACCGAAAGGGAAATATGAAGGACCGGCTGAATTTAAGAAATATGCCGCAAAGCTTTATCAATATGCAGCAAAGCTTGAAAAGGAGTTAGGCAAACCTCAGGATATCGAATGGGCTGTGGCAGATGGGAAACTATACCTTCTGCAATCCAGGCCGATAACAACCTTGTCCCCAGGCAATCTGGATACCTATGAAATCAATTATTCTCTGGCGGGTGATGAACTTTGGACTAATACCAATGTCGCCGAGGCAATACCCGATGTCTATCCTCCGTTTTCCTGGAGTATAGCGAGGCAGTTAGATGACGCATTAAATTTTATTCCTGAATACTATGTGTTTTCAGGCAATATCTGCGGAAGACCCTATATGAATATCAGCAAAAGAGTATCAGCAATTGCTTCTGTAACCGGCAAGGATGCCAGAAGTGCCCTAAAGTTGCTCGGGGATCTATACGGAGGGTTGCCTGAGGGAATGCAGATGCCTCTTTATCCCTTTTCCCGTTTAGGGGTCCTGAAGGTGATGCTGCCAATTGTAATTCGTATAGCCAAACAATCATTTAAAGCTTCCAAAAACTTGTCTAAATTCCTGCAAGAGACACCCGAGTGGTGCACAGAAATGCGGAAACGTATTGAAGAAGCAAAGAGCAAGGAAGAACTGCTGACCTTATGGAAGGGAAAACTGCAGCCCTATTTTTTTGAAGGGTTGAATGTAGGTTCTATTGCGGCAATTAAACTGATGAACATTACTGCATTGGATAAAAAGCTTACAGAATTAGTAGGAACTGAAGATGCGGGCACCCTTCTTTCCAATCTCAGGAGAGGCTCCGGGCTGGCAAGTCTCGGACCGGTGATAGGGATTTCCAAGGTCATCAAAGGCGAAATGAGCAGGGAGGAATACCTTAGGCAGTATGGCCACAGAGGGCCTCATGAATATGAGTTGTCCATACCTGCCCCCCTAGAAGACCTTGATTGGCTCGAAAAACAGGTAGAGGAATATAAAAAGTCAGATATCGATGTGGAAGGACTTTTAAAGAAGCAGCAGGCCCAATATGAGACTGCCGAAGTGCGGTTTAAAGATCGATATCCCAATAAAGTAAAATGGCTGGATAAGCAAATGAAAAAAGTGGCTGAAGCCGCCCAACTTAGAGAAGAAGCCCGTTCAGAATTTGTCAGGGTGTTCAGGGTGATTAGGGCTTTTGCCCTTAGAGCAGGTGAACTCCTTGGGGTGGGAGAAGATATATTCTTCCTTTATATTCATGAAGTGGAAGATCTTCTTTCCGGAGAGGCTTCAAAAGATAAGCATATTGATCCTGTTAAGTATATTCCCTCAAGAAAAGAGAACTTCGAGAAGTATAAAGCAATGCCGCCCTTCCCATCAATTATCAGGGGACGCTTCAACCCAGTGGAATGGGCTACGAACCCCAACAGAAGACTTGACTACTATGATGCTACTATCCCGCCTGCAGAATTATCTGACTCGCAAACCTTAAGCGGTTGTCCCGGAGCTGCAGGCAGGATAGAAGGAACGGTACGTGTTTTGACAAGTCCGGAAGAGGGAGAAAAGCTTCAGGTGGGTGAAATCCTGGTCGCAGTGACTACCAATATCGGCTGGACACCCATCTTCCCGAAAGCCGCAGCCATCATTACCGATATAGGAGCACCGCTATCGCATGCCGCCATCGTCGCCAGGGAGCTTGGCATACCTGCCGTAGTGGGGTGCATGAATGCTACTTCAAGGTTAAAGACGGGAGATAGAGTTCTGGTGGACGGCGGACACGGGAAGGTGCAAATTTTAATATAATTTAAGTCAAACTGGATCGCGGCGGGAATAAAGAAAAAGAAATAATAACTCATTACCGTGCAACGTTGAAATCTACTAGCCTGACACGCGGTAAATTTCTATGCACAGGGTAAGCGGGAATCGGAACAATTTATGATTTGACGTGAAAGGATGCTTCCACGTCTTTTTTGCATTTTGTATTGACAGACAAAAAGTTGAAGCGTAAAATTAACATTGTTAATATATTTAAACGGTGTTAATAATATATATTAGTGTTAAATTTATCTAACTTATTTAAGATAAGTTCTAGTCTGGAAGGAGATACCATGGAAGATAAAAAAGATTTTAAGAAGCAGAGAACAAAATCCTATTTTCTAAATGCGACAAAAGAAATAATTGTTCATGAAGGTGTTGAAAACGTAACAGTACGAAAGGTAGCAGATATAACGGGTTATTCTTATGCCACACTATATAATTACTTTGCAGATCTGAATGAACTCCTTTGGGACGTAAAACATCATATGATTAAGCATGACCTTGTTGAATCAATTAGCAGAAAACTGCCTAAAAAATTATTAGATTTCAAGGATATCAAGAAACTATTTAAAGTTTACGTTGAATATTATTTAGAAAACCCTAATGTCTTTAAGTTTTTCTATTTTTATCAGCTTAGCAGACCAGAAAATAAAGACAAGGATTTTGAGTCCGAGCCGGATTTTAACGCGATGCAAAAACAAACGTTTCAGAGTTTCGTTGCGGATGGAACCCTTCACGAGAAAGACGTGGAAGTAGTTGGCAAGATATTTATTTATGCGATGCACGGTATGTTGATGTTGTATTTTTCGAATCAAGACAATCTGACAGAACACGATATTTATGACGATTTGGATAAAATGGTTGACTACTTACTTAAAAAATAAACCTTTAATTTATAAGGAGGAAGGAAGTATGTTAGAAAAAAATCAAAGTCCCATCCTTCAAAGTGATGAGCAATGGAAAAGTATTATCAGGATCGGTGCGGTGACAACGTTACTCGCAATATTGGGAACAGTCTTTGATATTCTCGTAGGTTCGACTTTAGGTGGAGACTTATCAACAACACCGCTGACGGCAATCGATAAATTTACCCAATTCAAGGATAATTGGTTAATTGGGCTGTATAACCTTGATCTTCTCAATGCATTGACAACAGTACTGATGATACCGGGTTACTTGGCTCTCTGGGCTACCCACCGCCGGACAAATGCTGGTTATGTTACCCTAGCTACGATTATTTACTATATCGGTGCGGCAGTTTTTATTGCCAAAAATTCAGCTTTACCCATGCTTGATCTGAGCAGCAAGTTTTTTGCGGCAACGACTATAGCTCAGAAAGACTTATTAGCAGCCGCTGGGGAAGCCTATTTGGCAGGGGGAGGCCATGGAAGTCCTGGTGCTTTTGCAGGATTCATCCTGTTGAGCACAGGATCTCTGTTAATGGCTTATGGAATGCTCAAAGGAAACGTGTTTAGTAAACGAACAGCATATGTAGGGATTTTGGGGAATTCATTATTGTTCATCTACGTTGTTTTAGTGACATTCGTTCCCGAAATTAAAAATATAGCGGTGGCTGTTGCTGCTCCGGGTGGAATATTAGCTTTGGCTTGGACGATTATGTTTACTAAAAAGTTGTTCGCGTTAGCTGGCTCCTGAAATACCATTGTGGATTTTGGTAATAGGCTCCTATGCTATCGTTTTCAGTCACTGGATAGTTGATTTTATCGCTAAACCGATGCTTAATCTTTTCCAACCGATTCGGGACTGCCCCTTTTCTTCGAGGGGTCGCCGGTAGTAGGACTCGGCTTATGGAGTACCCAAATCGGGCAAAATATTGGTGAGTATGGTGTTGTTCTTCTAGGACTGGTTATCTATGTGCTAACTTTGGTAAAGTTGAAAAAAGAAAAGAAATCATCACAATGAGAATACTCGTGCATTTTGCGGCAGCATAAAACCATATCGGACTATCCAAGCTAAAAGGTAATTAATGTTAAATGTAGAATATCTTATTATTCTACATTTTTGATGTTTGCGGAGGGGAATTTTTTGATATGAAACAAGAAGCAGTTATTTCTATACGGGATCTGAAAATACACTGATGAGTCAATCGAAAAATGCCGTACAGCTAAAAACTAAATATGCTTATAATAATATATGGCAAGCTGCGTCCGGTCCCGTACGCCTAATTTTTCCAGCAGGGTACTGATATAATTGCGCACCGTTCCTTCGCTTAAGAACAGCCGGGCTGAAATTTCTTTGTTGCTGAGTCCTTCCGCCACTAAAGTCAGAATGCTTTGTTCACGCTGGGAAAGCTCGGGAAAACAGCCGCTGGTGCTGTCCCTGTTCATCATCAGCGGGATTTTGGAAACGATTTCATCACCGAATATTCTTTGCCCTAGACTTACAGAGGTCAGTGCCGGAACAATGCTGTCAAAGTCCTGCTTTAACAGATAACCTTTAGCACCCATTTTTAAGGCTTTGACGATATACTCATCATCGGCAAAAGTAGTAAGGAAAAGAATCTTTGCCTCATTGTCACTGTCCAAAATCGTTTTCGCGGCCTCCAGCCCGTTTAGTTCTTTCATCCTGATATCCATGAGGATAATATCGGGGTGGATTTTTTTATATAGGGATATAGCATCAAGGCCGCTGTTTCCCACGCCGGCTACTTCGATCCCGCCGGCTTCTACGATGGTTTTGAGTGCTGAGCAGACAAGCTTATCATCGTCTACAATGATTATTCTCATAATAATCTCTTTAATGACCTCCTTAATGATCTCCTTGTTTCAATTTGTTTTCCGCTTCCTTTGGCATCGATATAAAAATCTTGAAGCCCTTTTCGGAGCTTAGATGAACATGACCTTTTAAACCTTCAATTCTGGCTTTAATACTGCTGAGGCCCATTCCTTTTTCCAGGTCAAATTTCTTCGGGGAACCGTTATCTGAGATGATCAGCTGATAAAATCCCGGCAGTTCCCGGAAAACAATGGAGGCAGCCGTTGCATCGGAATGTTTGATGATGTTGGAAAGAGCTTCCTTGACAACAGCGATCACCGAATAACTCATCTTTATATTAGGACTGCTTTGAGCATCATATTCATAGGAGAGCTTACAAAAACTAAATTCCCTGACCAGCGCATAAAGCTGGGAATCCAGATCCATGGAATCATCGTGCAGGTCATGGACGCTGTTTCTGATACTGTTCATGCCTTCGGTCAACGTGTTCTTCAGGTTAATCAGACTTTCCTCAGCGTTTTTATCCTGCAAGGTGGCTATCAGGGCACCCACCTGCAGGATTGAGCTGGACATCACATGTCCCACCGAATCATGGATTTCTCGGGCTATCCGGTTCCGTTCATTTAAAGTTGCCAGCTTGATTTCATAATCCTGTTTTTCCATAAGCTCTTGATTCTTCTGTTCCAGAGCAAATTCGAACTCTTTAGCATCATCACGCATTTGAATATAACTATTTTTCAGCCCGTCCAGTCTCACCGCGTAGAATTTAATCAAATATGCCAGACCCACCAAAGACAGTAAAACAATAAAAGGCTGCCAGAGTTCAGCCGAAAAATTGACCGCTGCCGGCAAAATTACAATCAGGCCTGCAGGGGTATAGGGTTTCAGGAAAACGTCATATAAAAGCAAAGGCGCAAAAAACAGGAACTGATAAAAAAAAAGACTAAGTCCGGCAAATACGATTATTTCAAGTATTCTTACAACCGGCTTGTCATAAAGGCTTCCCAGGGCACTGAGAATAATCACAACGATCATGGGCACAACCATATACATATCGTTGCTGGATATTACATAAACAAAGAGGCAACAAAACAAAATCAA
Organism: Gracilibacter sp. BRH_c7a; assembly: GCA_001516055.1. GTDB lineage: Bacteria > Bacillota > Desulfitobacteriia > Desulfitobacteriales > Syntrophobotulaceae > Gracilibacter. The sequence goes on from LOEZ01000069.1 coordinate 14,327, forward strand.
CAGCTTATTAATCAGTTCCGTCATTGGCTGTACCAAACCTTTCATTCGCCAATATCTGGTATCATAATAGCATAACAAAAGGCACTTAGAAAGATTACATTTGTCATATCGTTTTTGGTTTCCTATCACTTATGGAAAGCCGATATTGTGGTGTATAGTGAGAATAGATTTTGGATAGGAGGTCATTTACATGGAAATCTGTGTAAAGAATCTTGTGAAAAGGTATGGAAACCTTGTGGCTTTGGACCACTTTGACCTGGAAATCAATCAAGGAGAAGTATTTGGTCTGTTGGGACCCAACGGTTCCGGCAAAACCACAGCCATCAATTGTATCCTTGCCCTATTAAAATACGATAAGGGCACCATCGATGTAATGGGTAAGCCTATGTCGCCTGATGCCTATGATACCAAAAGAAATATCGGTGTCGTAATGCAGAATGTGGCAGTCTTCGACGAGCTTACCGTTAGGGAAAATATTGATTATTTCTGCGGCCTTTATATTAAAAACAAAAAAGAACGCGTCGGTCTTGTGGAGGAAGCCATAGAATTCGTAGGGCTCGCTGATTACCGCAAATTTTACCCTAAGAAGCTCAGTGGCGGGCTGCTGCGCAGGCTGAACATTGCTTGCGGCATTGCCCATAAACCCAAACTGATTATTATGGATGAGCCCACCGTCGCCGTGGATCCGCAGAGTCGCAATAATATTCTGGAAGGTATTCTCAAGCTTAACCGGGAGGGTGCTACCGTATTATATACTTCCCACTATATGGAGGAAGTGGAGCAGATCTGCAGCAGGATCGCCATCATGGATAAGGGCAGAATCATTGCTTCCGGCACTAATAGCGAGCTGAAATCGTTAATCCGCACCGGAGAAAAAATCAGCATCGAGGTTTACGGAATGGATAGCAAGGTAATTGAATTTTTTAAACAGTTACCCGGTGTCAATTCTGTTGATTACACCGACAATAAGCTGACCATTAAATCTCAGCGCGGCAAAAACAATCTCGTCTCTGCCGTCGATTATCTCAAGTCCAACAACATTGAGTTTTCCCGCATCTATTCCGAACTGCCTACACTAAATGATGTTTTCCTGGAAATCACCGGCAAAGAGCTTAGGGATTAGGAGGATAAGATAATGTTCAGCCATATTTTTATGTATAATCTGAAAACCATATTCAGAAATCGGCCTGCAATTTTTTGGACGTTGATCTATCCAATTGTACTTTCTACCCTTTTTTATTTTGCTTTCAGCAATCTGGTTAACGCCGAAAGTTTTGAACCGGTCGGTATTGCTGTAGCTGAAAGCAGTGAGCTTGCTGCAGAGACAGGATTTTACAGTGCCCTGGCGTCTGTATCGGATATAGACGGAACCGCTGAGAAGGAAGACATTTTTCGGATACAAACCGTATCCCAAGAAGAAGCGGAAGAGTTACTGAAAAACGGGAATATTGCAGCCTATATTTTTTATGATGACGGCATAAAGCTTGCCGTAGCGGATTCGGGATTCGGACAGACCATAGCCAAGATTTTTATTGACGATTACCTGCAGGCCAGCTCAACAATACACACCATATTAAGTGATAACCCCCAGGCGGCAGATCAGGGGCTTATTACCGACCTCGCCCAGCGGAAGGAATACTTGACCCAAGCCTCAGATTCCGCGTCCAGTCCGGACACAACGGTAATTTATTTTTATGCACTGCTGGCGATGACCTGTCTGATGGGTTCTACTGTTGCGGTCGAAGAAATAATTAAACTTCAAGCCAATATGTCTCCTTTGGCTTCCCGCGTAAATCTGGTGCCGGTGGCGAAATTCAGAGTATTTCTTTACAACATATGCGCCACCATCCTTTTCCAGATGGTTGTGATCCTGCTTGTATTAGCCTACCTTATGTTTGCTCTGCAGATTGACTTCGGTGCGAAAACAGGCTTCATCCTTCTCACCTGCTTAATCAGCTGCATAACCGGCGTATTTTTCGGTACCACAGTCAGTGTCGGCTTTAAAAATACGGGTATTAAGTACGCTATTACAATCGGGGGCACGATGCTAAGCTGTTTTTTAGCAGGCTTGATGGTTGTCGATATGAAGTACATTATTCAGGAGTCGGCACCCATTATCGGCTATATCAGTCCGGCCAATCTGATTACGGATGCTTTCTACAGCCTGTACTATTATGACGGTTTAAGCAGATATTTTGAAAACATCATACTCCTGGTTGCATACTCCGTTGTGATGTGCGTTGTTACCTGTCTTGTTATGAGGAGGAAGAAATATGCAAGTATTTAAAGTGTACTTCCAAATAATTAAGAACAATATCCCCATTCTGATGATTTACATTACTGTCTTTATAGGTATATCGATGGCGTTTTCAACATCGGGACAGAGCAGTGACATTGCCGAATTTACCGAAAGCAGAGCACCCGTCGCTTTTATCAACGATGATAATGATTCCGCGTTAATTAAAGGACTTATGGAATATGCCGGTGAGAAGTCTACTATTGTCGAAGTGGAGGATAATCAGGAAGCTTTGCAGGACGCCCTGTTTTTCCGTGAAGTTGAGTATATTATCAGAATTCCGGCAGGTTTTACCGAAAGATTTATGAATGGTGAGGCTACGGCTCTTGAGAAAACCAGCATACCGAATTCCACTTCGGGAATATATATGGAGATGATTCTCAACAATTTTCTGAACAGCGCAAACCACTACATCAAATATGTAAATGGTATCACTCAGGAAGAGCTTGTGGCCAAGGTAACAACTGATCTCACCAAGGAGACCGAAGTAGTCATAAGCGATTATGAAAGCGGGGTTGCCAACGGCAGCGGCATGGCCTTCTTCTTTAACTTTGCAGCATATCCGGTAATCATCATTCTTATCTTCGGCATTACATCTTTCATGTTGGTGTTTAATGATACCTTGAAAAAGCAGAGAACTCTATGTTCCCCGATTAGTCACAGCAGACTGAGTATGGAAACGCTTTTGGCCAATCTGTCATTTACCGTTATAGTCTGGGCAATCATGTTAACAGCATCTTTTGTGATGCTCGGCAAGGAACTCCTATCTATTAACGGTCTATTATGGGCCATAAACCTTTTTATCGTTGCTATTGTTGGGCTCAGTATCAGTTTCCTTATTGGAAGCCTTATCAAAAACAAAAACGCCCAGTCAGCTGTAGCCAATACGTTTACCCTCGGCTTAGCATTCCTGTCGGGCTGTTTTGTACCGCAGTCCCTATTAAACGAAGCAGTCCTTTCAGTCGGAAGATTCCTGCCAACCTACTGGTATGTACGGGCCAGCGATGAGATCGGGAAATTGAAATCCTTCGGCTGGGAGTCGCTCCAGCCTGTCATATTCAGCTACCTGATCCAGATTGGTTTTGCCGCGGCTCTTATTTGCATAGCACTTGTGATCACGCGGCAGGTACGCAGCGGGTCAGTAAGGCAGGCGTAAGCGTAATTAAGAGATATAATATTTTACAGTTGACAAACACTCCCTACAAGTGTAGTCTGTTTATAGATTACACTTGTAGGGAGATGTTTTTAATAATGACAGATAAAAGCTGCCGTATTTCTGATGCCGAATGGCTGGTAATGAAAGTTCTTTGGCAGGAGAATCCCTTAACTGCATCTTTGATTACGGACCATTTACAACCGGAAATCGGGTGGAGTCCCAAAACAATTCAAACTTTAATTGCCCGCCTTGTTAAAAAAGGAGCTTTAGCGGTAAATAAAGAGGCTGGTTTAAACCAATACTATCCGTTGTTATCCCAAGAAGAATGCATGGTTGAAGAGACCAAAACCTTTCTTCGAAAAGTCTACAATGGTTCTTTGCATGGACTTATCGCCAATTTTGTTAACAATGAAAGCTTATCACCGAAAGAAATCGAAGAACTCAAACGCTTGCTCGATGAGAAACTTCAATAGGGAAGGGAAGTGAAAATAAGTGAACCTAACCGAACTCTTTCACTCCATAGTCACGTTGTCCCTGCTGGGGAGTATTACAGCCGCCGGGTTATTCTTAATCAAACTGCTGCTCAGGCGGAAACTCAGTGCGAATTGGCATTACGCCATTTGGTTTATATTGATCTTACGGCTTGTTATTCCATTTACACCGTCCGCTCCATTTAATGTCCTTAATTTCATTCCGCATTACCAGCAGATGATGGATTCCGCATCAATATCCATGCCTGATTGGCAAGGGACAAGCTCAAACAACCTCCAACCAGGGAACACCTCAAATCTGACGGGCGAAATGCTGTCTGGAAACGAAAAGGGCGGCCAGCCACCCTCTGCACCGGTAGAAGAATGGTTTTACTGGGATACTGCCGCTCTCATCTGGCTGGGTGGGGTACTGGCGATTTCCTTGTATGTTTTGTTAGTCAACGGAATCCTTCTACTGAAAACGAGAAAACTTCCGGTTTGTGTTTCATCGGATATTATAAGTATCTTGCAGGCATGCAAAGCAGATTTACAGGTTCATTCCGAAGTTTCTGTTGTCTATGATGATTCTCCTAAATCACCGGCACTTTTTGGTTTATTCCGCCCTAAGATCGTTATTTCACCGGATATAGTCGAGCGGTTATCACCCGAAGAACTGCGTCATATTTTTTTGCATGAACTGAGTCATCTAAAGAGGCATGACCTGCAGGTTAGTGTCCTGGTCTTGGCAATCCGGATTATTTATTGGTTCAACCCTTTCATCTGGTTCGCACTTTACCAAATGAAACGGGATTGTGAAATAGCCTGTGATGCTACAGTTCTGTCCGCTTTGAAACCGCAAGATCACAAAAAATATGGACAAACCATTATCCGCCTCATGCAATTGCTTTCCGAACCTCACTGGGTTCTGGGTACGCTTGGTTTTGTCAGTAAATTCAATGCCAGGAGGATAATAATGATTTCTAAATTTAAGAAGACAACCCTAAAATGGGCTGTTGTCGCTTTAGTCTTAACCCTGGTTGTTGGGTGTTCAAGCCTGAGCAATCCCATTAACCCGCCAAGCAACGGTCAAAATCAACAAGACACCAATGCGCCAAATTTACCTTCATTACCTCCCGACTCCTCAAATGTCTACCAAAATACCCAGTACGGTTTCAGCTTTTCCTTGCCGGAGAGCTGGCAGGGTTATTCGATCGTAGAGAGTCAATGGGAGGGTTTAAGTCTTGGGAGCCAAACCGGGGAACCAATTGTGGAGACCGGCCCGCTGGTTTCGATCAGAGACCCCCGCTGGACTTCGCAAACCCCGCGGCAGGATATTCCCATCATGGTGTTTACGCTTGCAGAATGGAATTCTCTGCAACAAGGAGTATTCCATATCGGTGCCGCCCCGATCGGCCCAAGCGAACTGGGGCGTAACAATACCTACGTCTTTGCCCTGCCCGCACGTTACAACTACGCTTTCCCGGTGGGATATGAAGAGGTGGAAACAATTCTGGCAGGCAAACCGCTGCTCACCACGCAAGTGTCCCAACAACACCCCGACGCCACGGAATCCCTATTGTTGAATATGATGGCAGCGGGAGAACAGGGTAAAGTTCTTTTCTGTGATTTCCCGGTGAAAACAACATCCCTCCAAGAGGTTGAGAAGGCATGGGGGAAAGCGGATCAAACCGACTATGTGGCAGCAGCTAAAGGCCGTTATGCGACCTATTCGAGCCATAATGTTGTGTTTGGGATCAACAAGGGCGACCAAATATTTGAAGTCCGCTCTTCCGATAGCCGCCTGAAAGGCATAACTCTTGCGGAAGCCAAAACAGTATTAGGAACACCGGCCTATAACGCCGAAAGCAACGGTCAGGAAATCATCGGCTATACGACCAATTCGGAATTCAAAGTTGAAATGGTCTTCCCTCAGCCGACAAGCGAAGATCCCAATCCGGTAATCGATCATTATAATGTACTTTATCCGTCCGGGACAGTTAATTCTATGGCGGACGACCCAGGCAGGCAGTGGTAAACTTTATTCCACCAACAACCTGGCAAACAATACTTTTTTTTCGTTATCTTATTGACAAAGTTACTGGAAAGGCGTTAGGCGATAAGAAAACGAAAGAATGTTAAAGTTTAAACTATATTATGATAAAGATGCTGAAGAAGTTTGGCTGAGAGAAATATCTTTAAAAGGTTTAACAACATTCATTTGATGAAAGGAAAAATGAACTTCTTGATTTGATGGACTAAATTTGATACCATATTTGTATAGGCGGTGATGAGTTTATGAAAATCAGGGAAGATATTCGACCGATTTCTTATATTAAGGCCAATGCAGCCGAGATACTGGATCAAGTGCATGAGTCCCACAGGCCTGTTTATGTAACCCAAAATGGTGAAGCCAAAGCGGTTTTATTGGATACCGAATCCTACGAAAAAATGAAAAACGCACTGGGGCTGATGAAATTGCTGACACAAGGGGAAAGAGACATCGTTGACGGAAACGTTCTGTCTCAGGATGACTTTTTTCTGAATATGGATCATCAGTTTCTTGATCAGGATAATCGGAAGTCATGAGTAAGCAATATCAAATTTTTTGGACCAAAACTGCGCAACAGGATTTAAAAAAAATTATTGAATATATATCCATCGACAGTACAAATAATGCAGGAAGAATCTATCAAGACATAAAGAATAAATCGGGAAATTTATATCAAATGCCCTTTCAAGGAAGAATAGTGCCTGAACTAAGATATTTCGGAATTTTGATATATCGAGAATTAATCATGCCTCCTTGGCGGCTGATCTATAAGATTGAAGATAATAAAGTTTGGATACTGGCAGTGATTGACGAAAGAAGAAATGTTGAGGACATATTGCTCAACAGGTTTATCGAATGAGATTATTGCTAGAAGAATATGGATAGAATACAATGAATTCATCCCAACAACTAGCTTTCCGCACCATAAATATCTGCGCGACGAATTCCTGTCGCTTCTCTTCGGTAAGCCCAGCAGGAGGAGGACCTGGGTGTAAGTCAAATGGGACACTGGTGTCCCATTTGACCCGTCGGATCCTTCAGGGAAGTTATGCCCATACTCCTCGTAGATCTTCATCAGCCTGAAGGCAGTTCGACGAGTATAGTCCACCGACTCTTCCAACTACTTGATCCATTCCCCGTGTTTGAGCATGGCCTTGAAGTTCAGTAAAAATCGCAGTGACCAATATGCTGTTGATCATCTTCTAATAATGATTAAGAATTGATAAGATAAAGATAGGCCGCAACGAACTTTAGTTTCGTCGCGGCCTCATAAATTTGTAGTTTTTTATTACATACGTTTATCACAACTTAACTTCAATCGGCTGTCTTTTTTACTTGTATTTTGCGATTCACGATTCGTATTAATTCTTCATCACAAAGCTCATTGATTAGCCGAGCAACCGTCACTCTATTGGCACTAATAATTTTAGCCATATCATCCTGGGAATACTGGAATCTTAAGCTGTACCAATTATCTTCCAGAGCGGACGCTGCATCTGCTGATGCACAAAACAGATTATAGAGCCTGATCTTACAACAATCCAAAGAAAGACTTTCTATAACTTTCATAAGTGTCATGATAGTCTTGGACATGTACTTTAATAAGCCGTCTTTTAATAGATTTGAAGAGGCAATTATACGATTATCCATTTTATATAAAACTGTTGGTGTCTCAGTAACAATCGACATGTTTGGCATTTGGAGTATTAAAAGTGAAGGTACGGCACCGAATATCGAACCTTCCTCTTGGATGAGTAATATTTTTTCCTTGCCTTCATAATTGGTTGTACAAAATCTTACCCGGCCTTTATCGATATAATAAATCGAATCGACAGCTTCGTAAGGGTGGATAAGAATAACATGAGCATCAGATGTAATTTTAATGCCATATCTATAGATTTCTTCTTTGAGTTCCAAACATTGAGATGATAAGAATGGAGTGCCGTATGATTGGTTGTCAGACATCGATAGGAATCATCCTTTCTTAATCTGAGTGCTTTCCTGACTCAAATTCATTATATCATACCCATTTCAACACACTGGTGTAGCATTTGCTACAAAGACGCAAATGTAATACTCATTTATCCTATTTGTTTGTTAAATTAGTATCAAGAATACAAACAGTAGGAGGTGGGGTGAGTATGGATGAGAAGAAAACTCCCGTACAAAAACCAATTTCGAGGAGAAATCTACTTAAAGGTGTAGGTGCCTTAGGGGCAATAGCTACAGCGGCATCAATATCTAAGATACCCGGATTAAGCGGGTCTGACGGAATGGCGTATGCCGTTACTGAAGCAGAAACAATACCGGCTGAAATCTCAAGTGACTACAAAAGAATGGATCAGAAATATACAACGTTTATGAGAGCGGGCTGGGATCCGGAGATTGCACCCCTGTTAAAAACATTTCTTGCCAAGCGGCATGGACAGATACCGTATGAGGAAGGACCAGGATTTACAGATATTGATTTCGCTTTATCCGGTGCTGCCTGGTCTATTGAAGAAGATGCGGGCGGACCGGGAGTTGGTGCCGGCGTAGGCAATATGGGCCTTTATAGCTGGGAAGGCCATATTAATCCTAAGCAGAAGAAATTTGATTCACCCGAACAAGCTTCAGAGATCGTAAAAAAAGCAACGTCTTTTCTTGGAGCAGATTTAGTGGGTATCGCACCGTATGATGAGAGATGGGTTTATACACATTCCTATCATCCGCTTACGCAAAAGGGAGGACCAATTGAGTTTCCTTTTGAGCCGAAAAGCGTTATCGTGATGGCGATTGAAATGGATTATGATGCTTACCGTACTTCCCCCTCTCTGATTGCAAGTGCCGGTACGGCAACAGGTTATGGAGAAATGATTACCACAGCCCATAAGGTTGCTACATTCTGCAGACAGTTAGGATATCATGCCGTTCCCTGCGGCAATGATACGGCAATGAGTATCCCCTTGGCTATTCAAGCCGGTTTAGGTGAAATCAGCAGAATGGGATTACTAATTACACCGAAGTATGGACCCAGGGTAAGGTTATGCAAAGTATATACGGATCTTCCTTTAAAAGAAGATAAGCCGATCACTTTTGGTGTCGTAGACTTTTGCAAAGTATGTATGAAGTGTGCAGATAACTGTCCAAGCGACGCTATATCGAAAGATCAGGAGCCTAGTTTCAATACGGTAAGTATCTCGAATAATCCGGGAGTAAAGAAATGGGTGATTAAACCGGAGAATTGCTTTAAGTACTGGGCCGAACATATTGATTGTTGTAACTGTGTAGCCTGTTGTCCCTATAACAAGATTGAAGAATGGCATCATGACTTATCCAAACTGGCAACCCAAACTCCTGCCAAACCGATCTTAAGATACTTTGACGAACTGTTTGGCTACGGTAAAACATTCAACACAGACTATATGACAGAATGGTGGAACAATAAATAATAATCAAACGAAAATGGGGTGATCTTTATGAGTCTTATCTGGCTTATACTCGGTGCAGCTACACTAGGAGCGATATGGGGATTAGTTTATTGGAACACTAAAAGAAAACAAAGATTTACAAAGCCTCAGTTCAGTGGCTTGCTGCTCTCTATCTTTGTAGGGCTATTTGCTGTTGCCTGGTCAATCAGCAGTATCTTGGAAGATGAAATCCAAGCGGCTGCGATGGGGATTATGATTTTTGGGGGAACAGCAGTGATCTTATTTTTCCTTAGCTTGAGACTGGAACAATTCAAAAGCTCTATTTCAAAAAGCAGAGGTATAAAAATCGCAGAAAACAATGAGATCAGTTGATAATGAAAGGTTGTTACAACTAAAAGTAGAGAGAACAAAGGAATTAATTTTTATACGAAGTAAGGTAAAGATCAATGACAGAGAGAAAAGGGAAAAACACAATTACCTTGGTTGTAGCCTTGTTTGCGAGGCTAACACTAATTATCGCTTTATTTGCAAGTTGGGTTATGCCGGAAGATGATTTACAGCCATTGTTGAATAAAGTCCTCCCTGAAGCGCAATCTTTCAATAAGATTGCGTCTTCCCCCCTTACTTATGAGGGGATAGTGGATGGTGAGGAAGGACTGGGACAGATCATAGGGTATGTAGTGTTCGATGAGGCTAACGCTTATGGTGGCCCGATTAAGATCGCTGCCGGAATTGATGTTGAAGGGAAGATAATTGGAACTATTATAGCTAAGCACAATGATACGCCCTCCTTCATCGAAATAATAATGAATCACAAGTATTTGCAGCAGTTCATTGGCAAGAGTATCTCTGATCCTATTACTATCGAACAGGATATTGACGGTATAACCGGAGCAACGTTCACTAGCAGAGGAATAGCTAAGGCCATATCCCAAGGCAGTCATGCTGTTGCCAGAAACCAGTTCGGATTGGATATTCAGGATGAGGTCGCACCATTTCAATTTGGGGTTAAAGAGATTTCAGTGATTTCTTTAATGATTTTGATGCTGATCGGTGTAGTGCTGCAATACAAAAAACTGCGCTGGGTAACCCTCATAGGCAGCTTGGTGTTTATTGGTTTCCAATTTAATGTGCCGATTTCTTTAGGTAACGTCGCTGCACTTTTAATGGGGTATTTTCCTTCCCCACGCGAGAATTTGGTTTGGTATCTACTCATGGTGGGTATACCGATAATAACATTTTTCGTCAGCAGGAATCTTTATTGTTTTTGGCTCTGTCCCTTTGGTGCACTGCAAGAGATATTAGCTAAGATAGGCGGAGGAAGCTTCAAGTGTTGCAACAAATCTATAGAGACTAAAGCCACCAAGATCAAATATATTCTAGTATATATTGCACTATTAGGAGCCCTCTTGCTTAGATCGCCTGGACTCGCTGGGTATGAGCCTTTTGCTACTTTGTTCGGTTTACAGGGATTTGGTATTCAATGGATTATCTTACCGATAGTTATCTTTACCTCATTGTTTATCAACAGGTTTTGGTGCAGGTACTTTTGCCCGGGTTTTGTAATCAATGAATTCATTTTGAAGATAAGAAAACTGGTGAATACGATAATAGGCAAATTGACCAAGTCGCCCTCAACAAATCGTGTGAATTATTTCAAATAAGATAATGTCATGTCAATATTGTATAGATTATGCCAAAAAATATAGTTGCACAGGGAAAGAATGCTGCCAGATTTAAAGATGTATTCCTGGAGCTGAATTCAAGATTGGTTGAGGGTTTTTCCGAATCAGAAAAAGATGTCTTAAGAATTATGCTGGAAAGAATGTATAGAAATACGGCCATGAACGAAAACAATTTTGTACTGGATGCTTTGAATTTCCTGGAAGTATAGAGTGCAGCGAGGAGGAATATTATGAAACTGTACAAATTGATGAGAAAACCGCCATTTTTCTTAAGCGCCTCACATTGGATGACAAAGAAGGATCAACCGGTAAAAAGCGGCCCGAATTCCAGACAAGCGGTTATTATTCCATTGTTGCTTATTCAGTATGGAAGTATCAGTGCGAAACTCAAAGCGATGACAACGCTTAAGAATTATTTAGTATCTTCTATCAAAGGAATGCGTATTAGTGCCAAGGGTCTCCAGCATAATCCCCACTCCGGAAAGCGAATAATCGATGAAAAAACCTTAAAAGAGATGGAGGACTATGCAAAACAACTGGGTATTTCCAATATCGGTTATACAAAAGTAAATCCGAACTATGTATTTAAGGACTTTGAGATACTATATGATAAGGCCATCATGTTCACAATGGAGATGAATAAACAACTGATTGCCACGAGTCCCAGTTTAGAATCTAACAAGGAGATCTTTAGGACTTACGCAGGGCTTGGTACTGCGGTCAATAAAATTGCTGATTTTTTAAGAGAAAATGGATTCAATTGTCATCCCAGCCCTGCGATCGGCGGTGATATCAATACCGTGCCCACAGCTCAAGATGCCAATCTCGGGTGTGTTGGCAAGAATGGCATTTTGGTAACGCCGGAGTTTGGACCATGTGTCAGACTGGCAGGTATTTTTGTAGATATCGATAATTTGCCTATTTCGGATCAAAAGGATCATAGGTGGATTGCCGACTTCTGTAAAACATGCAATCGCTGCGTCAAGTCATGCCCGGCAGGTGCGATCTATCAAGAACCCAAGGTGTTGAAAGATGGTACGCATGTATATATAGATCTGGAAAAATGTGCACCGCCATTCTCGGATGGTTGTTCGACGTGTATAAGTTCTTGCGTGTTTACCTCCGGTCAGTACGATAGAATAAAAAGTGCATTCAAATCAAAGACAGAGGCTTATTGATAGTTTTCCAATAATCACCATCCTTGTGATACACAATCTCTCATTTTAGCATGAGGGATTGTGTTTTTTGTTGCACCTTCGTTCATAACCGTCCCAAACAGAAATCGCGAACTGCGAAAAAGAATATATCGTTGACAGATATATCATGCAGTGATATATTTTTAATATATCGCTGAACGATATATTGGAGGCTGATTTATTTGGATAATAGTACACCTTTAACAGAAGCATTATTTTATATATTATTGGCTGTGCGAACACCAAACCACGGATATGGAATAATTCAAGATATTAGTGAAATGACTGATGGCAGGGTCGTATTAGGCCCGGGGACCTTGTATGGGGCGATTAACTCGATGCTTACAAAAGGTTGGATATGTCTATACAGTGAGGATAAAGAATCTAGAAAGAAAAAAGAGTATTTGGTTACAAGTATCGGAAGAGAAATATTTAAAAATGAAGTAAAAAGGTTAAATGAACTTGTTAAGAATGCTAAAAAGATGGATGAAGGATAGGAGATGATAGAATGCTAAAGTTCAAACTATATTATGATAAAGATGCTGAAGAAATTTGGTTGAGAGAAATGTCTTTAAAAGGTTGGGCATTAAAAAAATTCTTTCTAGGGTTTTATACTTTCGAGCCGTGTGAACCTGGAGAATATAATTATCAGATAGATTTACTTGATAATTGGAACGGGAATAAATCTGATTATGCATCTTTTATGGAGGACCTGGGAGTAGAAGTCGTAGACCAATGGTGGAGATGGGTATATCTGAGGAAAAAGGCAGCAGATGGGCCCTTTGAAATGTATACAGATGTAGAATCAAAGATTGATTTATATCGTAAGATTATGAATTTTTTCAAGATAGCTTTAGTTATAGAAGTCATTTGTTTCTTTATAGAACTCACAGCAACAATACGTACAGGCAGCTTGATGTTCGGAGCACTTACTGTTTTAATAGGGGCAATATCTTTAGCACTATTGAAAGTAGTTTGGAAATGTAAATGGAAAATTGAACAATTGCAAAATGAAGAAAGTCAACAAAGGTAATTTGATTAAATAGAATCTCTGTTCTAAACATAGCAAAAGGCGCATTCTCGATCAGCTCTCGGGTAAGGAAATAATAAGATACTTATTTTTTGGCAGAGGACAATAAATCTGGTAGTATTGAAACTGGAAAACCAAAAACAATTCTATCAACTTGATGGGGAATGATGAACATGTCTTCGATATTTTCCGGCGTCCGCGCCGAGTGGCTGCCGCTCTATGAACAACTCCGCAAGATGGCTCTGGACAAACTCGGCTCGTTCGACGAATATGAGACATCAAGTGCCGTGCAGTGGAAGCATACCACCACTTTCGCCGAGGTGAGTGCCAAAAAGGACTGTATGGTGGTTGGTTTTGCCTCCGATGTCCTTCATGTGGAATGGGAACCATCGAAAGTACTCCAGACATCCAAAAACCGGGTGGCTCATTATTTTGAAGTGACGGACAATTCTTTGTTTCCGGTATTGATCGAACGTATCGCACAGGCCTATGCCCTTACGCAGTCGAAGCGCGCGCGTAAAGATCCCGCGGAAAAACCGGTATATACCACCATTGACGAATACATAGCACTGTTTCCGGATGAAGTGCGGGACATCCTCGCACAAGTCCGTCAAACAATACGCAAGGCCGCCCCGGAAGCACAGGAAAAGATAAGCTGGCAGATGCCGACGTTCTGGAAGAATGAAAATCTTGTCCATTTCGCAGCAGCGAAAAACCACATCGGGCTTTATCCGGGTGAGTACGCTATTCGTGTCTTTGCCGGTAAGCTGAGCGGTTATAAAACATCAAAGGGTGCGATTCAATTTCCGATTTCCGAGCCAATACCGTATGATTTGATAGCGGAAATTACACGGTACAGGGTAAAGGAAAATGCGGGAAAGGCAAAAGGCGGTATCAACAAGAAGGAATATGCCTTTGAAGCTGTCATCCAAAAGGTTCCAGATATTGACGGTGCTTATGTGGAGATCCCGTTTAATGTCAAAGAAGAATTTGGTAAAGGCCGCGTTCCTGTCCACGTCACTTTTGACGGGGAACCCTACGACGGCAGTGTGGTCAAAATGGGTACACCCTGTCACATCATCGGTATCCGCAAAGAAATTCGAGCCAAAATCGGTAAACAGCCAGGCGATACCGTCAAGGTTACCCTGAAGGAAAGGGATAATTGAGCTTGATAACAAGGCCTTGAGCGATTATAACGAGTCGCAAGAGGTCTTTTTTTGATTATATTAATTTATAGAAAGAATTTTTTCCAACACAAGCTTATATTAACGTTAATTTTAATATTATTTTGTTATAATTAGTAGTAGCTAGCACCGCTTAGGATCTTATATCAATAGAAGAGGGTTTAGGGAGATAAGCAGATGAGTGAAAAAAGAGACAAATGGGATCTTTCATTGAAAAATATTGTTACACCCCTGATCTTTCTGGGAATATTCTGGGGGCTGGCAATAGTATTAACGATTACATCCGGTATAGTTTTTTATTTGTTTAACTTTGGCTACATAGGAACTTCGATAGCAATTGGTATTTTTCTGATTCAGGCTTTACCCAAAAAGCATAAAGCATGGGGAAGAAGAACCTCTCAAATCCTCGTCGGATGCTATATGTTGTTTTTTCTCGGATTGTTCAACAGAGAAAACATGCAGATCGAAGGTTTCTTCATGTTGCTCTTAGCAGGCGTGTTTGCGGCAGCGACCATGCATTATGTAATTGCCAAAATCGTTGGCCCGCTGATTTTTGGACGGGCGTGGTGCAGTTATACCTGCTGGACCGCCATGATACTGGATTTACTGCCATATAAAAAACCTCAGAATAAGCGAATCAGATATCTTGGATTAATCAGATACCTATATTTCTTCCTATCATTAGGATTGGTACTATTTATTTGGTATGTACTGAAAAATCCTGTGGAACCTCAATCAACGACTGAGCTTTACTGGCTGATTATCGGGAATATTCTATATTACATCTTAGGAATAATTTTGGCATTCAGGTTAAAAGACAACAGAGCTTTTTGCAAATATATATGCCCTATTCCTGTATTGCAAAAGGTTACATCAAGATTTTCCCTGCTTAAGATGAAGATTGATCCCAATAAATGCATTGACTGTGGTAAATGTGAAAAGGTATGCCCAATGGATATCAAGTTACTGGAGTTTAAGAATAATAATCAGCGAATATTATCAACGGAGTGCATCTGGTGCAGTACCTGCACCTATGAATGTCCAGAGAATGCTGTTACTTCGACAATTGGGTTTGATGTCGGAATGAAAGACAGAGTATATTATCGATTATAAGTGCGAGAGGATTAATAGCTTATGAATGGGGGTCTTTGGTTTGATACAGAACTTAATGAAGGTTTTCGCGAATTTTTCTACTCCGCTTATTGCCGATGCATGTATTAGATTAAATGTTCCTTTGAGAATCGCTTCCTCAGGCATTAAGCCTATTCGTTTCGGAAGTTATTTAGCCGGTAAGGTTCTTCCCGTGAAGCATTATGGAAGTGTGGATGTATTTATCAAAGCAATGAAAGAAGCAGACACCGGAGATGTCCTGGTAATCGATAATGAAGGCAGAATGGATGAAGGATGTATCGGTGATCTAACAGTACTGGAAGCCAAAGCATCAAGTGTAGCTGGGATTATAGTTTGGGGTTGCCATAGAGATACAAAAGAGCTTGATCGTATTGGCTTTCCGGTATTTAGTTATGGATCTTACCCAGCTGGTCCAATAAGGTCGGATTCAATATACGAATCGACCGAAGCAAGATTTGAAAATATTGAGATTGGCAAGGATGATGCAGTTTTTGCAGACGATGATGGAGTAATATTTGTACCCTTATCTAAGGTGAATGAGACCTTAGCCGTTGCAGAGGAAATATCACAGACTGAACGATACCAAGCGGAAATGATCAGTAAGGGAATCAAACTTTATGATCAATTAGAATTCGATGAGTATTTGGCCAGGCAAAGAGAAGATAGCGGTTATACATTCAGACAACACTTGCGCAAAATTGGAGGTTCGATAGAAGAGTAAATTATGTTTATTTTAAAAGGAAATGTCCAAAGACCAGCTAGCAATATTTCTTGGAGAACAATAAATATATAATCATAGTAGGAGTGATAATGTAATGGAAGAAAGTAAGAAAATTACGCAGCCAAATCCAAGCTATACTGTAGGCAAAATATCTTTTCTCTTTGGAATAGCACCACAGACCCTGCGATATTTTGACAGCATAGGACTTATTTTTCCTACCAAAAATCCGGAAAGCGGACGGCGTACTTATTCCATCCATAATGTACATAAGATTACACTACGAAAGATTTATCAGAATATCGGCTTTTCATCGAAGGAGACTGAAAATGCCTTAAATGGCTACACAATGAACAATATTAAAGATGAACTGAGTCTGTGTGATAAGCGACTGCAGGAGATGGAGCTGAAGCTCAATATCAAAAAAGAAGGTCTCAAGAAACTTAAAAAACAGATAGAAAACGTAGAGAAATGCTATAACCGTTTCTTCTTTTCTGAACGACCTCCCATGTGGCGCCATATCCATATCGAGAAAGATCGTTTTGTAGATTCTCCAGGTGCTATTAAGGCGAGAGAAATTCTATTGCAAAGCATACCTCTCTCCTCCATCTCCTTTGCTATAGACAATGACAAACACAATTCGGAACCCCACGGTAAATGGTATATTACTGCGGAGGAACCGCACGCATCAATGTTAGGACTCGATAAAATACCAACCGCTGAATTTATACCGGCACAACAGTGCATATATACGACCTTTGCGTTTAAAGGGAAAGAGTTTATTCGTTGGGAATTATTTGACAAAGCCTTCACTTTTATGGAGTCCATGGGACTCAAGGTCGATGGAGAAGTCAGCGGTTCTAATATTCTTGAAGCGGTAGGAAACAACGCTGAGGAGACCCGTTACTACGAAGTATTCATCCCTTTCCAAAACGAAAGAGATGAACTGCCTTAAGCTACAGCTACTGTAACCTTATAAAACATATCTAAACTGGCTTTTTTGTTATAATATTCAGAAAAGCCAGTTATTTTTATATAATGTTATGTTCATTTGTACAATAAATTACGTTTAATTTTGTATAAAGATAACAATTGATGTTCCAATAAATGTATCATTTATCTTAAGGTATATAGGACAGAAATTTTTAACTAAAAGTTTTACCTTGGTTTCAAGACGGCCGTCTTAAACAATAAAATCATTATCCTTAAAGGAGGCGTAAAATTATGTTTGGTTTTCCCATATCAACTTCATTATTTCTCTGGATCTTGCCTCTGCTTATTGCTGTTTATATGCTTTACTACACAGCTAAAAAGAATAAGAATGATGAGAATTAGGGGGTGAGAGAATGAAAATAACAGGAATTATTATCTTTGGTCTTTTCTTGGCTTTAATGATCCTAGTTGGTGTACTTTCTTCGAAGCATCAAAAAAATACCAGTGACTTCTGGGTAGGAAGCAGAGGATTTGGCAAATTTGTTCTTGCTATAGCCATTGTTGCTTCTATCATGCACGGCGGCACCTTGGTTGGAGGGGTCGGTATGATGGCAGCGAAAGGTCCCACAGTATTAAATAACATTAGCTTTGCCATTGGTTTTTTGATAGTTCTCGTTTTTATGGCAGATAAACTTAGACGTTTTGGAGGGTATACCCTACCCGACTATATGGGAGCCCGCTACGAAAGTATTAAATTTCAGGCATTCAGTGCAATTGTTGTAATGGTGGCTGCAATTGCGACCTTAATTGCTCAAACGAAAACCATGGGTATCGTTGTAGAGCAGATGACTGGAATTCCGTTTGCTGTTGCCCTGGTAGCATCAACTCTAATCTTTGTTTTTTACACTGCCGTAGGTGGAATGAGGGCAGCCATCTGGACCGACATTATTCAATGGTTATTTATGATGATAGGTGTAATTGCATTGGCTATTGCCATTTGGAAACCGTTGGGTGGAATGAGTGGAATGGTCACGAAAGTAGAGGGGGTTGCTCCCGGGTGGTCCTCCCTTACCGGACTCGGTTGGACTCCAATGGCCTTTATTTCCTGGCATGTGGTTTGGTTAATCGCTTACTTTACCAGGATTGAATTTGTGACAAAAATGTATACAGCAAAGGATGTAAAGACCGCTCGTTCTTCAGTAGCATTAGGACTTCCATTACTTCTCATATTTATCAACTTTACGGTGCTGTTTGCTGGAGCAGCAAGAGTGCTAGTTTGGAACGATGTGGCTAGTCCTGATAAAGCCCTTACAACGTTGATTGCAAACTACATGGATCCTTTCTGGGCATCTGTTAGTTTGGCCGGGATTGCGGCTGCTGCAATGTCCACAGTATCTTCATTGCTTCTGATGTCAGGGGCAGCCATTGCGCATGATCTTATTCGCAAGTCTTACCATGAGCCAAGAGGAATTACAATGTCTGAGGATTATTACCTTAAAATCTCTCGTATCACTGTATGCGCTGTGGGACTTATAGCACTAATTGGGGCCTTTAATACACCAACGCTTGTCTTAGTATTAGTTTCATATGCAGTGGCTTTGACTGGTGCTTCATTTGCGATGCCAATGCTCTTAGGTTTAATGTGGAAGAGAGTAAGTTCAAGTGCAGCATTTGCATCTTCAATAGCAGGATTTTTAGGATCGGGTTTCTGGGCACTGGCAGCAGAAATGGGTTATGCTTGGACAAAGGTTATGCATCCAATTATTCCCGGCTTTATCCTTTCTTTTGTAACAATATTTGTAATTACTGTCTTCACAAAACCTGTTTCAGAGGAGACTTTAGCCAGATTCTTTGCTAAAAATCCCAAAAACCTTCAAACAGCAGCAAACCCGAATGTAGAAGTGTAAGGCATCAAGTCATTAGGGTCCAACCCTGATGGGGATATGATCTTGAATATGATGTATATCTTCGATTTGGTTGGCATAACTTCCGCGTAAAAATTGGGGGGGTCTTATACCTATACCCCCCCTTTATCTTTGTCAATAATCATTGCCGCAATTACTTCTGCGTTTAGTGTAATCGGCTGTCAATTTCTTTAATCGTTTCAGAAAATGTGATAAATTTGAAAGAGGGGAATTAACTCATGATAAATATGTCTCTCGAAGATCGTAAGCTCATGAAGGAATTGATTATATGGTCTTGTTCCGACCAGGAGTTAGAAAGAAGATGGGATGCAACTGTCAGGGCCATGGAGGATAAGGACATAGACTACCTAGTTGTTGCTCAGCGGAGCGATTATTTGGGCCAGTATGTAAAGTGGTTCACGGATATGCCTACATGGGACGAATATGGTGCCACAGTCATTTTCTCCAGAGAGAAAGAAATTGTCACTATTTATACCTGGGGAGGGTTCGATGAAGAGCAACAGCCCTGGCAGCCCTCCAACAACTTTCCGGAGTCCTACTGCTGCCGCGGGATTGCCCGGCGTTGGTCAAGAGGCTATTTTCCCAGCATCAATTACACAGCGCACTATGATGCTGAGATTGTTGTGCATGAACTGAAGGACAGGGGTAAGATCAAGGTCGGTATCGTGGGCACCGCTTTCATGACCGTCCAATGTTATGAGCATATTAAGGCCAATCTGACCAATGCCGAGTTCGTTGATTTCACGGATGAGATAGATTCCATCAAAGCAGTCAAAAGCCCTGAAGAACTCGAAATGATCCGAGCGGTCGTGAAGCTCCAGGATGAAGTCCTCTTCGGTCTCCGGGATTTTATTAAACCGGGGATGAGGGAAATCGATATATATGCAGAAATGCGTCATCAATCCCATAAACGTGGGGCTGAAAATGGTATATTCCTGGTAGGCTCCAATAGTTATAACACGGCTGCACCTTTTTACAATGAACATTTCCACAGTAACCGCATCATCCAAAAAGGCGATACCGTCACCGTACTGAATGAAGCTAACTGCGCCAATGGGATGTATGGGCATGTTTCCGCCGTGTATTCTCTGGGTAAGCCCTCTCCGGCTCTTGTCGAGAATATGAAGATATCGAATGAGGCCCGTCAGTTTATCACAGAGCGTCTGGTGAACGGTGCTGACTGCAATGTGATCCTTGATGAATACAATACGTTTCTCAAGGGTCTGGGCATGCCGATGGAGAGCAGACTTCTCGGCCATGGTCAGGGCTACTGCCTTGTGGAAAGACCTGCAATGCTGCCCGGTCGTGGCGAAACGATTAAGCTTGCTGCAGGTATGAATTTCTCTTATCACCCAACAATTGCAACACCCGAGGCCTTTGGGATAACCTGTGCCAACTATTTTATTAAAGAGGAAGGACCCCCGGAATTAGTCAACACTTTCCCAACTGGTGAGATTCAAATTATTGGATAGACGTATAGCGGATCAAACTTTAAAAAGAGGAGTGCTATCATGAAAATTTGCGTACTCGGTGCGGGTGCTATGGGCTGCCTTTATGGAGGATGTCTTTCACTCATTGGCCATGATGTTACCCTTGTCGGAGGCAGGAGCATTCCGGTTATTCGAGAAAAAGGTCTGAAGATGAATACAGCTTGGACGGGTCCCGTGGTGATCTATCCAAAAGCCTGCTATGCCGATGAGTTAGAGGGAGAGTTTGAGATCCTCATCCTCCTGACTAAAACCTTGCAGTCACGTGATGCTATGGATTCTGTTCGCCATATCCTCAATAAGAAAATGACCGTCATTTCCCTCCAGAACGGCCTGGGTAATAAAGAGTTGCTTCAGGAATATGTTTCTACCGAACAGATTATGCTGGGTATGACGCTCTATCCATCTGACCTCATCGCTCCCGGGGAAATAAAAAGCACTTTTGCTGATATTGGAGCTCTGGTCGATGCCGAGGGCCCACTGACTGAAAGAACGAAGATGATTTCTGCTGAGATGGATAAGGCGGGAATCAAACACATTATCGGAAAAGGGGCCTGGGAATTTATCTGGGAAAAGATTATTTTCAATGCCACAGCCAATCCTTTGTGTGCCATCCTGGGAATTTCCTCCGAAATGCTCTCGCCAATTGGCGGATATGATCTGTTATATCAGCTTGCTGACGAAGGTGTAGCGATTGCCAATGCCAGTGGAATTGCTATTTCCAGGGAAAGCATGAGAAAGCGATTATTCAATGTATTGGAAATGCAAAAACCTCATGCCCCCTCCATGTTAGTGGATATGACCTCCGGTCGCTTAACTGAAGTTGATTTTATTAACGGAGGCCTTTCTAGAGAAGGAAAAAGACTTGGTATCCCCACACCAATGAACGATATAATCATCCAGTTAGTCCATTTGAAAGAAAATTCCCGGGGAAGAGAATACGCTCCACACTAAATGACGAGTTAAACATTTATATCTTCGATTGATAGTGAGGTAATGTATCGATGGAGAGGACTTCTAAAAGTGAAGAAGAAATATTAGAACAATATTCTGAAGTAATGTCGCATCTTAAAGATATCCTGCAAGATGATATAATGGTTCTGATAGCAAATCGGACACATATATTAGCTTACTATCCTGGAAACAAAATGGTGATGAGTGAACAGCCTGTAGGAACAGAAACCAGGCTATATAAACCAATCATGGAAGCCATACTGACTGGTACAATAAACTCGAGCATTGGACCGGTAGGAAGGTGCCCTTTTCCATTTTTCTCTGTAAACTACCCAATTAATTGGACAAATGGAGAAGTGATTGGTTGTGTTGCAATCGGTAAAAGCCTAGAAAAAGAGTATAAAGCCCAAGAAATATCGAATGTGCTGACCATAGAACTGCAACAAGCGAATGCGGGTTTACAAGAGGTAGCATCAGGTTCGGAAGGTCTCTTGAATACGATTAATGATCTTATCAAAAAGGCCAATGAATCATTAAATAATATTCTACAAGTAAATACAGTGATAACATCTATAAACGATATATCTTCGCATTCTAATTTACTTGGTCTTAATGCGGCTATCGAGGCTGCCAGGGTTGGTGAACAAGGCCGAGGATTTACGGTGGTAGCTCAAGAAATGCGTAAGCTTGCAACCCAAAGTAATGAGTCCGCTAAGATGGCAGAAGCTATCTTGACAAATATGAAAAACGCTTTAGAGGTAATAATCCAACATATTAATAATCTTGGAAGTATTGCCCAGAATCAAGCGGCAGCAACTGAACAAATATCTCAAGCAATCGAAGAAGTAAGCTATCAATACCAAACTCTAACAGATTCCTTAAAAATAAGAACGTAATGAATTTCAAGGTATACTCCAAGAGATATTAAAAATAATTGATTAATAGGGAAGGCGTGGACTAAGTGGGAATCAGCCTGCAAGAAGTTTTAACGATACCGCCATTCAATAAAGCATCAGTAATTGCTGGCCTGAAAGGTTTAAACCGGACAATCACTTCAATTGGGGTTATGAATA
>LOEZ01000070.1 GCA_001516055.1 Gracilibacter sp. BRH_c7a
TTAAAATATTATCTTGCCTTTTTTCTTTCTCTTTGATATAGTTTTTTTGGAGAAAGGGGAGGTTCAAACTATGGCATACGTAATTACTGATGAATGTTCCAGCTGTGGCACTTGTGTAGATGAATGTGCAGTTGGCGCTATCAGCGAGGGCGATGGCAAATATGTTATTGATGCAGACACTTGCGTTGATTGTGGTGCTTGCGTTGATGCATGTCCTACCGATTCAATTATCGAAGGATAATTAATAATTCCCAAAGAAAGAGTATTCAACTTGGAGTACTCTTTCTTTTTTAATTGACCTTCTTAATAAATAATACTATAATAAAATAGTAATCGTTATAATTAATAAAATGTTTCACGTTATGTTTACTTGAAAGGATATGAATACTTTGGATGCTGTTGAGATTCTAAAGGGTTTAAAAGATAAAGGGGTTCGATTTACTCCGCAAAGACAGGCGATACTTGAGTTCTTACTTGCTACTGATATTCATCCTACAGCCGAAGATATTTATAAGCAGGTAAAAGTTAAGTTCCCTGGTGTAAGTCTTGGAACTATTTATAATACACTTAACATGCTAAAAGAGCATGGTTTTATATTGGAACTTACTTGTGGTGATATGTCCAGCAGATTCGATGGCAATCCAGTTAATCACTATCATGCAATGTGTAACAGGTGTGGTAAGGTAGTGGATTTTCCTTGCGACTTAGTTGAAATGGATAAATATGTTGCAGAAAAAACTAATTTTATTATAAATACCCATAATTTAGTATTTTATGGTATTTGCCCAGAGTGTCAAAAAGAACAGCAACATTAGGACTCTAAGACAATAAAACAATACTTTTTAAAATTAAATATAGAACATTGTGACATTATTCTTAGCCGGGCTTTCCGGCTTTTTTAATGCAGGTTTTTTTAGATATTTCCCGAATTATTATAGTATTTAATATGATTAAGACTAATTTTGAGGTTAATATGTTCAGACGATTTACAATAATATTGATATCATTCTTTGTATTATCAATCTTAATCCTCACTTTCTCTTGGAATAGTGACCAGGGAGTAGAAGTATATAGCTCAAAACCAGTTATTAAAGTTTATAGAATTACTCAAGATTTAGGAGGAAAATGGAATAGCTATTCCTCCTTAAAAGAAGCTTGGGCTAGAGAGGAAATACTTAAAGATAGCGATGGTATTCTAACTGGTGTGAAGCAAACGGAAAGCATCATAGTCCCTTCTAGTACAGGACTATCCGTAATCGCAAAACGGTTTAGTGTAGCGGGGCAATGGGGCTCAAGAACAGCTCAATTGATAGTGGAAGGATTTTATGGCGAAGGTAAAGTTTACTTAAATGGAATTAATGACATAAATTATATCGGAGAAGTAAAAGGAATAGGAGGGATACACAAACTGGAGATATCTCCCTCCTCCTTTGATTTTAGCCAGGATAACACCATATATATTGAGTTTACACCAAGGACTGTTCAAAAGGAAAAATTATTTGGCTGGATTTGGCCTCAAAAAGGCAGGATAACCGGACAAATAAAGCTGGAAGCAGTCCCGGAGACTACCCTAGATACTACTAAATTGTCATTTTCTTATAACCGTTCTACAGAACAATTAGTTGTGACAACTATACTTAATCACCATCAGAATCTCGAAAAAGAGCCTTGGGTTATTAATGGGGTCTTGAAAAATAATGGCCAAAAAGTAGCGGAATGTCTTTTGCCGGTAAGCTCAAACGGCAAGTATGCTCAGCAAGTAGATCTTATTTTTAATTTGCCCGACCCAAAGTTCTGGAGCCTTGAAAACCCATATCTGTATGATCTTGATCTCTCCGTAATCAATAGCAGGGGGGATCAAGATAGTATTCAAATTCCGCTAGGTATAAGTCAACTTACAATGGAATTAGGAAAATGGAAGATAAATAATCAAGATATCGATGTTAAGGGATTAGCAATAACCCAAGAAGATGAATATGTTCTAAGAAATCAACAAGCGATGCCCGGATGGTTACAAGAAGCAAAAGATAAAGGTATAAATGTAATTTATTTTATGGGGTTTTTTCCAGACGAAAGTTGGTTGTATGCTGCGGATGAAATAGGCCTAGGAATTTGGTTGGAATTGCCTGTCAATATGGTTCCGGGGAAGAGAATACCTAATCCAAATATTTACGAGGGGCTTATAGATTTTAATTCTCGACACCCTTCCATTATGGCTTGGACTCTAGCCAAAGGTTTAGAGCCAAATCAATATAGTGAGAACTACATTCAAAAATTCAGGCAAAAGATTTCAGCCAACAAACCAGTTTATCATCTCACTTACAGCTCTGGATTAGAAATAATCAAAGGCGTTGAGAATGTAATATTAACGGCTGATGGCTTTAGGGGAACTTGGGGAAGTGTAAACTTTAGTGATAGTGGGGGTGGAGACTCAGACAGTTCCTCATCTTGGAAAGAGGAGAAGACCTCGGCTATTGTATGGTTTATTTGGCTTAGTTTTATTAGCATACAGAATTTCCGAGCTGTCAAATGGAACTATAGCGAGTTAGCGAATAGAAACCCCAAAAGGGCGGTAAGGACAGCCTTCTTCTGGCAATGCTTGCATCTAGTTAGCCGCCTAGGAACCCTGGGTGGGGTAATAACTTCAGTTCTTTTTCGAGTGCCCTTAGATATTCCACCTTGGCTTCCTTATGATTTAGAGATAATCAGAATCTTGCAAATTCAGAATCCGTTCCTGATTTGGTTTTTTATTTCGACTTTTTTGATAGTTTGGAGATTGCTTCAAGTAGGTGTATCTACCTCTGCTTTCCCTAATAATCCAAGTTCTTTAGGTTTAGCATGCTGGTTGGAGAGGAAATATGGTTGGATATTCCTTGTTGGGTTAGGGTGGCTCCTTACTTTTTACGGTTTTCCTTTTTATTTATCATTAATTACGTACCTGTTGTTATCTTTAATTATGTTACCTTTAAGAATTAGCCAGGTATGGAAAGCAGGAGGTAAGTACACCTATCTTTCACTTATACCTTTTACAGTAGGAGCGGGAGTATTGATATTAGGCATCGGGTATCGGGAAGATTTTCACTACGTATGGTCTATGGTTCTTCCTGAAATTATCTTGGCTTTATCCAAGATTACTTTACCTGATTGGTCTAATCTTTTAGAAAAGATCTTTTACTAAAAGGTGTTACTTCAGCTGATGTTGGCTCTAGACACGAATAAGCATAAAAGGTTTAAGAAAGTCTATAAAAGTCAAAGCATAAGTTTGCTTCTTATTATGACATAATTTATAATAGTACCGATTGGTTTTACAAAAAAAGGAGGATAACAGAATGATTACAAAAGAAATGGTAATAGGTCAAGTACTTAGAGAATATCCACAGACAGCAGAAGTTTTCTTATCTCTGGGAATGCATTGTCTGGGATGTCCTTCATCGACTATGGAAAGCGTTGAAGGAGCCGCCAGAACTCATGGTAAAGATCCGGATGAACTTATTGAACAGCTTAATGACATAATTGGCCAAAAGTAAAATTTACCAACTATTTGTTCAGCTGTTATTGACAATCTTCATAAAAGGCTTTGCTGTTTTTGAGCGAGGCCTTTTCTTTTTATCTTAGGAGCATTATTATTAAGTAAGTAATTATTGCAACTGGAGTGTGTTTAGAATGTTCGGATTAGTTCTTGAAGGCGGGGGAGCAAAAGGATCCTACCAGATTGGGGCTTGCAAAGCTCTGTTGGAAATGGGATTGGATATAGGGGCGGTAGCAGGAACTTCCATTGGTGCTTTAAATGGAGCCATGATAGTCCAAGGCGAGTTAGAAAGAGCATATGAATTGTGGTATAACATCTCTCCAGCGCAAGTCTTTGATATTGAAGAATCTCGTTTAGAGGAGCTGAGAAATTTAGAAATATCTCATGATGGACTGTTTTATTTTATGAAGAAAGCGAAAGAGATTGCTCAGAGTAGAGGTCTTGATATTACCTTCATTAAGAAGCTTTTACATGAGATTATAGATGAGAAAAGATTACGGGATTCCCAAATGCTATTTGGCTTTGTGACTATTTCACTTTCTGATATGAAACCGTTGGAACTCTTTTTGGGAGATGTGCCTCAGAATAAAGTTGTTGAATATCTTTTGGCTAGTGCTAACCTTCCGGCTTTTAAACAGGAAAAGATCGACGGTAAACTTTATCTAGATGGCGGTCTCTATGATAATTTGCCATTGAATATGCTTGTTGGTAAAGGGTTTAAAGAAATAATCGCCGTTAGAACCAAAGCAGTAGGTCGGACAAGAAAGATATCGGATACTGGTGTAAAAGTAAAATATATTGCTACAGATGAAAACCTTGGTGGTATCCTAGATTTTAATAATCTGCAGGCTAGAAAAAATTTAAGCCTCGGTTACTTCGATGCTCACAGAAGATTCAAAGGATATAAAGGAAAACTATATTATATTGAACCCACAAATGATGAAGAATTATTCTTGAACTTTCTGTTAGCTCCTGGAGAGAATATAATTCTTCAAGTGGGAGAAACTCTAGGCTTAAAAGGTATTCCCTATAGGAGATTGTTATTTGAACACATTATTCCAAAATTTTCTCTTTTGCTCGATTTGGAGAAGAACAGCAGCTATGAGGAAGTTGTGATTGCAATACTTGAAGTATTAGCCATCAATATGAAAATAGAACGTTTCCGAGTATTTTCTTTTAGAGACTTCCTGCTCGAAATAAAGAAGGGATATGCGAAGAAGAAACATCCTAAACGTAATGACCTTATTAATTTACCCTCTTTTGTTAAACAAAGTGATGTTCTATCCAGAGCTGTCAAGGATCGGGTTGCAGAAGAAATGATCCAAGAAATGTTTGGTGAATATATTATAAGCCCCAATCTTGCACACTAGCTTAAAAGAATGTAAACTATTTTAGGAGAAAAGCGGAAATCTCTCTGAAAAGAGAGGTTTTGTTTATGGCAGGAGGGAAAGAATTGGCACTTAAATCCATAGGAGATATTGGACTGAGATCGGGTAAAGTGCTAAAGAATGTTGAGGTTGCTTATCATACTTATGGCAGGCTTAACAAAGAGGCTGATAATGCTCTTATAATATGTCATGCTCTTACCGGAGATCACTATCCTGGACGTTACGAGAACATCAAAGGATGGTGGGAAACTTTAGTAGGCCCTGGCAAAGTAATAGATACACGACGTTTCTTTATAGTTTGTTCTAATATCATCGGAGGATGTTATGGATCAACAGGACCTTCATCTCTTGACCCTGACACTGAAGCTCCTTATGGTATGAATTTTCCTTTGATTGAATTCGCTGACGCAGTTACGGCCCAAGTAAAGCTAGCCCAAAGTTTGGGAATAAAAAAGGTCTTTGCTGTAGTAGGAGGATCAATGGGAGGAATGAACGCTTTAGAGTGGGGAATGCAGGACAAGATCCCTGTTGATAGACTTGTTATTCTCGCTGCTCCAGCTAGATCTTCTCCTTTGGTAATAGCCTTTCATGAGATTCAAAGGCAGGCAATTATGTTGGATCCAAATTGGAGAGGAGGGGATTACTACGGAAGAGAAATCCCTTCATCGGGATTGTCTGTTGCCAGAATGATTGGAGTACTTTCTTATAGATCAGAATACTCCCTGGCATCTAAATTTGCCCGAAAGCCTGCTTGGAGGACAGGGGTGATAGAAGACCCTTATCAAGACTTTACCCAAAGATTCGATGTACAAAGTTATATGAATTACCAAGGGGATGCCTTGGTACACCGGTTCGACCCTAACAGTTATCTGTATTTGACTAAAGCAATAGATCTTTTTGATATATCAAAAGGATGGGAAAGCATGGAGCAGGCAATGGCTCAACTTCAAGGGAAGTTCTACTGTCTATCAATAGACACCGACTTACTCTTTCCACCCTATCAACTTTTGGAAATGACTGAACTCAGAAAGAAGTCGGGAAAAACAACTGCATACTATGAGCTAAAATCTATCCATGGACATGATGCTTTCTTAATTGAGACAGCTGAGATGGAGGCTGTACTTGGGCAATGGCTTAACGAGTAACATCTTAAGGTGTAGCTTAGATAAATTGTAGTGCTAGGTTGCTAAGCAATGAACAAGTATTGAGCTGAAAAATGTGGCCTTTTGAATCTAATCGCGCTAGGGCCGTATATGGGTATTATTAAAGAAAAAATAGGACGTTCTTCCTATTTTTTTTATTTTTTTTATATGAAAGAAGGAGTTATCTAACTAATGGAGAATATAGTGGTGTGAAGTGGGGTAAAGTGGTAGATAAATAAACCCGTGTGGGGTGAAAGATATGTTTATGGGGGAATTCCTCCATACAATTGATGTCAAGGGTCGGTTGATAATACCGGCGAGGCTCAGGGAAACCCTTGGAGATAAGTTTATTATTACCAAGGGTTTGGATAACTGTTTATTTCTTTATGGTTTAAATGAGTGGCAGATATTCGAAGAAAAGCTCAAGAAATTACCTGTTTCTCAGCCTAATGCAAGGGCTTTTGTTCGTTTCTTTTTCTCTGGGGCTACCGAATGTGAATTTGATAAACAAGGAAGAATTCTCTTGCCTGCCAACTTAAGGGAATATGCAACTTTGGAAAAAGAAGTGGTAGTAGTAGGAGTAATGAATAGGATTGAGATCTGGGACAATGCTAAATGGAAGGAATATAGTAATCAAGCAGAACAAAATTATGAGTTAGCTGCAGAATCTCTGGTTGATTTGGGTATTTAAAGAGAATAACGGAAGGAACGGACGGAATGGATACTTCAAATTCTGAACATAAAAGCGTTCTTTTAGAGGAAACAGTAGATATGGTTTTCACCATTCCCAATGGAATTTATGTCGATTGTACCTTAGGTAGAGGTGGACACTCCGCTCTTCTCTTACAAAAACTAGATTCCGTAGGACATCTCGTTTGTTTCGATCAGGATAAACAAGCTGTAGATTTTGCTCACAGAAAGTTCTCTAGAGAACAAAGAGTAACCATTATTCACAAGAATTTTACTGAATTGGAAAGTACTTTAAAAGAAAATAACTTTTGGCCGGTGACCGGTATTATGTTTGATCTAGGGGTTTCTTCTCCTCAATTAGATGAGGCAGAGCGAGGTTTTAGTTATATGAATGATGCCCCTTTGGATATGAGGATGGATAGAAATTCAGATTTGACCGCTAAACATATTGTTAATAATTGGTCAGTTGAAGACATTACAAAGGTTATAAGGCAATACGGCGAGGAAAAATGGGCATCTAGAATAGCCAAGTTCATTGAACAAAGCCGTGGTAATAATCCGATTGAGACAACGGGACAATTAGTTGAGGTTATTAAGAATGCTGTTCCGGCCGCCGCCCGTAGGGAAGGCCCGCATCCTGCCAAAAGGACATTCCAAGCTTTGAGGATAGCGGTAAACAGGGAACTCGAAACTCTGGAAATTGCTTTAGATCAAGCCTTAAATTGTCTTGATTATGGTGGCAGAATCGCTGTCATTACTTTTCATTCTCTTGAAGATAGGATAGTTAAGAATAAATTCCAATCCTGGTTAGGAAAATGCACTTGTCCACCTGGATTTCCGGTATGTAGATGCGGCGCTAAACCTTTAGTTAAATTAGTAACCAAAAAACCTCAAATTCCATCAGAGCGGGAAGAAGAGGACAATCCAAGATCTCGAAGTGCTAAACTGCGTGTTGCTGAGAAACTACAGGTCTAAACGAAAGGGGAGTAGAATAACATGTTAATGGCACAAAGAAAAATTCAATACGATGAACCTTTTGCTTATCAGGACATTGAGCCGAAGAACCCAGTACCTAAGAAAGTCAGGCCAATAGCTAAGAAAGCAGTTTCATCAGCTAATAATAAAGGAATCCGTAACTTTGTAATGATGATGGTAGTTATCGTGATATTTGGTCTTATTGGAGCAAAAACTGTTCATATCACGGTGGTTAAAGGAGCTGAAATACGTGCTCTAGAAAAAGAAATAACTGCTCTAAATGTTGAAAACGGCTTGCTCCAGGTAGAAGTAGATAAACTTCGCTCGGTTGGAAGAATCGAACAGGCCGCGTTAGCTATGGGTATGGAAAAACCTGAGGGTACAATTTATATTGCCAGTAATATAATTCAACCGGAAAAAGAGCTTGGGGTGGAAAAAACTCAGATGACTGCACAGGCACCTGGCGACGAAAAAGCCACTTCTGTATTAGATAATGTCTTTAAGATATTTACAAGCTTTTTTGCCTCTACGCAAAGGTAGCAGTATCTGAATATTATAATCTACCCCTGAAGGGGTGGATTTTTTTATGGTACAGTATCTAAAAATGCGCAAAAGAATAGTTCTGATTTTTGTTTTATGTTCTATTTTTTTAGTAATTCTGATTATCAGGTTAGGTTTCGTTCAATTAAGAGATGGACCTTTTCTAAAAAATCTTGCCGATGAGGAGCATTATAGAGGGGTTCCTGTCGCTGCAAAAAGAGGAAATATCGTAGACTGTAATGGCAATATCCTGGCAATGAGCGTAAGTGTTGATACTGTCTACGCAATTCCTGCTGAGGTGAGAAAATCTGGAAAAGAAGATGAAATAGCAACCTTATTGGCAGAAACCCTAGAGATGGATAAACAAGCAGTAAAAGATAGAATAACAAAGAGGACTTCTCTGGAATATGTCAAAAAGAAAATCCCAACAGAAACTGCAAGCATCATTAAATCCATGAACCTCCCGGGAATTGGAATCGTAGAGGATAGTACTCGATTTTACCCTAATGACACGATGGCAGCACATATTCTAGGATTTACAGGAATAGATAGTCAGGGTCTTGAAGGAATAGAGTATTCCAGAGATAAAGAATTGACTGGGATCCCAGGGAGTATCCTGACAGAATATGGGGCAAATGGCATTAAGATTCCAGGAGGAGATCACGAATTTATCCAACCTATCCAAGGGAATACTGTGCAACTGACTATAGACAAGAATATCCAGTCTTTTGCTGAAAGAGAACTTGGGAAAATTATGTCTGGCCAAGGCATGAACATGGAAGGAAGAATACCTAAGAATGCTTCTATCCTGGTAATGGAGCCTTCTACCGGAAGAATGCTGGCAATTGCTACCGCCCCAACGTTTAATCCCAATAATTATCAGGCATTTGACCAAAGTGCTCGCAGAAATATTGCGATTCAAAATGGTTATGAACCTGGATCCACGTTCAAGATTATCACCCTTGCTGCAGCCCTTGAAGAAAAGGTTGTAAAAACAGATGAAGTCTTTGTGGATAAAGGATATATTAATATTTTAGGCAGAAACATTCATTGTTGGAAAGATGGAGGGCATGGCAGACAAACCATGATTGAAGCCGTCGAAAACTCTTGTAACCCTGTTTTTATAGAAATGGGACAAAGGTTGGGCATGGATAGGTTTTATAAGTATTTAACAGGATTTGGGTTTGGAAAAAAAACGGGCATTGAGATGGCAGGAGAAGCTAAAGGCATCTTAGCAAATAAAAAGAAGGCGACGGCTCTCGACCTAGCTACCATGTCTATCGGTCAAACCAATAACGTAACCCCCATTCAACTTTTGACGGCAGTATCTGCTGTTGCTAATGGAGGAACTCTACTAGAACCACAAATAGTACAGGAAATAACCTCTCCCTCAGGAGAAGTAATCGTACCTTTTAAGAAAGAAGTTGTGCAACGAGTAATAAGTGAATCGACAGCTAAATTAACTAGGGAAATCTTAGAATCTGTGGTGACCAATGGGACAGGTCGAAGAACGTTCCTACCTGGATACCGGGTTGCAGGCAAAACAGGAACTGCTCAGAAGGTTGGGCAGGGTGGATATATTCAAGGGGATTATGTAGCATCTTTCATTGGATTTGCCCCAGCAGACAATCCTCGTCTAGTGGTTTTTGTGGTGATGGATGGAGTGCCTTTCTATGGAGGCGTAGTTGCTGCTCCTGTTGTTCAGGCAGTAATGCTTGATTCCTTAAAATACTTAGGAGTCAAACCTGATCCTAATGCTCCACTTGCCCCAGGTAAACCACTATATGGTGTGGAGTTTCCTGCAGTTCGTAAAGAGGCAATTGTTCCATCTGTACTGGGATACCCGAGAGCCGAGGGTGAGGGAATCCTAAAAAAAGAGGGATTCAAAGTAATGGTAGAGGGAACTGGGACAACGATTATTGATCAGATCCCTTATGGTGATGCTAAGGTAGAAGCCGGTTCAACTGTTCAGCTGTATCTTGGAGCCGAGGTTGGCCAACAAACTTTAGCTCCTTGGAAAGAGGTTTTGGATCCAGATATTGAGGCTATCGAACAATTTGGTCCGAGACTTCCCATTAGTATGAATCAGAACCTACTCGAGTAAAAGTAATAAATTTTGAGGTCTGTTATCCTTTCTGGATGTTTATAATAGATATAAAGTGAAGAATTTAAGACTCTCGCTTCTTCCGGTTGATATAAGAGGCACTAAGCTCCTGGATAACATCTTTTAAGATTCAAATGGAGTTAAAAGCCATCTTGAATCAAGAATATTGTTAATTGTAAAAAATTAATTCTATAATGTAAGCGGAAAAACAAAATTAATAGCGAATACATCATAAGTAAACACTTAGTTGTGATGAAACATCATAATGAAAGACTATTAGGAAAGGGTGACAGAATTGTTGTCTACCAAGAAAAATCTGGCTGAACTAATGAAAGTCATAAAAGGGGCAGAGGTACATGGAGATACTAGCATAACAATAACAGGTATAGCTTTAGATTCTAGACAAATAATTCCTGGGGATATCTATGTCTGTATTCCCGGATTTTCTTTGGATGGTCATGATTTTGCTGAGTCAGCTATCAAAGCGGGAGCACGTGCTTTAGTGGTGGAACGCTATCTTCCTCTTGATGTCCCCCAACTTAAGGTTGAAGATACTCGCAAGATTGTAGGTTATCTAGCAGCAGAATTATACAATTATCCATCTCAGCAACTAACCTTAGTAGGAGTAACAGGTACCAACGGTAAAACAACTGTCACTCATCTGGTTGAGGAGATTGCTCGCCATGGAGGAAAGAAAACCGGGATTATTGGCACTCTAGGCACGAAAATTGCTGATAAGGAGCTCCCCGGTCAACATACAACCCCTGAATCCACAGATATTCAGAAGGTCCTCCATGAGATGGTTCAAGGTGGAGTAGAGATGGCGGTAATGGAAGTTTCGTCGCATGCTCTTGACCTTGGAAGAGTAAATGGCTGTGAGTTCGAATCGGCGATTTTTACCAACCTTTCTCAAGATCACTTAGATTATCATAAAGATATGGATGAATACTTGAAGGCTAAAGCTCTTCTCTTTTCCGGTATGGATAAGAATGGCGAAAAGCAGTTGGCAGTAATTAATGCTGATGATCCAGCGTGTGATTATCTGAAGAAAGTTACTCCTTGCTCCATCGTTACTTATGCCATAGATTCTAAAGCGGATTTTAAAGCGAAGAATATACACCTTTCGGATAAAGGCGTAGAATTCGAGATAAGTTTCAAGGAGAAATCGGCGAAAGTGTTTTATAGGACCCCCGGTAAATTCAGCGTTTATAATGCTATGGCTGCATTTGCTTGGGGCATCATGAGCGGTTATGCTGAAGATGAAGTAATTGGAGCTTTGGAAAGCATCAGAGGTGTCCCGGGAAGATTTGAAAGCGTTTGGGGAGGGCAACCCTTCCTGGTTATTGTTGACTATGCTCATACCCCTGATGGCTTGGAAAATGTTCTCAGTACCGCTCGAGAATTTACTAATGGTAAACTATATACTGTATTTGGTTGTGGAGGAGACAGGGATAAGAAAAAACGGCCTTTAATGGCTGAAGCAGCCAGCCGTTGGAGTGATTACCTCATAGTCACTTCAGATAATCCTCGTACAGAGGATCCGCACAGTATAATTCAGGATATCTTACCTGGGATTAATGAAGTAGACTATACGGTCATCGAAGACCGCAGAAGTGCTATCAATCATGCCTGTAAGACTGCAGCCGCAGGTGATACCATAGTGATTGCAGGTAAGGGGCATGAGGATTATCAGATTATCGGTAAGACCAAGATTCATTTTGATGATCGGGAAGAGGTTAGGAAAGCGTTAAGGGGAATTGGGTATGTGGAAAAGTAATAAAATTGCACAGATACTAGACGCGAATCTCTTTGGGTCGGAATCAGCTGTTTTTAGCGGATGTACTTTAGACAGCCGTCAAGTTGTTGAAGGCAATTTATTTGTAGCAGTTCAAGGTGAAAAAGTTGATGGTCATAACTTCATAGCTCAAGCTTTTGAGGCTGGGGCAGCAGTTGTAATTGGTGAGGAAACAAGACTTGGAGATATTGATCTTTCTATAATCCCACCAGGAAAAGCTTTATTAGGGGTAAAGAGTTCTCTAAAAGCCTTACAGGAATTAGCAACAGTCTGGTGTTCTGAACTACACCCCATTGTTGTTGGTATTACAGGTAGCAGCGGAAAGACAACCACTAAGGATATGGTAACCATCGTCCTTGCTCAGAAATATAGAGTTCATAGTAATAAAGAAAACTTTAATAATGAAATTGGTTTGCCGTTAACTATTCTGAACTCGCCCCACAAAACAGAAATCATGGTGTTGGAGATGGGGATGCGCGGCCTTGGGCAGATAAAGGAATTATGTGGTATTTGTAAGCCATCTTTAGGAGTAATAACCAATATTGGAACAACCCATATGGAGTTGCTAGGATCCCATGAAAATATCGCTCGGGCAAAATGGGAACTAATAGATAGTCTAGGAGAAAACGGTGTTGCGGTTCTTAATTCCGAAGATTTGTTAAGTATTCAACTTGCTAATTCCACCGCGATTAATAAAATCTTCTACGGAACAACAGGCAGATACGTAAAGCCGGATGTAGAGGGAAGTAATCTCCAAATTTCCGGAGAGTTGGGCACTACATTTGAAGTGTGTTTTCAAGGGAATAAGGAAGCAGTTGAGCTACCTTTGCCAGGAGAGCATAATGTGCTCGATGCATTAGCTGCTTTATCGGTTGGGATTCATTATGGTATTTCCTTGAAGTCGGGTGCACAGGCTTTGAAAGACTTAAAACTATCTAAAATGAGGCTGAACATATTTGAAGGTATCTTAGGAAGCATAATAATTGATGATGTCTATAATGCTAACCCCGATTCTATGAAGGCTTCCTTAAATGTTTTAGCCCAGCGAGGTGAACAACAAAGCGTTGCGGTGTTAGGGGAAATGTATGAATTGGGAGAACTATCCATTTCTGGGCATCGTGAAGTAGGAGAGACAGTAGCTCACTTGGGTATTGATACCCTGGTTACGGTTGGCGAGATGGCTGAAGGGATAGCACAAGGAGCCCGAGACGCGGGTTTATCTGAACAACGCATCCATATCTGTTCTAATTGTACTCAGGCAGTTCAAGAAGTAATGACAATACTTCAAAGAAAAGGTGCAAAAACATGGGTACTTATCAAGGGTTCTCGAGGAATGAAAATGGAACAGATTACTCAAAAACTAGTTCCAACTAAAAACAAGTTATAAAAGTTTGAAAACCATAAAACCTGTGAATAATAGATTTGTAGAAATTACTTTTATGAGATTTGTCAAGTTTGTCTTAGTTAATTAACTAAAGTACAATAT
The DNA here is from genome assembly GCA_001516055.1 of Gracilibacter sp. BRH_c7a. GTDB lineage: Bacteria > Bacillota > Desulfitobacteriia > Desulfitobacteriales > Syntrophobotulaceae > Gracilibacter. The sequence continues at coordinate 13,650 of LOEZ01000070.1, forward strand.
CATATATTAAAGAAACCAGGAGTTACCTGTGAAGAAAGGAATATTAAAGAAGTGGTGGAGAAAATATTTGTGGCCGCAGGGTTAGCTATGCTAATAAGTTTATTAATCGGTCCTTTTCTTATCCCTGTGTTGCGAGTTTTAAAATTTGGACAAAGCATTAGAGATGACGGTCCTCAAAGACACTTGTCCAAAGCAGGGACACCAACTATCGGAGGACTCATTTTCCTTGGTGGCATAACCATTGCTGTTCTAGTCATGGCTGAAAAGCCTTATTCAGCAGGGATGATTACCCTTCTTGGTATTACTCTGGCCTTCGGATTGATAGGTTTTCTGGATGATTTTCTTAAGGTGGTCAGAAAAAGAAACCTAGGCCTTACTGCTCGGCAAAAACTCGCTGCCCAATTCTTACTGGCTTTTATACTTGCCGGAATTTCTGCCGTATTTCTTGGAAGAGGAACAACAATTGGCATTCCATTTACCAGTTTCGAAATCAACCTTGGGTACTTATACTACCCATTTGTAGCTATATTAGTAATTGCCGCAACCAATGCAGTCAATCTGACAGATGGCTTAGATGGTTTAGCCGCCGGAGCCACAGTTTTTGCGGGCATTGGATATATATTTATCGCCGTCTTAGCTGTAAATACAGATTTTCTAGAGGGTATAGCTATCAACTCCAGTGATCTGGCGATCTTTGCAGCGGCCCTTACAGGAGGGTGTCTTGGCTTTTTACGTTTCAACCTCCATCCTGCCAGAGTATTTATGGGTGACTGTGGTTCACTGGCCTTAGGTGGAGCTTTAGCAGGACTTGCTGTACTTAGCAAAAGTGAACTTGTTTTGATTATTCTTGGAGGAGTTTACGTCGTGGAAACTTTTTCAGTCATTATCCAAGTAATTTCTTTTCAGACAAGAGGCAAAAGAATCTTTCGCATGAGTCCTTTACATCATCATTTTGAATTAGGCGGTTGGTCTGAGAGAAAAGTAGTAACGGTATTCTGGACAGCCGCAGCAATTGCTGCATTCTTAGGGGTTATTTCTTTTGCTCTTATGGTGAGGTAAGGAGGAAGAATATGAATTTAGAAGGAAAAAGGGTACTTGTAGTTGGTGGGGGGCTAAGTGGACGTGCTGCAGCTAGCAAGTTATTGAAGATGAAAGCCGAAGTCTTCCTGACTGATATGCAACCTAAGGCTAAGCTTACAGGGATAGAAGAATTGGGACTTAATGATAGTCAGCTTATATTGGAAAAAGAACCAGACCTAGCTCAGGTCAAGCCTGAACTGCTTGTTCTCTCGCCGGGAGTACCCCCTACTATTTCTTTTATCGTTGAAGCCCGACGCAGGGGGATTCCGCTCTGGGGAGAGGTTGAACTAGCCCTAAGAGATTCACACGCTTTAGTTATAGGTGTTACGGGCAGCAATGGCAAGACCACAACTACCACGTTGATAGGAGAACTGGCTAAAGGGACAGGTAGAGATACCATAGTGGCAGGTAATATCGGAGTTGCTCTTAGTGGACAAGTTGATTATCTTAATAATCGAGGTATTGTTGTAGCTGAATTATCCAGTTTTCAGTTGGAATTGATTGATAGATTAAGAGTAAATATTGCTGTAATGCTCAATATTACTCCTGATCATCTAGATCGACATGGCACGATGGAGAATTATATCGCAGCTAAAGCTCGAATCCTCGAGAATCAAACCAAGGAAGACCTAGCGGTTTTAAACTGGGATGATGATCTTGTAAAAGGGTTCGTACCTGCAACCAAAGCAAGAATAATTTTCTTTAGTCTTTCAAGCGAGTTACCTACAGGAATTTGTCTGGAAAATGATACTATTGTGCTTAAAACACTAGAACAGACTACTAAGATTATCCATAGAGATAATCTTCTGCTTAAAGGAAATCACAACCTGCAAAATGCTATGGCCGCTATAGCAGTGGCACTTGAACTTGGGATGAAAGTTAATGAACTAGGAACTATCCTCCGAGATTTCGCTCCTGTCAAACATAGGCAGGAGATTGTGGGAAAGTTCCAAGATATTCTATTTATTAATGATTCCAAAGGCACTAACCCTGATTCTTCTATTAAGGCTCTACAATCGTACCAAGAACCTATCGTCTTGATTGCCGGAGGCAAGAATAAAGGTTTGGACATGACAGAATTTATGATTGAAGTTCGTGAAAAAGTCAAGAGTTTGATTTTGGTGGGTGAAGCAGCCCAAGAGTTAGAAGAGAAAGCAAAAGAACTAGATGTTAAAAGAATTATTAGAGCGAATACTTTTGAAGACAGTGTGCAGAAAGCCATAGAAGAAGCACAGTCTGGTGATGTTGTGCTGTTGTCTCCGGCTTGTACAAGTTGGGATATGTTTAAAAGTTATGAAGAAAGAGGGGAATTGTTTAGCCGATTAGTGCGTAATCATTATAGCGAACCCTAATGTTTTTTAAAGGGGGAAGCTAGATGATTAAAAAATATCGTCAAGTAGATGGTGTGCTGCTAGGAGCTATTATTGCCCTTTTGTTAATCGGTCTTTTAATGTCATACAGTTCGAGTGCAGTTAAAGGTTACTTATATTTTGATGACCCGTATCATTACTTAAAAATGGAAGTAGTCTGGGTCTTTCTCGGACTAGCAGCGATGACAGTGGCTCTTTTACTAGATCTGCGGAAATTGTATAAATGGGCAAAGCCAATTCTGTACGTTGCCATAATCCTTCTGATAATTGTTAAGATTCCGGGATTAGGCAGAACTGTCAATGGAGCTACCCGTTGGATAGGTTTAGGACCTTTATCTATTCAACCATCGGAAGTAATTAAACTGGCAATGGTACTTATAATGGCAAGGATATTAGCAACAAATCCTCGAAATATCCAGTCTTTTCACAAGGGTTTATTACCCTGTTTAGCATTGTTGGGGATTATATGTATGCTCATTATGCTCCAACCTGATCTGGGGACGACTCTCGTGATTGCAGCTACAACTTTTTTCATGCTTATCGCCGCTGGGGCCAAGATATGGCATATGACGGCCCTGGGGACGGCAGGGCTGGCAATGGTTGTAGGAGCTATAGTGGCAGCACCTTACAGGATGCGAAGAATATTTGCATTTCTCGATCCTTGGGCTGATCCATCTGGTAAAGGTTACCAGAGCATCCAATCTCTATTAGCTTTGGGTCCAGGTGGTTTGTTTGGTTTAGGATTCGGTCAAAGCAGACAAAAGTTTCTTTATTTGCCTGAAAACCACACGGATTTCATTTTTGCTATGATTGGGGAGGAGTTTGGCTTTATTGGGGCAACACTAGTGGTTATGCTTTTCTTCTTAATAATTTGGCGGGGATTCAGAATAGCGATTAATGTTTCTGACAACTTTCTTGGACTATTCGCTGTGGGGCTAACCTCATTAATAGGTATTCAGGCCATGGTTAATATGGGTGTAGTAACAGGAGTTCTTCCCGTTACAGGTATCACCCTACCATTCCTTAGTTATGGAGGAACCTCATTGGTTTTCACCATGATCGGGGTAGGATTGTTACTCAATATCTCTAGATACAGGAGCAAGACTGAGGAGGTCATTTAATGCGTGTCATAGTAACCGGCGGTGGGACCGGAGGACATATTTATCCTGCTATGGCTGTTGCCAAAAGACTCGAGGAAAGAATAAATGATATTCATGTTCTCTATGTTGGCACTAGAGATGGAATGGAATCAAGGCTAGTCCCGGAAAATGAAATAGAATTCCAGGGAATTTCCGGTAAGGGACTATCCAAGAAAATAGGAGTGGAAACAGTCAGAACTGTGGGCCTTAATCTACGGGCTCTTTGGGAAACAAAAAAAATTCTAAAAGATTTTAGACCTGATCTTGTTCTGGGAACAGGAGGATATGTCTCAGGCCCTGTGGTTCTGGCTGCAGCAATTTTTGGCATTCCAACCTTGCTTCATGAGCAAAATGTTTTTCCGGGCAAAACAAACAGGTTCTTGGCTCGGATGGTGAAGAAAGTCATGTTATCATTTCCAGAAAGTGAATCATTTCTACCAAGAGATAAAACCGAAGTAGTTGGTCTTCCTGTCCGAGAGGATATTGGCAAGATTGATAGAAAGACTGCAGCTAAGGAATTTAATATCGATCCCCAGAAAAAAACCCTATTAGTTACTGGAGGCAGCCGTGGCGCTTTAAGTATCAACAAAGCTATGATACATATTCTGCTTCAGTTAGAAAAATATCCGGAAATTCAGGTTATATGGGGAACAGGTTCAGCCACCTATCAAACAATAATTGATGAACTGGAAGCAAGCGGAATAAGATATCAAAGAAGTAATTGGGTAGTGAGAGAGTATATCAATAATATGCCTCAGGCACTCGCTTGTTCAGATCTTTGTATTTGTCGGGCTGGAGCTGTTACTTTAGCGGAGCTTTCTACCGCAGGTGTAGCTAGTATTCTCATTCCGTATCCTCATGCCTCAGATAACCATCAAGAATATAATGCTCGTGCCTTTGAAGAAAAAGGTGCGGCTAAGGTAATTCTCGATAAGGAATTGAATGGTTCGATTCTTTGGGATGAGCTAATGAAAGTAGTGTTTAATCCATTTGTATTGGAAGAAATGAGTGCCAAAACAAAGAATGTGCTTCAACCAGGAGCACTCGATTGTATAGTGGAGATCTGTTTAAGAACCGCTTGGAAATAGTAGATAATCCTAATCAAAGATATATATCTTTATTGGAAGCTGTCTATGAAACCTTCCTCTCACACTGCAAGCTATAGTTGCATAACATATGCAGTAGAGGAAGGGGGTTATATATATACATAGAAACAAACATCTTAACAGGCTGGAGTGAACATATTGAACTTACCTCAAGTTAAGGGCAGGCTTGAAAAAGACTACTCTCTAAAAAAGCTGAATACGTGGAGAATCGGTGGTCAGGCTGAAACTGTATTCTGGCCAGAAAATAGCAATGAATTATTGGATATGCTCAATTGGTGTCAGCAGAATTCCCTACCCATTGTTCTTTTAGGACGCGGCTCTAATGTTCTGCTTCCAGATAAAGGACTTCGGGGTATGGTTATCGTGACTACCAAGATTGATAGTATTAATTGGCAGGAAGATAGAGTTCAAGTAGGAGCAGGATATTCACTTATTAGACTTGCTTCGGAGGCAGCTCTTAGAGGGCTGCAGGGTTTAGAATTTGCATGTGGGATACCAGGTACCATTGGTGCAGGGATAGCAATAAATGCAGGGGCACACGGTGGCGAGATTGGGAATCTAGTTGAGGAAGTCAAGGTTCTGACAGCTGAAGGGAAGATCCTAGAACTTAATGGTGAGGAAATAAAATTCTCTTATAGGGATAGTTCCCTAGTTCAAAATGGTTACTGGGTTTTGGAGAGCACAATCAGACTAAAGGCAGGAGGCAAAAGTTCAGATATTCGAGAGAAGATGAAAACCCTGAAGTATAAAAGACGACAAACACAACCTTTAGAATATCCTAATGCTGGAAGTATATTCCGTAACCCACCAGGACATTCTGCAGGGCAACTAATCGAACAGGCAGGATGGAAAGGGTATAGACTAGGAGAGGCCGAAGTATCCGAGAAACATGCAAATTTTATCATCAATAAGGGAAATGCCAAGGCAGATGATGTGTTAGAGCTTATCAGTATAGTCCAACAGGATATCAAAGATAAATACGGGTTAGTGTTGGAGACAGAGGTAAAGATAGTTAATAGCTAATAGTAATAGCTAGACAAAAGGGGGAGAAGGCATGACGATGGATCGTTATGTCATCACAGGTAAACAAAAATTAGAAGGGCATATTAAAACAAGCGGTGCTAAAAATGCGTCCCTTCCTTTGATGGCAGCAGCAATACTAGCTGATGGAATAACTGTGATTCAAGGAATTCCTAACCTTAGTGATATCAGAAACATGGGTGAGGTTCTAAAAAGTTTAGGTTGCCAAGTAGAATTTAAAAATTCTGAAATGATGATTGATACTACTTCTCTTGTTGAATGGACAGTGAATGAGGAGCTTATGCGAAAGATGAGAGCTTCGAATCTTATCCTAGGACCAATGATAGCCAGAGAAGGAAAAGTTAAGATATCCAGGCCTGGAGGATGTGCTATAGGAAGTAGGCCTATGGATCAGCACATCAAAGGGCTTTTAGAATTAGGAGTCAGAGTTGAAGAAAAGCATGGCTATATCGAAGCCCGGGCTGATAAACTCATTGGTGGTGAGGTATACTTAGATATTCCAAGTGTCGGTGCTACCGAGAATATAATGATGGCTGCAGTTAAAGCCGAAGGTATCACGGTTATTCGTAATGCAGCTAGGGAACCAGAAATAGTGGATTTGCAAAACCTTCTAAATAAAATGGGTGGGAAGGTTAGGGGAGCTGGGACACATGTCATACGAATTGATGGTGTCAAAAAGTTAAAGAGTGTCGAACATACTGTTATCCCCGATAGGATAGAAGCAGGCACCCATATGGTAGCAGCTGTAATGACCGGCGGAGATATAGTTGTGGACAATGTAATTCCGGAACATGTTAGTCCAATCATAGCCAAATTACGACAAGCTGGAGCAGATATCACTTCTAACGGTGATAGTGTTAGGGTACGTCATAGTGGCAAGATAAAGGCCATGGAGGTAAAGACATTAGCTTACCCAGGGTTTCCAACAGATATGCAGCCCCAGTTTTTAGCTCTACTCACGATTGCTGAAGGTACGAGCATAATCACGGAAACAATCTTTGAAAATAGATTTCAGCATATCGCAGAGCTCAGAAGGATGGGGGCTAAGGTCATTATCGAGGGACGAACAGCAATAATCTGTGGTGTATCAACTTTAGAAGGAGCATTTGTGGAAGCCACCGATCTTAGAGCAGGTGCTGCCCTTTTCTTAGCAGCTTTGGCTGCAGAGGAAGGAACTGTCTTAGAAAGGGTTAATTATATAGATAGAGGATATGAGAACTTGGAGCATAAATATCGTGCTTTAGGAGCAAAGTTACAAAGAGTAGTCAGAACATCAGAAAAATAATATTTGCATGCTGATTATTTATTATTGTAAAATAAAGAGAAACTTGCCAACTTGTTTGGCTTAGTCGAACAAATTAGGAAGTTAGCGACCGTTGTTCAAGTACATATACGGACGCTTACTGCGTACGTGAAGGTAGGAGAGAGGGGAATTGTCCCAAATCAAAGCCAATACTTCTTTTATTTATATAGCCGCATTAATTTGCCTCCTGGCGGTAGGTCTTTTTATGTTTACAAAATCAGACTTTTTTATGTTACAAGAAGTACGAATCGAAGGTTTGGAAAATGTTGCTGAAGAAGAAATAGTAAAACTGTTAGGAACAGTAAAGGGACAAAACCTTTTTCTGACAGATACGAAAGCACTTGCTCAGAGAGTTAAGCTACATCCACTTGTAAATGAAGCAGCAGTTAGAAAAGAATTACCGTTAACACTGGTTGTTGATATTCAAGAGCGTATTCCAGTAGCGTTAATTCTGAATGAAGATGGTGTTGTGGAAGTCGATAAAGAAGGAACAATACTGCGTTTTCATGAAACATGGCCTAAAACAGGTAGCCCGGTGGTGACTGGAGTTGTGGTTCCAGACACCATCGGACCAGGACAAAAGCTTGTAAGCAAACAATTGGATAAAGTCCTTTTATTATTAGGACAAGCTTCTCCGAGTATGATTCCTCTAATTGGAGAAGTTAATATTAATGAAGTAGGTCAAGTCTTTTTGTTCCTTAACACTGGTATGGAAGTAAGACTTGGCCATGACGAGGAATATGCAGGAAAACTCAACTTACTTAACGAACTAATATATAACGAAGAATACAAGTCCATTGAGAAATCTATCAAGTATATTGATCTAACAGCAGGAAAGCCCGTCTTGGGACGTTAGCGGAGGAAATAAAATGTGGTTGTTACCTATTTTTGGTTTAGTACTAGGATTAGCTATAGGTTTTTTAAGTCCTTTTTCTATTCCGGTAGAATATGCCAAGTATTTTTCTGTGGCAATTCTAGTTGCTTTCGATTCCGTTATGGGCGGAATCAGAGCTTACCAAGAAGACTATTTTGATAATACTGTTTTCCTAAGTGGTTTCTTTGTGAATATTCTTATGGCTGGTTTTCTTGCCTTCATTGGCGATAGGATAGGAGTTGACCTTTATCTTGCAGCAGTTGTTGCCTTTGGTACAAGGTTATTCCAGAATATAAGTATCATCCGCAGGCATGTTATTAATAAACAAATTCTAGGGAATGAGAATGTAAAAAAGAAGGAGTAAATACATTTGACCTAGAAAGTATTAAAATGGTTTGCAGTATTAATCATATCATAGATGAAGATTTAGAAGGAGGCAGGAGGAAAATGCTAGAATTTGATAATGATGATAATCAATTCGCCAGAATTAAAGTAATCGGAGTAGGTGGCGGAGGGAACAACGCTGTTAATAGGATGATATCTGCAGGTCTTAAAGGTGTTGAGTTTATTGGTATTAATACAGATGCTCAGGCACTTCAAATGTCAAGAGCTGCTGAAAAAATACAGATAGGTATGAAACTAACAAAAGGGCTTGGAGCAGGTGCTAATCCAGAAATAGGACATAGTGCTGCTGAAGAAAGCCGTGATGAAATAGCTCAAGCATTGATGGGAGCAGATATGGTATTTGTAGCTGCAGGTATGGGCGGAGGAACAGGAACCGGTGCGGCTCCGGTGGTAGCCGAGATTGCTAAGGAAATTGGGGCACTCACAGTTGGAGTGGTCACGAGACCTTTTTCTTTCGAAGGTAGAAAAAGAGCGATGCAGGCTGAAAGAGGGATTCTGGAACTTAAAGATAAGGTTGATACCCTTATTACCATACCTAATGATAGGCTGCTTCAGGTGGTAGATAAACACACTACAGTCCAGGAGGCTTTTAAAATAGCCGATGATGTTTTGCTTCAGGGAGTACAAGGGATATCTAACCTAATAACTATACCTGGTTTAATTAACTTGGACTTTGCTGATGTAAAAACAATTATGGCTGACACGGGTTCTGCTCTGATGGGGATTGGACAGGCTGCTGGTGAGAACAGAGCGATTGAAGCTGCTAAGAGAGCGATCTCTAGCCCTCTTCTTGAGACTTCTATTGAGGGTGCTAAAGGAGTGTTATTAAACATTACTGGCGGACCTAATCTTACCCTCTTAGAAGTAAATGAAGCCTCGGAGGTTGTAGGTGATGCTGCCGATCAAGAGGCTAATATTATTTTCGGTGCGGTAATTGATGAAAGTCTTAAGGATGACCTTAGGGTTACGGTTATAGCTACCGGATTTGAACAAAGAAATAATATTTTCAAAAAGACTAAGACCACCAATCAAGTTGAATCTTTAGGAAACAAAGGTGGAGACCTTTTTCAAGACGTCGTTGACATCCCTAACTTCTTGAAATATCGAAGACAATAAGTTAGAGAAATCAATATGCATGTTGCCTGAAAAGTACCGGCCAAGAGCCGGTACTTTTTTATGTGCCACAAAAAACAAAGATACAACATAATGCTTTTAATCTTTTCCAAAAAATCGGTGTTCCAGCTATCTTAAAGCGACAGGATTCATATGACATGCAGGGTATAATTTGAGAATGAGAATTAGATAGATTTGAAAGGATTAACAGGTATGATTTACCTGGATATCACCCTAATAATTAATGCAGTGATGGATGCTTTTCTGCTCTTATTTACTGCCCATCTGTTGCGTAGAAAAGTATATCCTCTCAATCTTTGCGCAGGGGTAGTTATCGGTAGCTTACCTATTTTTGTAATAATATTCCAATATCCAATCCTTACGTTAATTTCTAAGGTACTCGTCCCTATAGGGATGGTAGCAATAACTTTAAGGAGTAAGAATTTTTGGGATTTAGCTAAAGGAATATTATATTTTAGCCTCTTGGCTGCTATCTGTGGCGGACTGTTTTATGCACTCTTAGGTTGGCTTGGTATCTCAGGAATCAATAGTTTTTATACATTTTGGATTTTACCCTTAGCTTCCCTGATATTAATTGGTGGCTATAGAATATGGGAAAAATCATCTAAGAATAATCAATTCCTTGACAGCGTGATTTTTGATGCAGAGATTTCCTTTGAAGAAGGTAAGTCCCTTACTATTAAAGCACTTCTAGATACGGGGAATGACTTACGAGATCCCTTAACAGGAGCACCTGTCATGCTCTTGGAAGAACGAACCGCACGAGAGATATTACCAGAGAAAATCTTAGAATTCCTTCAACTTCCATGGAAGGAGAACCCTAATCCATGGTCTATTCTCTGGAAAAGTGATGAATATTATTTGCAAAAGATAGTATTCATCTCAGCTAAGGGAGTAAATGGTCAAAGCTGGCTACTAGGTATTCGTCTTGGTAAAGTTAAAATTAGTCAAGGGGGAAGTATATGGGAAGAACAACCGATTACAGTGGCTCTTGTAGAACAGGTACTTAATAGTGAACATAGGTTCCAAGCACTATTACACCCTGAACAAATCCAGAAACCTGTCAACAAGGAGGAGATAGCCTCATGAGTGAATTTAAAAAGCTTACCTACATAATAAAAAAAATAATTTCGTTTCTACTCCTAAAATTCTATAGAGTAAGAGAAATCTTTTATGTAGGCAGTAGTGAAGCACTGCCACCGCCTTTAAGTCTTGATGAAGAAGAGTTCTTAATTAATCGCCTGGAGCACGGTGATTATTCGGTCAAAGACACTTTGATAGAACGCAATCTTCGACTCGTTGTATATATTTCTCGCAAGTTTGAGAACACTGGAATCGGGATTGAAGATTTGGTCTCCATCGGAACAATTGGCCTTATAAAGGCTGTGAACACTTTTGATCCTGTCAAGAAAATTAAACTGGCAACTTATGCTTCACGCTGTATCGAGAATGAAATACTTATGTATTTACGCAGGAATAATAAGATTAGATCAGAAGTTTCTTTGGATGAACCCTTGAATATTGATTGGGATGGTAATGAACTCCTGCTTTCTGATGTGCTGGGGACTGAGAATGATATTATTTCTAGACCAATTGAGGAAGAGGTAGATAGACAACTTTTATCCCAGGCTATGGCTAATCTTACTGATAGAGAAAAACTGATAATGGAATTAAGATTCGGGATGGGCGGGGTAGACGAAAAAACCCAAAAAGAAGTTGCCGATCGTTTAGGGATTTCTCAATCATACATCTCCAGGTTAGAAAAGAGGATTATTAGGCGCTTAAGGAAAGAATTTGTTCGCTTAGAATAAGCAAAAGATCCAATATTGGAATAACTTGTCTTGAGACAGGGAATACTCTCCAGAGAAACAACCACATGGAGGGTATTTCACAATGGTATTAAACAAAGTAGAGATATGTGGAGTTAACACTTCCAAGCTACCCGTCTTAAGTGGTACTAAGATGAAACAATTATTCATAACACTTCAAGCTGGTGAGTTAAGTGCCAGAGAAGAACTTGTGAGAGGAAATCTTCGTTTGGTTCTAAGTGTGATTCAGAGGTTTAGTAACAGAGGAGAACATGTAGATGATCTGTTCCAAGTAGGTTGTATAGGTCTGATGAAGGCTATAGACAATTTTGATTTGGGACAGAATGTTAAGTTCTCTACTTATGCGGTTCCTATGATAATCGGAGAGATAAGACGTTATTTACGAGATAATAATCCTATCAGGGTTAGCAGATCCCTGCGAGATATTGCTTATAAAGCACTGCAAATCAGAGATAAACTAGCTGTAGAGTGCTCACGTGAACCAACTATTACTGAGATTGCTGCTAAACTTGAAATTCCTCATGAAGATGTAATATTTGCCTTGGATGCTATTCAGGAGCCTGTTTCTTTATTTGAACCCATTTATCATGATGGTGGAGATCCCATCTTCGTTATGGACCAGATAGGGGATGATAAGCAATCTGATAAATTATGGCTGGAGTCAATCGCTATCCACGAAGGAATGGGTAAATTAGGGGAACGGGAGAAAAAGATTGTTTCTTTAAGATTTTTCCAAGGAAAGACCCAGATGGAAGTAGCTGAAGAAATTGGTATCTCCCAGGCCCAAGTCTCTCGCCTAGAGAAGGCAGCTCTCAAGCACATGCGCAAACACGTGTAAGTGATGCAAAGTCAGAGATTAACATTTTAGATATTCGTACATTGCATATCTAATTACCTATAAAAATCTGACGGATAGATTCATTATTATCAGACCTCCTCATATTATGTAGGGAGAGGAGGTCTTTACTATGAGAGTCTCCGAATTACGGTTACTGGATATTATCAACATCGAGGATGGAAGACGCTTAGGTCCAATGATTGACTTAGATCTTGATCTGGAGAAGGGCTTTATAAAAGGGATAGTAATTCTCGTAGCTTCAAGAGGTAAAGGTTTCTTTGGTGGCGGAAGAGATAATGATGTATTCATACCTTGGGATAAGGTGATAAAGATTGGGGTAGATGTCATCCTGGTTGATGGCAGAGAAATTAAACTTTGATTAATTTTCGGTTAATATTAAAAAAAAAATTAGTTTTTACGATATTATAAATATAATAGAGATAAAAACTAGTTTTTATGATATTAATAGATAAGAATATTACTTTAGTAACAATCTCAAATGAGGTAGGCTTAATGAAATGGACTTGGAAAACGGGTAAGAAGCTTTTATACTTAACAATCCCTGAATGGTTGGAGCAAGGAGTCACAGTAGGATTCTCTACCAGAGGAGGAGGGGAAAGCAAAGAACCTTACTTAGCTCTAAATTTGGCTTTGCATGTAAATGATAATGAAGAAGATGTTCTCAGAAATAGAAATATTTTTCTTGCAGAATTTGATATGGAAAGCGAAAATTGTGTTACAGCCCAACAGGTACATGGAACAGAAATAAATATAGTGCTGAATAAGGATAAGGGCCGTGGGATGAAAGACATAGCTACGGCTTTTTCTCAATGTGATGGCTTGCTTACTCAAGAGAGTATAGGTATGCTAAGTTTTTATGCAGATTGTGTACCTCTTTATTTCTTCAACCCAGAGATTGGGATTGTAGGGATTGCCCATGCTGGCTGGAAGGGTACAGCTAACAAGATTGCCTCTAAGGCCATCCAGGAAATCAAATTAGCCGGAGGATTAGTTGAGGACACTCTAGTAGGGATTGGACCTTGTATAAAAGAATGCTGTTACGAGGTAGATGTTAATGTAGCTTCATTTTTTAAGAGCTTTCATAACCCTCACATCTTGCAACAACACCAAGATAAATATAAATTGAATTTGGCTGAAGCGAATAAAGAAGTGCTTATTTCTGAAGGTGTACCTAATGAAAACATCGTAATTTCTGATCTTTGCACAGCCTGTAATCCTAACTTATTCTTCTCTTATAGAAGAGATGGGCTCACAGGGAGGATGGGAGCGTTTATTCGGAAGAGGAAGGAGTTTTAAAGATGGAATCTATCCTTATAGTCGATGATGAGGTCGCTATTAGAGAATTGCTGAAATACAATCTGGAAAAAGAAGGGTATAAAACTACCAGTGCCGCAGATGGGGAACAAGCTCTAAACTTTATGAATAAAAACAAATATGATCTTGTTATTCTTGATTTGATGCTTCCAGGAATAAATGGCTTGGAAGTATGTCGTAAGATGCGTCAGGATCCTTCTTTAGCTAGGATTCCCATAATAATGTTAACAGCCAAAGGAGAAGAGATAGATAAAGTAGTCGGACTGGAATTAGGTGCTGACGATTATGTCACCAAGCCCTTTGGAGTCAGAGAATTAATTGCACGTATCAAAGTTCGATTACGAAGGACAAGCCTTGATCAAGACGAAAATATTATTGTTAAAGGAGATTTAGTTATCGACTTGAACTCATTTAGCATCAGAGTAAGAGATGAGGAAGTAGATTTCACACCCAAAGAATTTGAACTGTTACGTTTATTGGCTACTCATCCTGGAAAAGTTTATAACAGGGACGACTTACTGGAAAAAATATGGGGATATGAATATCCTGGGGATACGCGTACAGTGGATGTCCATGTCCGACATTTACGTCAAAAGATTGAAAAGGATCCTTCTAATCCGGAATACATAGAGACCTTACGAGGAATTGGATATAGGTTCCAAGGAAAGTCATTATGAATATCAGAGCCAAATTAACTATTATTGCTATTCTTTTAGCAAGTGCGTCTTTTGTTCTCTTTTATCTAATTAATAGATACGAGTTAACTGGAGTGTATTATGGCTGGGAACTCCTCATTCCTCTTGTCCTTTTTTCGGGGATGATAATGTATCTATACGCAGATAAACTTGCTAAGAGGATGGATGGTATCAACACCAAAATAGGAATGATCGTCAAAGGTCATTATAAGTTTGAGATTTCTCCTTTAGAAAAAGATGAACTGGGGAAAATCGAAAATGAGTTAAACCAATTAGCTAAACACAACCAAGGAATAATCAAGAGGGAGAAACAAGAGGCTATTACGATTCAAACCATTCTTTCAGGCATTAAAGAAGGAGTAATCCTGCTTGATCGCCTAGGAAAAATAATTCTAGTTAACTCCGCCATCGAAGAGATGTTTGGGAGAAATCAAAAGATGCTTGAGAATAAACCTCTAATGAGCTTATTAAGAAACCATGACTTGGAATTATTAATTGAATCAGCACTTAAGGACAAACAGAAAAGTAAGCTTGAGCTACCCTTTCGTGAAAGAATCTTTAGCGTTTGGGTAAGTGTACTTGATGAGGAGGATTTTGCAGTAAGGTCAGTACTTGTTTTTCGGGATGTCACGGAATTACGTAGGTTAGAAAGGCTAAGAACAGAGTTCGTAGCGAATGTTTCTCACGAACTTATGACTCCTCTTACTTCGATAAAAGGTTTTGTCGAAACTTTGATAGATGGTGCAGGGGATGATAAGGAAGTCAGAGATCGGTTTTTGAAAGTTATTCAAAAGGAGAGTCTTCGGCTTCAAGGAATCATTGATGATCTGCTAGCCTTGTCAAGGATTGAGAGTAAACCACAGAAGGAATCAAAGAATAGATCAAAGCGTTTTAGTTTTGTCCAGAATGCTTATGAAAAGATAAAACCGGTGATTGAATCTTATGCTCAGGCCAAAGGGTTAAATATAGAAGTTCAAATACCTGCTGATTTACCATATGTATTCATCAGCGAAGATCTCTTAAGTCAAGTATTGCTTAATTTAATGGAAAATGCGATTAAATATACCTCAGAAGGCCAGATTAAGTTAAATTGTTTAGCAGGAGAAAAGAATGTTATAGTAGAAATAAGTGATACTGGCTGTGGAATTCCTCAAGAGAGCCAGGCTAGAATATTTGAAAGATTTTACAGAGTAGATAAAGCCCGTTCCCGAGATATTGGGGGTACAGGGTTAGGACTAAGCATTGTTAAACATATCATTGAGGGTAGCGGAGGGAGTATAGAAGTTTCTTCAGAAATAGGTGAAGGGACTACCTTTAGATGCTATTTACCATGCACTTTGGAGGTATCTTAGAATTAATGCCTAAGACAGCAAGGAGAAGACCAAGCTTTTTAGTGATATTAGGAATACTATTTTTTCTAGTCTTAATTTTATGGAATTTTAGGGCTAATATATTTTTTGGCGGATATGATATAGTAGCTGCCCAACAAGGATTAGTTAAACACGAGAAAATTGTTGAGGTTGTTTTTGCTAATACAGAGTCTGTCTTGACCGCACCGGCCGAGGGTCAAGTAATCCTTCCTCAAGAGGAAGGACGTAGGTTTGCTCGTGGAGAAGTAATCGCCAAAATAATACCCACTGGAGTTGATCATGGCGATACGAAAGAAGAGATCACTTTGCAGGCACCGAATGCTGGTTTGTTTTATGCAAGTTATGATAATTTGGAACATATTATTACGCCTGAAAACTTGATGAATATGGACTTAAATGGGCTGCTTACCCAGATTTCAAATACCGTTACTTTTTCTATAGATCAAAATGTTCCAGTCAGTAAACATTCCCCTATAGGTAAAATAGTAAATAATCTTTATCCAACTTGGATGTTTGTACATCTTGACAATAGTGCGGAGATGGTTAAGGATGATACAATAAGAGTTATTGTTGGAGATTATGAATATAATGGAACGGTTATGAAGGTTGTTCAGCAACCCCAAGGAGCAATAATTAGGTTTACCCAATATGTTAGAGGTTCAACAGAAGCGCGAACCGGAGCTGTTACTTGGATTGTTAAATCTCCGACTAGAGGTATGGTTGTTCCATCCAGTGCCCTTGCTATTCAAGGTGAAGAGCAAGGTGTCTATGTGGCTGAAGAAGGGTTGATTCGTTTTAGGTCAGTTAAAGTTTTGGATGACAATGGAACTTTTGCTAATGTTCAGGGAATTCGTGAAGGTGATAAAGTCATAAGTAATCCTAAGCAAAAAGTATAAATTAAACCTTTATCAGAGAGATTTTGTTATATTCACTGTTAATGTGTCATAGATGCGGGATATTTCATATAAATAAATTTTGCTAAAGCAGGTAATTAAGGTAAAATGTAGAAGATAATAGTGACACAGGAGTAAATAATGAACGTCGAAACAAATATTAAAGATGTATTGATACGAATAAAAGCAGCAGCGGAAAGAACCGACCGCGAAGCCAGTAATATTCAACTTGTTGTTGTTTCCAAAAATGTATCTTTGGAAAAAATAGAAGAAGCTTATAAAGCAGGGCAGAAAAACTTTGGAGAGAATAGAGTTCAGGAATGGATGCAAAAGCATAGCTTGCTGCCCGGAAATTGTGAGTGGCATATTATTGGCAGGTTGCAAACAAATAAGATCAAATATTTAAATGAAAGAGTTACTCTTATCCATTCGCTTGACAGGTTTTCCTTGTTAGAGAAGCTAAATAGTGAGGGAGAAAAAAACCAAATTATTTGGCCGACCTTAGTCCAGGTTAATGTTGCGCGAGATCAGGCTAAAGCAGGATTAGAAATAGAAGAGGTTAAAGATTTCTTATTGTCAGCAAAAGACTTTCCATACGTCAGAGTTTCAGGACTAATGACCATAGGTGCGCTCAAAGCTGAACCAGAAGAAACAAGAGGTTATTTCAGAAAACTCCGCGAGCTTAGAGATAATCTACTCCGACAGGGAGTAGGGAATGAGGAAGAGCTGAAACACCTCTCTATGGGGATGAGCCAAGATTATGAACTAGCTGTTGAAGAAGGTGCAACTATAGTGCGAATAGGCAGCAAAATATTTGGGTAATGTTATCTCTACAAACTAAATAGATACGGGGGGAGAAAATTGGCTGGATTGTTCGATAAGTTTATTGGAATTATGGGTTTCGGTGATGATGAAAATGAAGAAGAATATGGAAACAACGAATTAGAAGAAGCTTATACCCCAAGAGGAGAAAACTACCGAAACAATAGGGAGGATGTCCTAAGAGAACCTCTGCCTAAAGAAAACTTCTCTAGGGACTTGGCGTTTAGAGAGAATTCCTCCAAAAAGAAATCAGCCTCTGTTGTGAGTATTCATACTCAGAAACAAGTAAGGGTAATAGTAGTAGAACCAGTGTCTTTCGAAGAAGCACAGGGGATTGCCGAACATTTGAAAGCAAGAAAATCAGTTATTCTTAATCTGGAAAAAACCGGGGAAAATCTCTGTCAGAGAATAGTAGATTTTATTAGCGGGACAACCTATGCTTTAGGCGGAAATATGCAAAAAGTGGGTAACGGAATATTTTTGTTTGTTCCTAACAATGTTGATATCAGTGGTGAACTGAATTTCAGAACGAACGAGAGAGATATTCTCTGGCCAAAAATTAATAATTAATTACATACATCTAGGGAGGTAATGAAGATTTCTACAATAATGTATATCTATCGTGTAGCAGATATGGTAATAATGATTTTACAGTGGTTGATTATTATCCGCAGTATTTTATCTTGGTTCCCTCATTCTACTGGTAATTTTATTATCAGAACAATTTACGAGATAACTGAACCTATACTTAGACCTTTTAGATCGATACGTATCGGTGGCATGATTGACTTCTCACCATTGTTTGCCATCCTGGCACTTATTCTTTTCAGGTCGTTTGTTCTTGGTCCATTATTTGGCGGCATCGCGAGTCTCTTATACTAGGACATGTTTAACCGTAATAGCATCGGTTATTGGACCGATAAAGATAAAAGGATGGAAGCAGCTCATCTGCTTGATCTTTGTAACAGTGTTGTTGAGAGTAAAGAGAGAATGGTGACACCATTTTTATCTCTTGGGATATCCTCTTGGCTAAAAGATGTACTTCAGGGAAGTTCAGTTAATTTTTTGGCGTGGGGTGGATTTGAAAACTCGGAAAGAGTTAGATTTGTACTAACAACGGAGCCAGAAAACCTTTATTGTGAACAGGCTCAGATTGTTCTTCTTCAGGCAATCTCCAGTGAAAAGACAAAGAAGCTTGGTCATCGAAGCATTTTAGGGTCATTAATGTCACTTGGCTTGGAAAGGGAAGTAATTGGTGATATCCGTCAAAGTGAAGAGGGATTTATAATCGCTGTTACTGATCAGATTAAGCAATATATCTTACAAAACTGGCATAGTGCAGGATCAGAAAAAATTAACGTAGAGATTTGTAAGGAAGCTGTAAATATACTACCTGTCTCAGGAGTAGAGAAAAGGATAATATCAGCTTCTTTTCGTTTAGATGCTTTAGTGGCTGCCAGTTTTGGACTCTCCAGAGGTTTAGTTCAAGAGAAGATTAGACAGGTGACTATCTTACTTAATGGACTAACCGCTCTTAAGCCGGATGCAGAAGTAAAGGTTGGAGATATTCTTTCCTGTAGGGGAGAAGGTAAAATAAAAATCTTAGATCAGGATGGGCAAACTCGCAAAGGAAAAAACGCTTGGAGGATATTTGTATATACTGACAATTAAAAGATGGACTTTTCTTTTCTATCAACTTTATATATAATACTAATATGGTTTTATGAAAAGTATATTGGTTTAATATTATGATGAGGAAGATATCTGCCTTAAAACTCTTAACAGCGAACAGGATGCGGTGGAAGCCTGGAAGTGTATGGTAGAATATTATCACCTCGGAGTGATTTGCTGAACAGTAGAATATCAAACCCATGGTATTCTCATAGTAGGCCGATCCGGTTAGTTCCCGTTAAAAAACTAAAAGTGGTTTAATGCATATCTCAACTACGAAGAGAATTCATTAAACAATGAAGGTGGTACCGCGATTAATATTCGTCCTTAAACATAAGGGCGTTTTTTTGACGTCCACGGATGGACTAATGCCGCGGTGCCATGGATGGCAAGGAGCGGCAAGTCCACGGATGGAC